>JBAXNI010000035.1:0-23820 GCA_037133835.1 Comamonadaceae bacterium | reverse complement strand
CGACCCTCTGGTCCCAAACCAGATGCGCTACCAGGCTGCGCTACGCCCCGACGTGTCCATATTGTAGCGGCTGACACCATGGATTACATTCGGTGCATGCTGCCTGCACCCCCACCACTGGCCTGGCTCAATCCGGGTCAAGACTTCCCGCCAGTGAACCAAACCTGGGGTGCCGACTCGCCAGCACCCGGCTTGCTTGCTGCAGGTGGTGTACTCGATGTCGAGACCTTGCGCCGCGCCTACAGCCTGGGCGTGTTTCCCTGGTTCAGCAAGGATCAACCTGTGCTCTGGTGGAGCCCAGACCCCAGAATGGTGCTGCCGGTTGAGGCATTTCATCTGCACCGTTCCTTCGAGAAGTCGTTGCGCAAGTTCGGCAGCACCAATGGTTGTGAAGTTCGGATCGACTCTGCCTTTGACCAGGTCATCCGGGCCTGTGCGACAAGAGCGCGCGCTGGTCAAAGCGGCACCTGGATCCTGCCGGACATGGTTGCAGCGTATGGCGCGCTGCACCGTGCCGGTTATGCACATAGCGTGGAAACCTGGATTCACGGCCAGCTCGTTGGTGGGCTGTATTGCGTTGCCTTGGGTAAAGCTGTATTTGGCGAATCCATGTTCAGTTGCGCCAATGACGCTTCCAAGATCGCACTGGCCGCCTTGATCTGTTTTTGCCGGCGCCACGGCATCCCACAAATCGATTGCCAGCAAAAAACCTCACACTTGGCCTCATTGGGTGCCCGCGAAGTTTCGCGTTCGGCATTTATTGAACAGATGACCTCGGCGCAGACCGCCTGCCCGCCTGACTGGAAATTTGAGCCCCTATACTGGCATGAGTTGATTCACCCCACTCACCAGCGATGTGACTGACCTCAATGATCTGCCGCTGCAAGCGCTGCAGTTTTACAGTACCGCGCCCTACTCCTGCAGCTATCTGCCGGAAAGACTGGCACGCTCCCAAGTGGCGACACCGAGCCACCTGATCAACTCCAGTACTTACTCGGAACTGGTCAACGCAGGTTTCAGACGCAGTGGCATGTTCACGTACCGCCCGTACTGCGACACCTGTCGTAGTTGCGTTCCAATCCGCATTCCCGTCAACGCGTTTCGGCCAGATCGCAGCCAACGCCGCGCTTGGCGCGCACATAGCGGATTGCAAGCCCGGATCATGAAGCTCTGCTTTCTGGAAGAGCACTATGCACTGTATCTGCGCTACCAGAACACTCGACATGCGGGCGGCGGCATGGATCAGGACAGTGTCAACCAGTACACGCAGTTCCTGCTGCAAAGCCGGGTCAATTCGCGCCTGGTAGAGTTTCGCGAAACGCTGGCCGACGGCAGCGTGGGGGCTTTGAAAATGGTATCGATACTCGACCTGCTGGATGAGGGGATTTCTTGCGTGTATACGTTTTTTGAACCTGAGCCGAACAACAGCTTTGGCACGTACGGCGTGCTCTGGGAAATCGCACAGGCAAAGACCTTGCGGCTACCTTATGCCTACCTGGGCTACTGGGTCGCTGACAGCCGCAAGATGAACTACAAGGGAAGATTTCGCCCGGCAGAGTATCTGGTTGACGGTCAATGGACTGTCGACATACCAATTTGATCCGCACAAACCCGAAGCATAATTTTCACAAGATAAAATCGGAACTCAGCAGATCAGGAGCACCCATGAGAAAAGACGATTCAGGTAGTGGCGGCACGCCTACCGTTCAAGTCATTGAACGCATGTTCACCTTGATTGATGTACTGGCATCGCGAGAGGAAGCGATTTCACTCAAGGAAATCAGCGAAAAATCCGGTCTGCACCTGTCGACCACGCACCGATTGCTCAATGACCTGGCCACCGGGCGTTTCGTCGAACATCCACAGCCTGGCAGCTATCGGCTTGGCATGCGCCTGCTGGAGTTGGGTAACCTGGTCAAGGGTCGACTGAATGTGCGGGACGCTGCGCTGGCTCCGATGCGCGAGTTGCACAAGTTGATTCAGCAGCCGGTCAATCTCAGCATGCGCCAGGGGGACGAAATTGTCTACATTGAGCGCACCTACAGCGAACGCTCCGGCATGCAGGTGGTGCGGGCCATAGGCGGACGTGCGCCGCTGCACCTGACTTCTGTGGGCAAGCTGTTTCTGGCAGCCGACGATCCGCAGAGAGTTCGCGCGTACGCTACCCGAACAGGTTTGAGCGGCCACACAAAGAACAGTCTGACCCAGCTCCCGGCACTGGAGCGCGAGTTGTCAAGGGTACGCCAGCACGGGAACGCGCATGACAACGAAGAGCTCGAACTGGGCGTTCGTTGCATGGCTGCCGGCATCTACGACGACCAGGGCACGCTGGTAGCCGGCCTGTCAATTTCTGCGCCAGCCAGTCGATTGGAAGAAGCCTGGCTGCCCAAGCTGCAAGCCGCAGCACGTGAAATTTCGGCTACTTTGGGCTACAAAAGATGACAGCCTGCGCCGAGTCTAGCCCTTGATTTTTCCGGCGACCGACTGACTCACAACAGTGGCCGTAACGGGCACGGGCTGTGGCAGCATGGAAGGTGATGACTCAACCCATCGCCTGACCCGTTCCGCATCGCCGATACGGCTGAGTTTCCCGGCAGAGTCCAGGAAAACCATGATCAGCTTACGCCCGGCCACTTTGGCCTGCATCACCAAGCACTGCCCTGCTTCGGAAATATAGCCGGTCTTTTGCAGGCCAATATCCCATGATGGATTCTTGACGAGGCGATTCGTGTTTCTGTACTGTAGCGTCCTGTTGCCGACCGCAACCTGATGCTCGGGCGAGGTGGACAATTCGCGCAAAGTCGGATCGCCGTAGGCAATATTCACCAGTTTGACCAGATCACGCGCACTCGACTGATTCTTGCTGGAAAGCCCGGTCGGCTCCTCGTAGTTCGTGTCGTTCATTCCAATCAATCTGGCCTTGGCATTCATCAGCCCGACAAAGACCGGCAATCCACCCGGATAGCTGCGCCCCAATGCATGCGCAGCACGGTTTTCACTTGACATCAAAGCCAGATGCAGCAGTTCACCCCGGCTCAAAACAGTACCCACCTTGAGACGCGATGTGCTGCCCTTTTCGGTATCAACGTCGGACTGCGAAATCGTGATGAACTCATCCATCGGCAGTCTTGCCTCGCTTACGACCAAGCCTGTCATCAATTTCGTGAGCGAAGCAATCGGCAATACGGCCTTGTCGTTCTTGCTGAAGAGCACTTCATTGGTGTCCTGATCGATCACCAATGCAACACTCGACCTCAGTGCCAGCGTGTCATGCCCCTGATGCAAGCCAGCCATTTGGCCGAAGGAGGGTTTTAGCGGTGCTGCCGCCACGCGCAGCACCGGCTTGCGCTTGCTTGCGACAACCGGCTTCACAGTCCGGTGTTTAACAACAGTCTTGCCTGCGGGCTTTGCTCCAGTGCGCTGATTTTCGTCCGCCCTCGCCTGCGGCAAAGAAAGCGCAAGCACCAGCACGGTCAGGGCGGAGAAAAGCGAGGATCGAAGCAAGATATTCCTAACGGCAACTTGATTGGCAATTCATTGCGGCGAGTTTATACAAAAAAACCCACAAGATCAATCAGTTGCGTCACTTTCTTCACGAAGAAAACGGCTGCTTCGACTGACTACCCTTGAGCCGCCACCCGATCGGCTTTGCTTTGCAGCTTGTTGAGTGCGCTCAAGTAGGCCTTGGCGGAAGCAACGATGATGTCAGGATCCGAACCGACACCGTTGACCACGCGACCGCTGTTTTGCAGTCGCACCGTAACCTCACCCTGGCTTTCCGTCGAGCCGCTGATTGCGTTGACTGAATAGAGCACCATCTCTGCGCCGCTCTTTACCTGGGCTTCGATAGCCTTGAGGGACGCATCGACCGGGCCATCACCATCGGAAGCACTCTTGACCTCTTTGCCGGCGACAGTGAACACAATGCTGGCCTGTGGGCGTTCGCCGGTTTCACTGTGCTGCGAAAGCGAAACAAAGCGGTACTGTTCGTTCTCATTCGAAACAGCTTCGTCATTGACCAGGGCCAGAATGTCCTCATCAAAAATCTCGCTTTTGCGGTCGGCGAGTTCCTTGAATCTGGCGAAGGCAGTGTTGATGTCCGCCTCTGCTTCCATCTGAACTCCCAACTCCAGCAAGCGCTGCTTGAAGGCATTGCGACCGCTGAGTTTGCCGAGGATGATCTTGTTGTTGCTCCAGCCAACGTCCTCGGCCCGCATGATTTCGTAAGTGTCGCGCGCCTTGAGAACACCGTCTTGATGAATGCCGGAGGCGTGCGCAAAGGCATTCGCACCCACGACCGCCTTGTTCGGTTGCACGACGAAGCCTGTGGTCTGACTGACCATGCGACTGGCCGCCAGAATGTGCCTGGTATCAATGCCAAGGTCCAGACCGAAATAATCACGGCGCGTCTTGATCGCCATGACCACCTCTTCGAGGCTGCAATTGCCAGCCCGTTCACCCAGTCCGTTGATGGTGCACTCAACCTGACGCGCACCGCCGATCTTCACGCCAGCCAGGGAATTAGCGACAGCCATGCCCAGATCGTTGTGACAATGCACAGACCAGACCGCTTTGTCTGAATTGGGAACCCGCTCTCGCAGATTCTTGATGAAGTTGCCGTACAACTCCGGTATGGCGTAACCGACGGTATCGGGCACGTTGATGGTGGTGGCGCCTTCGTTGATCACGGCTTCAATGATCCGGCACAGAAAGTCGACATCGCTGCGGTAAGCATCTTCGGGGCTGAACTCAACATCAGGAACCAGATTGCGGGCAAAGCGAACCGCCAGCTTGGCTTGCTCAAACACCTGGTCTGGCGACATGCGCAGTTTCTTCTCCATGTGCAACGCAGATGTTGCAATGAAGGTGTGGATACGCGCACGGTTGGCACCTTGAAGCGCCTCAGCAGCACGCGAAATATCCCGGTCATTGGCGCGCGACAGCGAGCACACGGTGGAGTCCTTGATCGCCTTCGCAATGCACTGCACAGCATCGAAATCGCCGTTGGAACTGGCAGCAAAACCGGCTTCAATGACATCCACCTTGAGGCGCTCAAGTTGGCGGGCAATGCGCAATTTTTCGTCCTTGTTCATGGAGGCACCAGGCGACTGCTCTCCGTCACGCAAGGTCGTATCGAAAATAATTAATTTGTCGCTCATCTGGTTTCTCCGGTCATCGTTAACATTGCAGTCCAAAAAAACAAAAAGCCCGCTGCGGTTGCATGCGGGCTTGTGGTTTGGGTAAGCGCGTGCGCTACCAACTCCGCCCGTGTGGCGTTAGCAGTAGTGCTAGCGAAATGCTTTTCATCGCGTCAATGTACCACAAGTTCCTGGTTCTGCCTCACTTGTGCAAGCCTCGTTCATCGGGTTCGTCCGTCGAAGTGCTGATGACGCTGGTTTGCTGGCCTTTCGCCTTGCGCCATGCATAAATCAGGTAACCGCTCACGCCATAGGCTACGAACAAGCCAAACATCACAATGGGTGGATCAATGTTGATGACGGCAATGCCCAGAGCAATCAGAACAATCACCACAAAAGGCACACTTTTTTTCATGTGCACATCCTTGAAACTGTAAAACGGAACATTGGTCACCATGCTCAAGCCGGCGTACAGGGCCAGAGTGAAAGTCGGCCAGGCCACAGTCGGACCCTTGACGCCCAGATCTGTCGCGACCCAGATAAAACCAGCGACCAGCGCCGCTGCAGCCGGAGACGGCAAGCCCTGAAAATACCTTTTGTCCACGACCCCGGTATTGACGTTGAATCGTGCCAGACGCAGTGCCGCGCAGGCGCAATAAACAAAGGCGGCTATCCAACCCCAGCGGCCCAGACCTTGCAAGGCCCAGACATAGGAAATAATCGCTGGTGCAGCGCCAAATGAAACCATGTCCGAGAGCGAATCCATCTGCTCACCGAAGGCACTTTGCGTATTGGTCATGCGTGCCACACGACCATCCAGACTGTCGAGCACCATAGCCCAAAAAACACCTACAGCAGCCAGATCAAAGCGGCCATTGATGGCCATCACAATGGCATAAAACCCGCCAAAAAGAGCCGCCAACGTAAACAGATTGGGCAACACATAAATGCCCTTGCGGCGCTTCGTGACGACCACACTGCCGCTCTCTGTGAAATCCGCCTCTTTCTCATCCTGCATAGAATTTCCCTCCGGCGCCCATAGTAACAAAGGCCACCGAAGTGGCCTTTGCATCAGTGGTTTGCCGCCCTAGTTGCGCGTCTGGTCAACCAGCTTGTTCTTCTTGATCCATGGCATCATGGCCCTCAGCTTTTCACCCACCTGTTCAATCTGGTGTTCCGACATCAAGCGACGACGACTGAGCAATGTTGGTGCGCCTGCCTTGTTTTCGAGAATGAAGCTCTTGGCGTACTCGCCGCTCTGAATGTCCTTCAGGCACTTGCGCATGGCTTCTTTGGTGGCAGCGGTAATGATCTTCGGCCCGGTCACGTATTCGCCATATTCGGCATTGTTGGAAATCGAGTAATTCATGTTGGCGATGCCGCCTTCGTAAATCATGTCAACAATCAATTTGAGCTCGTGCAGGCACTCAAAGTAGGCCATCTCTGGCGCATAACCAGCTTCGGTCAGAGTTTCAAAACCAGCTTTGATCAGTTCAACCGTACCGCCACACAGGACGGCTTGCTCGCCGAACAGGTCGGTCTCCGTTTCCTCGCGGAAACTGGTTTCGATGATGCCGGCCTTGCCACCACCATTGGCCATGGCATAGCTCAACGCCAGATCGCGCGTGCGGCCGGACTTGTCCTGATGAATGGCAATCAACTGCGGCACACCACCTCCTTGAACGTACGTGCCGCGTACGGTGTGGCCGGGTGCCTTGGGCGCCACCATCCAGACATCCAGATCAGCGCGGGGCGTCACCAGGCCGTAGTGAATATTGAAGCCGTGCGCAAAAACAAGGGAAGCACCCTGCTTGATGTTAGGTTCAATGTCGTTGCTATAGACCGAACCGATCTGCTCGTCGGGTAAAAGAATCATGACGACATCGGCAGACTTGACTGCGGCGCCAACTTCGGCCACATGCAACCCGGCTTTTTCAACTTTTGCCCATGAGGCACCACCCTTGCGCAAACCTACTACCACCTTGACGCCGCTGTCGTTCAGATTCTGGGCGTGGGCGTGGCCCTGGCTTCCGTAGCCAATGATGGCAACCGTTTTTCCTTTGATCAGACTGAGGTCACAGTCCTTGTCGTAAAAAACCTTCATTTTTCTCTCCGTTGTAAAAAATTAAACTCGCAAAATGCGCTCGCCACGACCAATCCCACTGGGGCCGGTACGCACCGTTTCCAAAATGGCGCCGCGCTCTATGGCTTCGAGAAATGCGTCATTCTTGTCCTGATTACCCGTCAATTCAATGGTGTAACTTTTTTCCGTGACATCGATGATGCGCCCCCGAAAAATGTCTGCCATGCGTTTCATTTCCTCTCGCTCCTTGCCAACCGCGCGCACCTTGACCATCATCAGTTCGCGCTCGGTGTAGGCTCCTTCGGTCAGATCAACCACTTTGACGACATCTATCAGACGGTTCAAATGTTTGGTAATCTGCTCGATCACCTCATCCGACCCCGCTGTCTGAATCGTCATGCGCGACAAGCTTGGATCTTCGGTTGGCGCGACAGTTAGCGACTCGATGTTGTAGCCACGCGCCGAGAACAGTCCAACCACGCGTGACAGCGCGCCCGGTTCGTTTTCCAGCAGTACAGCAATGATATGTTTCATGATTAAAGATCTTCCGAACCGAGCAGCATTTCGGTAATGCCGCTGCCAGCACGCACCATCGGGAACACGTTTTCTGTTGGGTCAGTGCGGAAGTCCATGAAAACGGTCCTGTCTTTCAATTTTCGCGCTTCATGCAAAGCCGGCTCGACGTCCTGCGCCCGCTCGATCAGCATGCCCACATGACCATAGGCCTCTGCCAGCTTGACAAAATTCGGCAGTGCATCCATATAACTGTGGCTGTAGCGTCCTTCGTACTCGACCTCCTGCCACTGTCGAACCATGCCCAGATACCGGTTGTTGAGTGAAACAATCTTGATTGGCGTGTTGTACTGCAGGCAGGTAGAGAGTTCCTGGATGCACATTTGCACTGAGCCGTCGCCCGTGATGCAAAACACCTCGCTCTCGGGCTTGGCCGTCTTGACTCCCATCGCATACGGAATGCCGACACCCATCGTTCCCAGACCACCCGAGTTGATCCAGCGCCTTGGTTCGTCAAAGCGATAGTACTGGGCGGCCCACATCTGGTGCTGACCTACATCGGACGTGACATACGCGTCCGCTCCTTTGGTCATGTTCCAGATCGTCTCGACGACGTACTGCGGCTTGATCACATCGTTCTTGCCATGATCGTATTTCAGGCAGTCGCGCTTGCGCCAGGTCTCTATGGTGTCCCACCAGGCGCCCAGAGCCTGATTGTCGGGCCTTATCGAACCCTCCCGAATCATGGCAATCATCTCTGACAACACTTCCTTGACGTCGCCGACGATCGGGATATCCACTTTGACGCGTTTCGAAATGCTCGACGGGTCGATGTCGATATGAATGATCTTGCGCTCATTCTGGGCAAAATGCTTGGGGTTGCCGATGACGCGGTCGTCAAAACGCGCACCCACGGCGAGCAGGACATCGCAGCTTTGCATCGCGTTGTTGGCTTCCACCGTACCATGCATACCAAGCATGCCGAGAAACTTGCGGTCGCTTGCCGGGTAGGCACCCAGGCCCATCAGGGTATTGGTGCAGGGATAGCCCAGAGTGTCCACGAGCGTTCGCAACTCAGCTGAGGCGTTGCTCAAAATTACACCGCCCCCGGTGTACACATAGGGCCGTTTAGCAGCCAGAAGCAGTTGCAAAGCCTTGCGAATCTGTCCGCCATGGCCTTTGCGAACCGGGTTGTAGGAACGCATTTCCACACTTTCGGGATAACCTGAATATGGCACCCGCTTGAAGGAAACGTCCTTTGGAATGTCCACGACGACTGGGCCAGGCCGGCCGCTGCGCGCAATATGGAACGCCTTTTTCATGGTCTCAGCCAGATCCCGCGCATCCTTGACAAGAAAATTGTGCTTAACGACCGGGCGTGTGATGCCAACCGCGTCACACTCCTGAAAAGCGTCCAGCCCGATCGCGTGCGTCGGGACCTGCCCAGTCACAATTACCATCGGGATGCTGTCCATGTAGGCGGTCGCTATGCCCGTGACGGCATTCGTGACGCCCGGCCCCGAAGTAACCAGTGCAACACCAACCTCGCCGGTGGCTCGCGCGTAACCGTCCGCAGCATGCACGGCCGCCTGCTCATGGCGCACCAAAATGTGCTTTATCGTGCTCTGTTTGTAAAAAGCATCGTAGATGTGCAGCACAGCTCCGCCCGGGTAGCCCCAGATGAATTTGACGCCCTCTGCCTGCAGAGCCTTGACGAGTATTTCTGCGCCTCGCAGATCCTGTTCATCCGATGCTGGCGTGAGCGTTTTTCCGGTGCCTGTTGCTGTGACAGCCGAAACGATTTCAGCTTTTGATATTTTCATGATCAACCTTTGCGAATTTCTCTGACGAAAGTCCTTGGGTGCCCCTTCGCAAACACTTGTGGCGTCGCGTCGGAACTTAGAGCCAAAGCCATAGGCGCAATGATTCTTGCGCCGGACCATGACCCGTTTGCCTTTTGATTTGCAGGCCGCATTATGGCACTGCCATCGCCGACACTGGCAAGACCTGACGGAATAGTTCAATCCAAATGCCATAATCCCCGCCAATCCACCCGCCGCACCGTAAAGTAAGCACCTCTTGGCAACCGAACTGGAACTTTCTGATTTTCTGAAGAGCGTGGAAAAGCGCGCCTTCAAGCGGTCGGTGTACCACGTTCGCAACGAGGAATCGGCACTTGACATCGTGCAGGACAGCATGATGAAGCTCGCTGAGCACTATGGCCACAAGCCGGCGGCGGAATTGCCGATGCTGTTCCAGCGAATATTGTCAAATTGCACTTTGGATTGGTTTCGACGCCAAAAAACCAGGAACACGCTGTTTTCCAATCTGAGTGATTTTGAATCTGAGGGTGAAGAGGGAGAATTTGATCTCCTGAGCACTCTGAACAGTCAAACAGAGTCGGACCAAGCCGAAAGTCCCGAGACATCGGCACAACGGGCACAAACCTTGCGTGCGATTGAAAGTGAGATCCAGGAACTACCCGGGCGTCAACGAGAAGCCTTCCTCATGCGTTACTGGGAGGAAATGGACGTGGCAGAAACAGCTGCAGCCATGGGCTGTTCGGAAGGCAGTGTCAAAACGCACTGTTCACGGGCGGTCCAGGCCCTTGGCAAGGCATTGACGGCGAAGGGAATAACACTATGACTGATACATATCGTTACGAAAATCTGGTTGCGCAAGACCGTTTCGGATTGCGAGTGGCGGCGCGCCTGTCCGATGCGGCGGACGAATTGCCTTACGAAATTAGCGAGCGGCTGCGCGCAGCCAGGGCACGTGCTTTGAGCCAGCGCAAGGTAGGCGTCCGGACAGCCAGCAGCGTTACGCGCTCCGGCGCGGCTGCAGTGCTGACTTTTGACGGCGATCATCTGAGTTGGTGGGAGAGGGTAGCGGCCGTAGCGCCGCTGCTGGCCCTGGTATTGGGTCTGGTTGTGATCAATGTGATCCAGAACGACAAACGCGCGAACGAAATTGCTGAAATTGATGCTGCATTGTTAACAGATGACCTGCCACCAGCCGCCTATGCGGATCCTGGTTTCACACAATTTCTCAAGAGCAGAACCGGGCAAAATTGAGAGCCTGGACATAAGCATGTTCATGCGCGCAGCCGATCAGAATCGCGTCCCTTGGCAAACCGGCAAGCTGGCAGCCAGTGCCGCGTTTTGCCTGCTGGCAGCGCTGAGCATGCCCGCCTCGTGCGCCTTGGCACAGACTGTGGCAGCGAGCAAGACCACCAGTTCGGCATCTTCGGCAAATGGTCCGGCATCCGCTGCGAGTTCATCCAAGCCAGCGTGGCAGGACCTGACGCAGGTGCAGCAAGTCTCGCTGAAACCTCTGGCGGCAAACTGGAATACTTTGGGAGCCTCGCAAAAGCGCAAATGGATCGCGCTGGCCCAGAATTACCCCAATCTTGCACCAACCGAGCAGATTAAACTGCACAGCC
Source organism: Comamonadaceae bacterium (assembly GCA_037133835.1). Taxonomy (GTDB): domain Bacteria; phylum Pseudomonadota; class Gammaproteobacteria; order Burkholderiales; family Burkholderiaceae_C; genus Rhodoferax. Next base: position 12,644 of record JBAXNI010000035.1, on the reverse strand, counting down.
GCATGACGGAGTGGGTGGCTCTGAGCCAACAACAGCGCGCGCAAGCCCGATTGAATTTTGCCCAGGCTAAGCAGCTCACGCCGGACGAAAAGGCTGCCACCTGGAAGGCTTACCAGGAACTCACTCCTGAGGAAAGACAAAAGCTCGCCACGTCTGCGGTAGGCAAGCCGATGGGGGCGGCCGCTGCCGCCAAACCCGTGCCCGCGCAGAAGCTGGCAACGGTACCTGTCACACGGCACAGCCCGAAAACATCACCGAAGATGGCCGCCTCAGACCAAGCGCTCAATCACAACACCTTGCTGCCGCAGGTACAGCCTGCGTCTGAACCTGCCACGCCCCAGAAGAACTGAACGGCACCTGTGCTGCCCAGATGAAATCCGCTTTGCAGCCCCCCAGCCTGCCTCGCCGCATGGCCTGCTGGTTGTATGAAGGCGTATTGATGTTTGCTGTTATCTTCATTGCCGGCTATCTGTTCGTCACCTTGAGCCAAACACGCAACCCGATGGACAACCGGCATGCCTTGCAGGCATTTGTCTTTATCGTCTGCGGGATCTATTTCGTATGGTTCTGGGCCAAGGGTCAAACCCTGGCCATGAAGACCTGGAACATCACCGTCCTTGACCTCTCCGGCAGACCCGTCTCTCAAAGACGTGCCCTGTTGCGCTACCTGCTTTGCTGGCTTTGGTTTGTACCGGCCCTGCTGGTCTTGGCTCCGTTCCAGTTGTCGGCACCCGAATCGGGGGTCATCGTCCTGGGCTGGGTGGCAGTCTGGGCTATCCTCAGCTACCTTCATCCACAACGGCAGTTCTGGCACGATGCCTTGGCCGGAACTCAATTAGTTACAACGCCGCTTCAAATTCCTTGACGACCATGCCTTCAGCTTTCACTATTTGCGTTTATTGCGGCTCCCGACCCGGTCTCAACCCTGAGTTTTCCATCGCGGCACAGCATGTCGGCAGTTGGATCGGTCGTCATGGTGGTCAATTGGTTTACGGCGGCGGCAAGAGCGGCTTGATGGGACTGGTGGCCGACGCTGCACTTGCAGCAGGCGCGCCAGTGATAGGTGTCATCCCAAAGGCTCTGGTGGACAAAGAGTGCGCCCATCTGGGCTGCACCGAGCTTCACATCGTTGCTACGATGCACGAGCGCAAGCGCATGATGGCCGAAAGAGCTGACGCCTTTTTGGCACTGCCAGGCGGTATCGGAACTTTCGAAGAATTGTTTGAAGTCTGGACCTGGCGCCAGCTTGGCTACCACGACAAACCCATAGGACTGCTTAATGTGGCTGGCTATTACGACAAACTGCTTGACTTCTTGAACAGCGCAACGGCGCAAGACTTCATGGGGAACTGGCAAATGGGCCTGCTGCGCTCCACCGCAGATGCCACGAGTCTGCTTTCGGGACTCGTTGGTGCCGCCGGCATGTCGCCGGCACCCCGTCTGGACCAGATTTAGACCGCGGACTCGTCTTGTTCACCAGTGCGGATCCGCACAACACGTTCCACACTGGTCACAAATATCTTGCCGTCACCGATCTTTCCAGTATGTGCTGCCTTGACGATGGCGTCTACACAACGGTCCAGGTCTTGCGTCTTGACCACAACTTCCACCTTGACCTTGGGCAGAAAATCCACCACGTACTCGGCGCCGCGGTAGAGTTCGGTATGACCTTTTTGACGGCCAAAACCCTTGACCTCTGTGACCGTCAAGCCGGTCACCCCACACTCGGCCAAGGCTTCTCGTACCTCTTCAAGTTTGAAGGGTTTGACAATGGCGGTGATCTGTTTCATGTCGGCGTTCCTTTAGTCTGTCGGCAAAGCTGATCCAATTATCACGCTCGAAACCGGTTGGTTATAGGATAACGCCAATCCTTGCCAAAACTGCGGTGCGTAACGCGAATACCCACAGGTGCCTGGCGGCGCTTGTACTCATTGATTTTGATCAAACGAGTAACCCGCTCCACGTCGGCGCGTTCAAAGCCGGCAGCAATGATGTCCTCAATGCTCTGATCGTTCTCCATGTATCGCTCCAGAATCGCATCCAGCACCTCATAGGGCGGCAAACTGTCCTGATCCTTTTGGTCTGGCCGCAACTCGGCGCTGGGCGGTCTGGTGATAATGCGTTCGGGAATCGGCTCGCTGCAGGTTTGATAGGGGTCGTTCGCATTGCGCCAGCGCGCCAGCCTGAACACCGTCGTCTTCGCCAGATCCTTGATCACGGCAAAACCACCCGCCATATCACCGTACAACGTGCAATAACCGGTCGCCATTTCGGACTTGTTGCCCGTCGTCAGCACGATGCTGCCGAACTTGTTGCTCAGCGCCATCAGGAGCGTACCCCGGATGCGAGCCTGAATGTTCTCCTCTGTTGCGTCCTCAGCGCATCCTTTGAATTCTTGCGCCAGGGAAGCCTTGAAGGCTTCGAACTCAGGCACGATCGAAATCTCGTCATATCGCACCCCAAGTCGCTGCGCCATGGCACGCGCGTCTATCCAGCTGATGTCGGCCGTGTAAGGCGAAGGCATCATGACGCAGCGCACACGCTCCTTGCCGAGTGCATCGACTGCCAGTGCCAGCACCAGTGCCGAATCAATACCCCCGGACAGACCCAGAATGACGCTGGGAAAACCATTCTTCCCAATGTAGTCGCGCACACCCAGCACCAGCGCGTCCCACAGGTCGGCATCGGTCGAGTGCTCCGGCGTCACCGGTCCCGCCACGTGCAAACCAGCCAGTTCCTTTGTCGCCTGCACTACAAAACTGTCCTCAACAAAACTCGGTGCCCGGCCAGCAATGACGCCGTCCGCGCTCACGACAAAAGAGCGCCCCTCAAACACGACCTCATCCTGTCCTCCAACCAGATGGGCATAAACCAGTGGCAACCCGCAGGCCTGCACCCGTTCGCGCATCATCAGCTCTCGCTCATTGCCCTTGCCCAAATGAAACGGAGAGGCATTGATGACCGCCAACAACTCGGCGCCAGCTTCCTTGCTCAATCGCGCTGGCGCCTCGAACCAGGCGTCCTCGCAAATCAACAATCCGACTTTGACCTTTTGCCCGGCCACACCTGCTTCAAATACACAAACCCGGTGCCCAGGGGTGAAATATCGGCGCTCGTCAAAGACCTGATAGTTGGGCAGTTCGCGTTTGGCATAAATTGCCACCACCGCACCCTCGCAAAGCACGCTTGCGGCATTGTGGCGGTTCTGGATCGCCACGGAACGCGTTCTGCTGTCATCTCCGCTAGGATGTCCGACCACGAGCGTGAGATCCTTTAACCCGGCCAGTTCACGGGCCACTGATTTCACGGCATCATCGCAGGCAGCAATGAAAGCCGGACGCAAAAAGAGGTCTTCAGCGGCATAACCGCAGATCGAGAGTTCGGGCGTCAGGACAAGGCGTGCACCGTCGGCGTAAGCTGAGCGCGCAGCAGCCACGATCTTTTGTGAATTTCCGGGCAAATCGCCCACCACCAGATTGAGTTGGGCGACGCAGATTTTGAGTTTCATAAACCGTAGTTATGAATGAAGAGGATAGCCATTGAAGCGAGATTCGAACGATTATGTCATCCGGGTGCTTGAATCGCCCGATCAGGTGAATGCCGCCAACTGGAACCAACTGCTAAGTTTGCAAAGCGAGCCGACGCCCTTCATGCGCCACGAATACCTGCACGCCTTGCACCAGAGCGGTAGCGCCACGCCCGAGACCGGCTGGACACCGCGCTTCATCACACTGCAGCAAGACGACGTCCTGGTGGCCGCCTGCGTCCTCTACCTCAAAACTCATTCCTACGGCGAGTATGTGTTCGACCATGCCTGGGCCAATGCCTACGCACAGCACGGCTTGAACTACTACCCCAAAGCGTTGGTGGCGGTGCCGTTCACACCCGTGCAAGGATCGCGCCTGCTGGCACGCAGCCCAACTGACCGTCAACTGCTGGTGAAGGCACTGCTTCAATGGTGCGACGTGGAAAAGTTGTCGTCCCTGCATCTGCTGTTTTGCAGCGTCGATGACCAGCAAGCCTGTGAGCAAGCCGGTCTGATGCTGCGCCACGGTGTGCAATTTCACTGGAACAATCAAGCCCCCCAGCGTTCTTCGCTGACGCTCGTTCCGGGGCTTGCCGCTTCGCGTGCGGCGCCACCCCCCGAGGGGGCGAATTTTGCCTTCGGGGGGCCCGGCGGCGAAACCCAGCGCCATGGGAATTTTGAAGATTTTCTGGCCTCCTTGTCGCAGGAAAAGCGCAAGAAGATCCGCCAGGAGCGGCGCAAGGTGGCGGATGCCGGTGTGACATTTCGCAGCGCTGTTGGCGTTGCCATCACAGCGACCGACTGGGAATTCTTCTATCGCTGCTACGCGCGCACCTATCTGGAGCACGGCAACGCGCCCTACCTCAACCGTGAGTTCTTTCACATCATCGCTAGCTCCATGCCTGAAAACTGGCTGTTGTTCATCGCCCAGCGGCAAGGTCAGGACATCGCTGCCAGCCTGCTTGCCATTGATGCCAGTGGCACCATGCCGGTTGCCTACGGTCGTTACTGGGGCGCGCTGGAGCGAGTGGACTGCCTGCATTTTGAAGCCTGCTATTACCAGCCGCTGCAATGGTGCATTGCGCAGGGCTACCAGCGTTTTGAAGGTGGGGCACAGGGCGAACACAAAATGGCGAGAGCCCTGCTACCCATCATGACAGGCAGCGCGCACTGGCTGGCGCATCCCGCTTTCGCCGCTGCAGTAGAGCGATTTCTGGAGCGCGAAGATCAGGGAATCGACCGCTACCTTGAAGATCTGGGTCGGCGTAGCCCCTTCAAGAAGTCATCAGAGTAAAGTTAAACTGCAGGCCGACATACTCCAATCGGCAGAGCGCTGTTACAGAACTGGGAAAGCATGGCGACAAAAGCAAGAAGCGAAATTGAAAGTCATCAATCCGCGCCCAGCCCATGGCTGATTGCAATGGAATTTCGGGCTTTCTGGGAGTTTGGCGCCATCTTGCCAGCCTGGCCGATCCTGCGCCATGCGCCAGCGGGCGACGGCCACCCAGTGATCGTCTTCCCAGGACTTTCGGCCAGCGATGGCTCAACCATGCCGATGCGTGGCTTTCTGGAGAGTCTGGGTCACGACATGTCAGGCTGGAACCAGGGCTACAACTTTGGTCCTCGTGCGGGCGTGCTGCAGGCCGCCAAGCAGCAAGTGCTCGACACGTGCCAGGTCACAGGCAAGAAAGTCAGCCTGATCGGCTGGAGCCTGGGCGGCATTTATGCCAGGGAGTTGGCCAAGGAGTTGCCCGGCTGCGTGCGCAGCGTCATCACCATGGGCACGCCCTTTGCCGGTTCGCACCACAGCACCAACGCGTGGCGACTGTACGAACTCACGAGTGGGCGTGACATCCACGCCGAAGTTGCACAGTTCGACTTGCCGGCCGCGCCACCCGTCCCCACGACCTCGATTTACTCGCGCACCGATGGCATCGTAGCCTGGCCTGCCAGCATTCAACTGCCCAGTCGCAGCAACCCTTTGACAGAAAATCTTGAAGTCCTCGCCAGTCACATTGGCCTGGGGCTTAACCCCAGCACCTGGTGGGCCGTGGCCGACCGCCTGTCACAGCCCGAGGGTCAGTGGAAGCCCTTCGAGCGCAAGCGTGGCCTGCATGGCGTGATCTTTCCGGATCCGGCGCGCTGATTGAGTCGCAAAGGTGTGCGACCTGCCTTCAGGGATGTAACTTCTTGTAGTTGGCGATGCCGTCCATGATCTCGGCATGAGCCGACTCGGGCCCTTCCCAACCCAGAATTTGTACCCATTTGTTGACTTCAAGGTCCTTGTAATGCTCAAAGAAGTGGGCGATGGTTTTCAGGCGCACCGGGCTCAGGTCTTCGGGCTTTTGCCAGCGTGTGTAAAGCGACAGGATCTTGTCGATGGGCACCGCCAGCACCTTGCCATCCATGCCGGCTTCGTCTTCCATCTTCAGGATGCCAATGGCCCGGCAGGTCACGACCACACCCGGAATCAGCGGTACCGGCGTGATGACAAGCACGTCCACCGGGTCGCCATCGCCTGAAATTGTTTTCGGCACATAACCGTAGTTGGTCGGGTAGTGCATGGCCGTGCTCATGAAGCGGTCGACAAAGATGGCGCTGCTTTCCTTGTCGACCTCGTACTTGACGGGGTCGGCGTTCATCGGGATTTCAATGATCACATTGAAAGATTCCGGTACGTTCTTGCCGGGTGTGACATTGTCTAAAGACATGACGAATCCTCTGTAGTGATTGGATTTGAGTTAGATCAGGGTTGGATCAGGACTGCTAAGTATTAACCCTGATTTTACTGACTGCCACCTTGCCACCGTCAGAAATTGGCAATTTTCACGGTACAGTCCAGCGGTTGGCCAATCGCCTGCATCAAGTCTTCGCGGATTGATGTTTCACGGCGAGGAAGCAACGCAGCGGGGATGCCGTTTGCGCTGCACCCCTACTTAGCGAACCAACGACAGGAGATTTTTCTATGACAGGCAACTCGGCGCTCATTCTGGCGCTAATTTGTGGCTTTATTGCTGTGGCTTACGGGTTCTGGGCCCGTAGCTGGATTCTTTCGCAGGACGCCGGCAACGCGCGGATGCAGGAGATTGCAGCGGCCATTCAAACCGGTGCTGCGGCCTATCTGGCGCGGCAATACAAGACCATCGCCATCGTCGGTGTGGTGCTGGCTATTTTGATCGCCGTGTTTCTCGACCAGTTGAGCGCCGTCGGTTTCGTGATCGGCGCGGTGCTTTCGGGCGCTTGCGGCTTCATTGGCATGAACGTCTCGGTGCGCGCCAACGTGCGTACCGCGCAGGCCGCCACCAAAGGCATCGGCCCGGCACTGGATGTAGCCTTCCGCGGCGGTGCCATCACTGGCATGCTGGTGGTCGGGCTGGGTTTGCTCGGTGTGACCGGCTTTTTCTGGTTCCTCACGGGCAACGGCAATGCGACACCCGACAAGAACCTGGCGCAATTACTTAACCCGCTGATCGGTTTTGCCTTTGGTTCTTCGCTGATTTCGATCTTCGCGCGTCTGGGCGGTGGCATTTTCACCAAGGGTGCTGACGTTGGTGCGGACCTGGTCGGCAAAGTTGAAGCTGGCATTCCTGAAGACGACCCACGCAACCCAGCCGTGATTGCCGATAACGTCGGAGACAATGTGGGCGACTGCGCCGGTATGGCGGCCGACCTGTTTGAAACTTATGCCGTCACGCTGATTGCCACCATGGTGCTGGGCGCCCTCTTGGTTACCGGCGCCGGCATGAGCGCCGTGGTATACCCGCTGGCTCTGGGCGCAGTATCCATCGTGGCTTCCATCATCGGCTGCTTTTTCGTCAAGGCCACACCGGGCATGAAGAATGTGATGCCTGCGTTGTATAAAGGTCTGGCCGTGGCCGGCATCCTGTCGCTGATCGCCTTTTTCTTCGTCACCCAATGGTTGATTCCGGACAACGCCATCGCCGCCTCCGGCAGCCAGCTGAAGCTGTTCGGCGCCTGCGCCGTTGGTCTGATTCTGACCGCAGCACTGGTCTGGATTACGGAGTACTACACCGGCACTCAATACGCTCCGGTCAAGCACATCGCGCAAGCCTCCACCACGGGCCACGGCACCAACATCATTGCTGGCCTGGGCGTCTCCATGCGCTCCACTGCCTGGCCCGTGATATTCGTCTGCTGCGCCATCTACACCGCCTATGCGCTCGGTGGCCTGTACGGCATCGCCATTGCTGCCACGTCCATGCTGAGCATGGCCGGCATTGTGGTGGCACTGGACGCCTACGGTCCCATCACGGACAACGCTGGCGGCATTGCCGAAATGTCGGAAATGCCCAAGTCGGTGCGTGATGTCACGGATCCGCTGGACGCTGTTGGCAACACCACCAAAGCGGTCACCAAGGGCTACGCGATCGGCTCAGCCGGTCTCGCTGCGCTGGTGCTGTTTGCTGACTACACGCACAAACTTGAAGCCTACGGCCGTCACATCACGTTTGATCTGAGTAATCCGATGGTCATCATTGGTCTGTTCATTGGCGGCCTGATTCCCTACCTCTTCGGCGCCATGGCGATGGAAGCGGTTGGCCGCGCTGCCGGCTCGGTGGTGGTTGAAGTGCGCCGCCAGTTCAAGGAAATCAAGGGCATCATGGAAGGCACGGCCAAGCCCGAGTACGACACCGCAGTCGACATGCTGACCACCGCGGCCATCAAGGAAATGATGATCCCGTCGCTGTTGCCTGTCGTCGTACCAATTCTGGTTGGCCTGGTGCTCGGCCCGGCTGCCTTGGGCGGTCTCCTGATGGGAACCATCGTGACCGGCTTGTTTGTGGCAATCTCCATGTGCACGGGCGGCGGTGCCTGGGACAATGCCAAGAAGTATATCGAGGACGGTCACTTTGGCGGCAAGGGTTCTGACACGCACAAGGCGGCTGTCACGGGCGACACGGTGGGTGATCCTTACAAGGACACCGCCGGCCCAGCCGTCAACCCCCTGATCAAGATCATCAACATTGTGGCGCTGCTTATTGTGCCGGTGATGATGAAGATCCACGGCGGCTGATTCGCTTGCGCAGCAAGAAGGGGCCCGCCGATGGCGGGCCTTTTTTTCGCGCTCTGACGGAAATCAAATGACAGATCAGCGGATTCCGCTACCATCAAGCGTGGCCAATTCCGGACCCTTCAACCCTGCAGCGACACGCCTGATAGGCACCCTGTGCTTGATGGCGCTGCTGACTGCAGGCTGCTCATCGATGCTGCCCATCGTGCATAACGAATCCTCACCGTTTGCGAGTTTTGATGAAGCACGCCGCGCCATCGACTCCCTGGTTCCGATGAAGAGCGATGTTGAGACTCTGACCCAGATGGGAATTGACCCCGCGAAGCAGGCCAACACCACCATCCTCACGCAAGCCGACGTGGTGCGCCGGTTTGTGCCTGGTGCACTGCTGCTACGCGAAGACCTTGACCCTGGCGTCCTGGTCTGCCTGCAGGCACGCGACGAATGTCGCGGCTGGGAAATCACCGCAGCCCAGATCACCAAGGCGCGCACCGGCAGTTTTCTTGCAGATTTCACGAACTTTTCACGACGTTCCGAGACCACGGGCTGGCGCTTCAATGCCCTGATCCTGCTGGTCAGGGACAAGGTGGTTTATCGCGCATGGGGCGGGCAACCCAAGGTCAACGAGATTGAGGTCAACAACAACCCGCTGGGCCCACTGCAGGAAATGGGTCCTTCCCTGCTGACCAGTCACTAAGACACTCCCGCACTGGGGCATCCTTTTTGGAAGAGAATCACGCTCATGCAATTCAACTTTATCGCCAATACATCGGTGCCTTCGTCCTCCGGTCAAACCATAGCGGTGATAGACCCGTCCGACGGTCAGACCTACGACGAAATCCAGCGTAGCAATGCGTCCGACATAGACCACGCTGTGCGCGCTGCTCGGCTGGGATTTGATTCGGTCTGGAGCAAGCTTGGCGCAGCCGAGCGTGGTCGATTGCTGATGCGTCTTTCAGAAACAGTCACGGCCCATGCTCAGGAGTTGACCGACATCGAGCAGCGTGATTGCGGCAAACCAACCAGACAGGCCCGCGCTGACGCGACGGCACTGGCGCGCTATTTCGAGTTTTATGCCGGCGCCTGCGACAAGTTGCATGGTGAAACCATTCCTTACCTGGAAGGCTACAGTGTGCTGACCTGGCGCGAACCGCATGGTGTCACAGGCCACATCGTGCCGTGGAACTATCCAATGCAGATTTTTGGCCGCAGCGTAGGCGGTGCCCTGGCCGCGGGTAATGTGTGCGTGGTCAAACCCGCGGAGGATGCTTGTCTGTCGCTGATTCGCGTAGCACAACTCGCCGCCGAAGTTGGTTTTCCGGCGGGTGCGATCAACATCGTCACGGGCTACGGCCACGAAGTCGGCGACGCACTGGCTCGTCACAGTGGCATCGATCACATCAGTTTCACCGGTAGTCCGGCAGTGGGCACGCTGATCCAGCAGGTCGCCGCCGCACGCCATTGCCCTGTCACCCTCGAACTCGGCGGCAAGAGCCCGCAAATTGTTTTTGCTGACGCTGATCTGGATGCTGCAGTGCCGGCCATCATCAACGCCATTGTGCAAAACGCGGGGCAGACCTGCTCGGCAGGTTCGCGTGTACTGATCGAGCAGGCCATCTATGAGCCGCTGCTGAAACGCCTGGGCGAGGCTTTTCAGCGCTTGCGCGTAGGCCCGGCGACGCTCGACCTGGACGTTGGACCCCTGATCCGCCAAAGCCAGAAGCAACGCGTCCAGCAGTTTTTGCGCGATGCAGAAGCGGCCAACATCGGCACGGTAGCACAGGGTCAGGTCGTCGAACAAGCACCTACGTCGGGCTTTTATCAGGCCCCCACGCTGCTGCGCGACGTCCCGGTGACGCACCGCGTTGCGCAGGAGGAAGTGTTCGGTCCGGTACTGTGCGCGATGGCGTTTCGCGATGAAGACCATGCGATCGAACTCGCCAACGCGACACAGTTCGGCCTGGTGGCCGGCGTCTGGACCGCCGACGGCGGGCGCCAATTCAGGATGGCCCGGCGTTTGCGCAGTGGCCAGGTGTTCATCAACAACTACGGCGCTGGCGGTGGTGTGGAACTGCCTTTTGGTGGCGTCAAGTCCAGCGGCCACGGCCGCGAAAAGGGTTTTGAAGCTCTTTACGGTTTTACCACCCTCAAGACGGTCGCCATCAAGCACGGCTGAGATTCGCCCAAACCATCAGATCATCCATTCTTCGAGAGGTAGCAGACCATGCGCGTCAACAACAAATCCATCATCGTGACCGGCTCGGGCGGGGGCATAGGCGAGGGTATTGCCAAACGACTGGCCGCCGAAGGTGCCAAAGTCATCGTGAACGATATATCCGCTGTGGCCGGTGAAAGAGTGGTGGCCGAGATTCTGGCCGCAGGTGGCACAGCATCCTTCTTTGCCGCGGACGTCACCCAATCGGAGCAGGTACGTGCCCTGGTCGCTGCCGCCGTTGAGCGCCACGGAACACTTGACGTGATGATCAACAATGCCGGATGGACGCACCGAAATCGCCCGGCGCTGGAAGTGAGTGAAGACGAATTCGACAAATGCTACGCCGTCAACATGAAGAGCATTTACCTTTCCACCGTTCACGCCACGCCGGTATTTCGCGCGCATGGTGGCGGCAGTTTCATCAATATCGCCTCGACCGCTGGCGTGCGACCACGCCCCGGTCTGACCTGGTACAACGGGTCCAAGGGCGCAGTCATCACGACATCCAAGTCCCTCGCAGCCGAACTCGGTCCGGACAACATCCGCGTCAACTGCATCAACCCGGTGTTCAACCCCGACACCGGCCTGGCCACTGAATTTGCCGGTGGCCCCCTGACGGAGGAGCGCAAGGCGAAGTTTCGCGCCACCATTCCGCTGGGCCGTTTTTCGACCGCCCTTGACGTAGCCAATGCGGCGCTCTATCTGGCGAGCGACGAGGCCTCCTTTATCAGTGGCGTCTGCATCGAAGTGGACGGCGCACGCTGTGTTTGACAAGCGTGGTCGCTCCTTGCGCGATCTGCGCATCAGCGTGACCGACCGTTGCAACTTTCGCTGCAACTACTGCATGCCCAAGGAAGTCTTTGACAAGGACTACCGCTATCTGCCACACAATGCCTTGCTGTCATTCGAGGAGATTACGCGAATTGCCAGGGTCTTTGTTGACCAGGGCGTGCAAAAAATTCGTCTGACAGGGGGCGAGCCGCTGCTGCGCAAGGACATCGAGCGCCTGATTGAGCAATTGGCGGCCCTGCGCACACCTGAGGGCCTGCCGCTGGACCTGACGCTGACCACCAACGGCTCGTTGCTGGCGCGCAAGGCACCGTCACTCAAGGCGGCCGGCCTGCAACGCGTCACGGTCAGCCTGGACGGACTCGACGATGCGGTATTTCGCAGCATGAACGATGTGGATTTTCCGGTCGCCGACGTGCTTGAAGGCATTGAGGCAGCGCGCGCTGCCGGGCTCGGCCCAATCAAGATCAATATGGTTGTCAAGCGCAGTACCAATGCGCATGAAATCATGCCGATGGCACGACACTTCATGGGCTCGGGCATGGTTCTGCGCTTCATCGAGTACATGGATGTGGGCCACACCAACGGTTGGCGCATGAACGAAGTAATGCCGTCGAGTGAAGTAATCAAGCTGATTCAAACCGAGTTGCCTCTGGTGCCGCTGGAACCATCGAGCCCGGGCGAAACAGCCCAGCGCTGGGCTTATGCCGATGCCTTCGGCCAACCCGATCCGGCGCTCGGGGAAATCGGCGTCATCAGCAGCGTGACCCAGGCATTTTGTGGTGACTGCAACCGCGCCCGGCTGTCCACGGAAGGACAACTCTACCTCTGCCTGTTTGCGGTGCGCGGTCATGACCTGCGCACCATCATCCGCAGTGGTGGCTCCGACGTCGAGTTGGCCACTGCCCTAAGTCAGATCTGGCAAGCCCGCAGCGACAACTACTCTGAAATTCGCGGTGCGCTACCCGCCGACACTGGCGCCCTTGTTCGTCGCGTTGAAATGAGCTACATCGGTGGATAACAATCGTCATGGCGAGACCTTCGCTTGTCATTGCCGGTCCTTCGTTTGTCATTGCGGGCCC
>JBAXNI010000034.1:0-23907 GCA_037133835.1 Comamonadaceae bacterium | reverse complement strand
CCTTCCATCACGGCTTCATACAGGTCGGTCACACCGGGCTCGCGGCCCGCTGCACGGCACTTGGTTTTCACCGCTACCCAGGCGTGATCGAGATAGATCAGCATGATGACACCGGTCTCCGCCGCCACGCCGGCCAGCGCGATAAAGCCAACCGCCACCGCCACCGACAGGTTGTAGCCCAACAGCCACATCAGCCAGACGCCGCCAACCAGCGCGAAGGGCACCGAGAGCATGACAATCAGCGTCTCGGTGATGCGTCTGAAGTTTAGAAACAACAGCAGGAAGATGATCAGCAGCGTCACCGGAATCACGACCTTCATCTTCTCAATAGCGCGCTCCATGTTCTCGAACTGGCCGCTCCAGGTGACGTAATAGCCGCTCGGGAACTTGACCTGGCTCGCGACTGCGTTCTTTGCATCACGAACATAACCGCCAATGTCGCGCTCGCGGATGTCGACGTAGATGTAGGCTGAGAGCAGCGCGTTCTCGGTGCGGATGCCGGGTGCGCCCTTGGCGACGACAACCTTGGCTACCTGACCCAAGGGGATCATGGCGCCATCCATGGTTGGTATCAGCACCTCGCGGGCAATCTGCTGCGCATCACCGCGCAATTCGCGAGGGTAGCGCACGCTGACGCCATAGCGCTCGCGACCTTCCACGGTGGTCGTCACCATTTCACCTCCCAATGCAGCGCCGACCACGTCCATCAAATCGCCCACCGCCAGCCCGTAGCGAGCGAGCTGCTCGCGGTCCGGTTCGATGTTGAGGTAAAAGCCGCCGGTGATGCGTTCGGCAAAAGCGCTGCTGGTGCCGGGCACGGTTTTCACCACGGTCTCGATTTGCCGAGCCAGCTTTTCCATCTCGTCCAGATCCTTGCCAAAGACCTTGATGCCGATCGGTGTGCGGATGCCGGTTGACAGCATGTCGATGCGCGCCTTGATCGGCATGGTCCAGGAATTCGCCACACCGGGGAATTGCAGCGCCTTGTCCATCTCGGCGATCAGCTTGTCCATGGTGAGTCCGGCGCGCCATTCGGATTCGGGCTTGAGGTTGATGACGGTCTCGAACATTTCGGTCGGAGCCGGATCGGTGGCCGTGTTGGCGCGGCCGGCCTTGCCGTAAACCGAGCTGACCTCGGGGAAGCTCTTGATAATTTTGTCCTGCGTCTGTAGCAACTCGGCCGCCTTGGTGATCGACATCCCTGGCAGCGATGCCGGCATGTAGAACAGCGTGCCTTCGTTGAGCGTGGGCATGAACTCGGAACCGAGTTGCGAAGCCGGGTAGTACGAAACAGCCAAAGCCAGCAGCGCGGCAAGCACAGTCAACTTCTTCCAGCGCATCACGGCCTTGATGATGGGACGGTAAATCCAGATCAGGAAGCGGTTCACCGGGTTCTTGGCCTCCGGCAGCACCTTGCCGCGGATGAACAGCAGCATCAGCACCGGCACCAGCGTGACCGACAGCAGCGCAGCGCTGGCCATGGAGAAGGTCTTGGTGTAGGCCAGCGGCGAGAACAAGCGCCCTTCCTGACCTTCCAGACTGAACACCGGCAGAAAGGACACCGTAATGATGAGAAGCGAGAAGAACAGCGCAGGGCCGACCTCCTTGCAAGCCGCCAGCATGGCTTCAAAGCGCTCAGCGGTCGTCTGCGTTTCGGGCAGTCGTTCCAGGTGCTTGTGAGCGTTTTCGATCATGACGATGGCGGCATCAATCATGGCGCCGATGGCAATCGCAATGCCGCCCAGGCTCATCAGGTTGGAGTTCATGTCGAGCAGGCGCATGGCGATGAAGGCCATCAAGATACCGACCGGCAGCATCAGGATGGCCACCATCGCGCTGCGCACGTGCAGCAGGAAAATCACGCAAACCGCCGCGACGATCAGGGACTCTTCGAGCAGCGTGCGCTTCAAGGTCTCGATGGCCCGGTGAATCAGCTCGGAGCGGTCGTACACCGTTTGCACGGTCACGCCGGCGGGCAAACCGGGGCCGATCTCGGCGATTTTTTCTTTCAGGTTGTGGATGACTTCCAGCGCGTTCTGTCCGTAACGCGCCATGGCGATACCAGAGACTACTTCGCCCTCGCCATTGAGCTCAGTCACGCCGCGGCGCTCGTCCGGTGTCAGTTCGACGCGGCCGATGTCGCGCACCAGCACCGGCGTGCCCTTGTCGGCTTTGACCACCAACATCTCGATGTCGCCTTTGCCCCGCAGATAGCCCTTGCCGCGCACCATGTATTCGGTCTCGGCCATCTCGACGGCACGACCACCGACATCACGGTTCGAGTCGCGAATCACCTGCGCTACTTTCATCAGGGGAATGCCGTAAGCACGCAGTTTCACCGGGTCCACCGTCACCTGGTAGGTTTGCACGAAGCCACCCACGGAGGCCACTTCAGCCACACCGTGCGCCTTGGTCAGCTGATAGCGCACATACCAGTCCTGGATCGAGCGCAGCTCGGCCAGTGTCTTGTCCTTGGCCAGCAGCGCGTACTGGTAAACCCAACCAACACCCGTAGCATCGGGGCCAATTTGCGGTGTGATGCCTTTGGGCATGCGACCGGAAGCAAAGTTCAGGTACTCCAGCACACGGGAGCGCGCCCAGTAGATGTCGGTCCCATCTTCGAAGATGATGTAGACGAAGGACGCACCGAAGAACGAGAAGCCGCGTACCACTTTCGACTTGGGTACCGACAGCATGGCGGTGGTCAGCGGGTACGTGACCTGATCCTCCACCACCTGCGGCGCCTGACCCGGGTATTCGGTGTAAACGATGACCTGCACGTCGGAAAGGTCAGGCAGCGCGTCGATGGGCGTGCGCAGCACGGCAAAGACGCCCCACAGCGTGATGAACAGGGTGGAGAGCAGAACCAGAATACGGTTGCGACCCGACCAGTCAATGATGTTGGATAGCATGATTAGGACGTTGTAAGTGTAGAAATATCTTGTCATGCCGGACCTGATCCGGCATCCATGCAGCAGGGTGCACTGAATTGCGGATCAAGTCCGCAATGACAAGCCGCATGCTGTTACTCTGGCTACTGCTGTATCCCCTATTTCTTGACTCTGGTGATGACCCACTCGCCTGGGGCACGTTCGACAAACTCGACGGCGACCTTCGCGCCGGGCTTCAAATCCTTGAGCAAGGAGGCGTTGGCGACTTTGAACTCCATGGTCATGGCCGGCCACTTGAGGCTGGCCACCGGGCCATGACTCAGAGTGATGCTGCCGTCCTTCAGGTCGATGCTGTCGACCGTTCCTTCGGCCAGGTGACCTGAGGTCTTTGAGGCGGATGCACTGCCCGCTACTGCTGCCGCTGACGTCGTCGCTGTTTTACCGGCATCGCCAAAGCCGCCCACGGCCGCCTTGAGATTGCTCTCGGCATCGATCAGGAAGTTGGCTGCAACCACGACGCTGTCGCCTGCCTTCACGCCTTCCAGCACTTCAACATGAGCGTCGCTGCGAGCGCCCAACCTGACCTCACGCGCCTCGAACCGTCCTTCGCCGTGGCTGAGCAAAACAATCTGACGCGTGCCGCTGTCGATCACCGCCGAAAGCGGCACCGTCACGACCTTGATCTTGGCTCCAGCCGCCAGTTCGACCTGCGCAAACATGCCCGGCTTCAACAACAGCCCCGGGTTGGAAAGCTCAACGCGCACCGGTATGGTTCGGGTCTCGGCCTTGAGCGTCGGGTAGACATAAGCGACGGTTCCGATGAACTCCTTGTCCGGGTAAGCGTTGATCTTGACCTTCACCCTGGCGCCTGCTTTCACCAGACCAATGTCCTGCTCAAACACGTCCGCCACCACCCAGACGGCTGACAGGTCAGACACCTGGTAGAGCACGTCGCCCGGCATGAAGCGCATGCCTTGCACGGCCTTCTTCTCGGTCACGATGCCAGCCACCGGGGCGCGCAGAGTCATGGTGCGCCTGGTCTCGCCTGAAGCCACCAGGGCTTTGATCTGCTCTTCGGAGATATCCCAGTTCTTGAGCCGCTGCAAACTCGATTCGACCAGCCGCGCCATGCCCAGCTGGGCCGGACTGTCGGCCCCCTGCAGCGACGCCACACCCTGCGCCGCAATCGCGTACTCGCGCTGCACCGATACCAGCTCGGGCGCGTAGACCTCAAACAGTGGCTGCCCCTTGGCAACAAACTGCCCGGTCACGTTGACGTGCAGACGCTCGACATAGCCCTCAAACTTGGGTGCCACCATGAAAATGCGCCGCTCATCGGGTTCCACACGGCCGGCAGCGCGCACGGTTCGGTCCAGACTGCGCAACTCGGCCAACTCGGTGCGCACCCCGAGCTTTTGAATCTTCTCTGCGCTGATCTTGAGCTGATCGGGAGAAGCGGGCTCGTCGTCCGCGCCGCCCTCGTAGACCGCGATGTAATCCATGCCCATGGGGTCCTTCTTGGGGGTCGGCGAGGTATCGGGCAGACCCATGGGATTGCGGTAGTAGAGAAGCTTTTTCTGCGCCTTGGCTGCGCTGGTCGGCGCAGCTGCACTCGGCGCCGCGCCAGGTGCAGTGAGCACTGCATCGCGGTGGCCCAGCCAATATCCGGCGCCGCTCGCCAAGGCCACGGCGATAAGGCCCAGAGCGAGCCCCTTGCCTTGTTTCATAGGTCTTCCCCAATCAGTCTTTCGATCTCCGCCAAACGCATTTGCGCTTCTACCTGCGCCTTGAGCTGGTTCTGTCCGGCCTGGCGAATTTGCCGCTGCGCATCGAGCAAGGTCGCGAAATCCGCCTTGCCATTCTCATAGGCAGCAAGAGCTGCGCGCCATGTCAGGTCAGTTTGCGGCATCAGGCTGTAGCGCATCAAATGCTCCGTCTGCCGTGCAGCCTCCAGCGCAGCGAGGTTGTCCGACAAATCGGCCAGCGCCTGGTTGGTTGCGGCTTCCTGGCGCGAGCGCGCTGCTGCCAGCATCGCCTCGGACTCGCGCTCCTGCGACTTCAGCGCGCCGTCGCGTATCGGCAGGTTGAGTTCCACCATAAGCCCCCACTCCTTGAGGCTGCTTTGCCGCTGCGTGGCATTGATGCCAAAGGTGAAATCCGGGTAGCGATTCTTGTACGTGAGATCACGGGATTTTTCAGCTGATTTGACCCTGCTGGACTCGATAAAGATTTGCGGATTGACGCTGCGCAGTCGCTCGGACAAGGCGGAAAATTCGAGTTTCGACGGCTCCGGCAGGTCGCGCAGCGCAAGCGGTGCTGCCAGTGCCGCGTCGGCAGAACGCGCCAGCAGTGCGTTCAAGCGGACCTGCGTTTGCCGCCACTCACCTGCAAGAGCCACCAACTCGGCACGCATGCCCGTATGTTCGACATGGATGCGCGTGATGTCCTGCTGCGCCGCCAGGCCGCCGGCGTAGCGCACCTGCAGCACTTTCTCCAACTGCAGCATCAAGTCCAGGTTTCCTTGCACCAGACGCTGGCTGGCCTGCACCAGGTAACGCTGAAGAAACAGCGCCTTGATGCGCGCGCCGAGTTCGGCCCAGGTCTGGCGCGTACGCCCCTGCGCTGCGTCGACCTCCAGGCTTGCAATGTCGCGCCTGAGTTCGCGTTTGCCTGCCCAGGGGAATTCCTGCGTCAGCGTGTAGGCGGTGCCAGCCACATTCGCCGGCAGCAGTGTCACTCCTTGCTCGCCGGCCTTGGTGATGTCCTGCAACTCGACTTTCAATCTGGGGTCCATCAGGGCGCCCGCCGGCAGCACGCGCTCGGCAGTCGCCAGCGCTTCGTGGCGCATGGCGCTGAAGTCCGGGTTACGCTCTTTGGCCAGAGACAGAAGGCTCTCCAGCGTCGCCCCCGGGATCACCTCTTCTGCGAACGCGGCGGTCGGCACTATCAGGGTCAGGGCAATCAACGCTGCGATGGCGCTGCTACGCATTGCATGTCGCATGGGAATACCTCAGCTTGTTTTGGCTGAGGCCAGCGCCTCGTCGACCAGCTTCCTTAGATCCTCGTAACCAAATTTGGGCAGTGGTTTGCCGTTGACGAAGAACTCTGGCGTCATCGCCACACCCAGCATATTCGCGTCAGCCAGATCCTGTTGCACCACTTGCAGTGTCTCCGGCGAGTTCATGTCGGCGCGCAGACGGTCCATGTCCAGCCCCAGGTTACCCAAGAGGCCCCAAATCAGGTCCACTTGCGCCACATGGTTCTGCACCCAAACGGACTGTGCGGCAAACAAGGCTTCGAGCACCTGTTTGAACTGTCCCTGCTTGCGCGCCGCCTCCAGCACCTTCACGACCTGATCTGAACCGCGGTGAAACGGCGCGTAGCGCACCGAAACCTTGATTTTCCCTGGGTGCGCCGCCATCAAGTCTTTCACAAACGGGTAGAAGTCGGCGCAGGTGCCGCAGGCGGGGTCCAGGAACTCGACAATGTGCACCGGCGCGTCGGCGTTGCCGAATATTGGTGAATGCGACCGTACCAGGGCCGCCTGACTTTGGGCCGCCTGCGCCGTGCGTTCATCGTTCTGAAATTTGTACACCAGGCCGGCAAGACCCAGCGCGAGAATCAGCAGGACCGCTGCCGCAACGACGAGCTTTCTTCGACTCATTTCACCAACTCAAAGCGCACGACCGACATGGTGTCGCCCGGGTCGGTCGCAAAGCGAACTTTCTGCCCGGGCTGCAACTTGTCAAGCCAGCTTGCATCTTTGACGCGGTAAACCATGGTCATGGCTGGCATGCCGTCCTTTTGCGCCCCATGCGCCAAGGCCACCTTGCCTCCAGCCTTGTCAACCTTCTTGACCACACCTTCCTCCATGGCAGAGTTGGCTGCAGTCGCGCCTGGTTTTGCCGCCATCGCGCCGTGCCCGCTGTGGTCCATCTGTGCCATGCTGGTCGTGACAGAAAAGCCAGCCGCAGCCAGCGCGATGGCCAGGAGAGAATGAATGCGCGGTGTCATGGGTTGATCCTTGGGTGAGTTGGCAATGGACAGAGTTTGCGCAACCGGTACCAACAGAAAGCTGACCGCAAGATTACATTCCTGTTATCTTCATCGCATTGGCGCCCGGCAGAGCAAAATAACACCTATGAAGATTCTTATCGTGGAGGACGAACCCAAGACCGGCGACTACCTGAAACAAGGTCTGGTTGAAGCTGGCTTTGTCGTCGATCTGGTACGCGATGGACACGACGGTCTGCACCAGGCCCTGACCGAAAGCTACGAGTTGGCGATTCTGGATGTCATGTTGCCGGGGTTGGACGGCTGGTCCGTGCTGGCAGGCATTCGCAAGGCGGGCAAGGAAACGCCTGTGCTTTTTTTGAGTGCGAGGGATCAGGTGGATGATCGCGTCAAAGGTCTGGAGCTCGGTGCCGACGACTATCTGGTCAAGCCATTTGCTTTTTCCGAGTTGCTGGCCCGCGTGCGTACGCTGCTGCGCCGGGGCGCCAAGAGCAGCGCCGCTGAATTCCTGCGCGCGGCCGATCTGGAACTTGATTTGCTGCGCCGGCGTGTCAGCCGCGCCGGCAAGCGTATCGACTTGACGGCCAAGGAATTCGCACTGCTGGAACTGCTGCTGCGCCGCCAGGGCGAAGTGCTGCCGCGCTCGCTGATCGCGTCCCAGGTCTGGGACATGAACTTCGACAGCGATACCAATGTCATCGAGGTCGCCATGCGCCGCCTGCGTGCCAAGCTCGACGACAATTTTGAGCCCAAGCTGATACGTACCGTGCGCGGCATGGGCTATGTGCTGGAGAATCCCGATTGCGCTTGACCGGCAAAGTCTCCATCACGTGGCGCCTGACGCTGCTCTTCGCCGCCGCTTCCTCGGTCGTGCTGCTGGCGCTGGGCATGGTCATCGCCAGTTCGGTGGAACAGCACTTCGAGGACCTCGACATGGAGGTGCTGAGTGGCAAGATGGAACTCACGCGACATGCGCTGGCGTCTGTCAGGTCGCACGATGATCTGCAAGGGCTCGCACAGCAGTTGGACGACTCCCTGGTCGGCCATCACGGCCTGGAGGTGATGGTCATCAGCGCCAACCAGACGGTCATCTTCGCTACGCAGCACGCCGGCTTTCCGTCGCAACTGGTCGCCTCCAGCGTCAGCCAGGCCCCGTACCGCCCGGTACTGTGGACCCTGGCGGGCCAGCGTTACCGCGCGATCGCAGCGGAGTTAGCTACCGGCACCAACAACGGCGCCAGGGTGATCGTCGCGGTGGCCACCGACCTTGCGCACCACCAGGTCTTCATGCGCTCTTTCCTGCAGACACTGTGGCTCTTTGTCGCTGGTGCTGCGGCCTTAACGGGCTTGCTCGGCTGGGCTGCAGTGCGTCGCGGTCTGGCGCCGCTGCGTGCCATGCGCGAGCAGACGCAGGAAGTCACGGCGCAACAACTCGGCAAGCGCCTGCCGGTTGAAACCGTGCCAATGGAACTGGCCGAGCTCGCTCAGTCCCTCAATGACATGCTGGCTAGACTCGAAGAGGCCTTTCATCGCCTGTCCGATTTTTCGTCCGACATTGCACACGAGTTGCGCACGCCGGTAAGCAACCTGATGACGCAGACTCAGGTTGCTCTCTCCAAAGCACGCCATGCCGACGAGTACCGTGGCATTCTCGAATCGAATGCAGAAGAGTTTGAGCACATGGCACGCATGATCTCGGACATGCTGTTGCTGGCCAAGGCAGAGAATGGTCTGGTGGTACCGAACCGCGAAGCAGTCAACCTCGCATCCGAGTTCCGTGCCCTGTTCGACTATTACGATGCGCTGGCCGAAGACAAAGGATTGCAGCTCTGCCTCGCCGGCGACGCTGTGGTCAGCGCTGACCGGCTCATGCTGCGCCGCGCGCTGGGCAACCTGCTGTCCAATGCAGTTCGCCATGCCGAGGTGGGGACGGAACTGCGCGCGACCATCACCAGCGAAACGGATAAGGTACTGATTGCCATCGAAAACACTGGCGATACCATAGCACCGGAATATCTGGAACGAATTTTCGACCGTTTTTTCAGGGTCGACCCGTCACGCCAGCGCGCCAGCGAAGGCACAGGCCTGGGTCTGGCCATCACCAGGTCCATCGTGATTGCCCATGGTGGATCGATGGATGTCAGCTCGAATGAGGGTCTGACCACCTTTACCATCGCACTTCCGCACAGCAACTGACGGTATCAGGATGTCCCTCTTCAAACCACTGTCATTGACGCTTGTGCTGGCGTCACATTTCGCCCTCGCCAGCACCACAGAACCGTCCGAGCGTGAGTTGCACACGGCTGGCTGCGTGGCGGCACTTGAAGTGAAAGCCGATGATCTGGCCAGACAGGTCAAAAGCGGACAAACCGATTCGCGCCCTTTGTTGACGGCGACGCTGGAGGCCGGGGCAGCCTTCATTGGCAACGCGTATCTGCAGGGCGATCGCGACGAGGCACGTTCGCAGTCCTTGCGCCTGGTGGCGCTGGAAGCACAGAAAGCTCTTGCTGATGCGGAACTGGCGGCGCGTCAGTCAGGCTGCGCGCAGGAAGGCGCGCATCTGCTGACGCAAACCGACTTCATCGGCCGGATCGTCATTTCGCGCCTGGTGCAGCGGCGCATGCAGAAACTGCTCGGGGACTGAACCGCGCGTGACCTGCAGTGTCACAATTCGAGTCCGTTCACATTATCAGCAAGCAATCAACTCAACCGACATCCAATGACATCCCAAGCCCAATCAAAACCCGTCGCTGTGGTAACCGGCGGTGCGCGCGGCATCGGTCTGGCCATCGCCCAGCGCTTTCTGAGCCAGGGGCACCGTGTGGCCTTGCTCGACATCGATGGTGAGACTTTGAGTCGAACCGCCGTCATGCTCAATGACGCGGACCATGTGCTGGCCATTCACTGTGACGTGTCCAAGCCAGAGCAGGTGAAGGCGGCGGTAGCCGATGTGGTCGCGACCTTCGGCCGGATCGATGCGCTGATCAACAACGCCGGGGTCGCGGTCTTCAAGCCGATTCTGGAGACCTCGTTCGAGGAATGGCGCTACGTGATGGGGACGAATCTGGATGGCGCCTTTCTCTGCAGCCAGGCCTGCGCTCCTGTCATGTGCAGGAACGGTGGCGGCAGCATTGTCAACATCGCCTCGATTTCGGGTCTGCGCGCAAGCACCTTGCGCGTTGCCTACGGCACCAGCAAGGCCGCGATTATTCAGTTGACAAAACAGCAGGCGGTCGAGTTGGGCAACGTCGGCATCCGCGTCAACGCCATTGCACCGGGTCCGGTCGACACCGAGATGTCGAAACTGGTTCACAGCGTAGCGATCCGCTCCGACTATTACGACGCCATTCCGCTGAACCGCTACGGCACGACCGATGAAATCGCATCGGTCGCGCTCTTTTTGTGCAGCGACTCCGCCAGCTTTGTGAATGGTCAGGTGCTGGCAGTTGATGGTGGCTTCGACGCCGCCGGTGTCGGCCTGCCAACGCTGCGCCGGACAGTTCCCTGAGCCAACCAGCCCCCGGTTTTTAGAGAAAGCCGGTCGAGATCCAGGGTATGGCGGCAATCACCAGCAGCGCCACAAAGAGGGCGCCCAGGTGCGGCCAGACACGCCAGAACGCCTGGTCAGGCGGCACCTTGCCAATGGCGCAGGCAGCGTAAAAACCGACACCGAAAGGCGGTGCAAACAGGCCCAGCCCCATGGCAAAAATCACCACCATGGCGTAGTGCACTTCATGCACACCGAGGGCGCGCGCCACCGGAAACAGCAGCGGGCCAAACAGCACGATGGCAGGTATGCCTTCAAGCACGCTGCCCAGCACGACAAAAGCCAGCAGGGAGACGACCATGAAACCGAATTTGCCACCGGGAACATCCGCCATCAGGGCCACCAGTGAATTGGAAAAACCGGACTGCGTCAAGGCCCACGCCATGGCGGTGGCGCAGCCAATGATCAACAGGATGGCGCCTGACAGGCAGGCCGTGTCGACCAGCATCGGATAAACCCGCTTCCAGTCAAACTGGCGGTAGATCAGGAGCCCGGCGATCACCGTGTAGGCAATGCCGACGGTGGAAACTTCGGTAGCGGTTGCCACGCCCTCCACCACCACGGTGCGAATCACGAACGGCAAGGCCAGCGCCGGCAATGCCACCAGCAGCGCACGGCGCACCTGTGCAGCGCTGGCCTTGGCCACGGCGCTCATGTCTTCGTGGCGCGTCTGAAAGTACACCACCACGCACAGCGCCAGCAAACCGACCACGGCAGGCAGCAGACCCCCGGTGAAGAGCGCCGAAATGGAGACACCGGTCACAGCGCCAATCGTGATCAGAACCAGACTTGGTGGAATGGTTTCGCTCATCGCGCCGGAAGCGGACAGCAATGCCACCAGGTCGCCTCCCTTGGCGCCGCGCTTCAGCATTTCTGGAAAAAGCGCTGGCGCTACGGCCGCCATATCGGCCGCCTTGGATCCGGAGATGCCCGACACCAGGTACATGGCGCCCAGCAGGACGTACTGCAGGCCGCCGCGCAGGTGGCCGATCAGCGCCGCCAGAAAGTCCACCATGGCACGTGCCAGACCGGTCATGGCAATCAGCGCGCCCAGAAAAACAAACAGCGGCACTGACAGCAGGATGATGTGCGACATGCCCTCGTCCATGCGGCTCACCACGATGGTCAGCGGCGCACTGGTCGTCAAGGCCAGATAAGCCAGCGTGGACAAGCCAAAGGCGAAGGCAATGGGCAGTCCCAGAGCCACGCTCAAGCCGACCAGGCCGACAAAAAATATCAACAAATTGAGATTACCCAGATGAGTCAGCGTCGGCTTCATGAACCACGAAGCGACCGAAATGACCAACAGCAGCGCGACGCAGGCAGTGACATGCCTGAGGCTGGAGCGCTCCAGCAGGCGCGCCAGGGAAATCGCCAGCATCAGGAAAGCACCCACACCGATCGCAGCTACGCGCATGCCATCGTGCCATTCCAGCGCCGGCGTCACCACCATCCACTGGTCATCAAAATGCTCATACGCTGGCAGCAGCAGCAAACCGACGAACAGGATCACCGTGCAGGTGCACAGCGTCTCGACACGAACACGCCAGCGCGGCGACATCATGTTGACGAAGGTCGTCAAGCGCATGTGTTCGCCGCGCCGCAGCGCGATGACGGCGCCCAGCATGGCGAGCCACAGGAACAGGATGGACGCCAGTTCGTCAGACCAGGTCAGCGGCGCATTGAAGACGTAGCGTGAAATCACGCCCGCCAGCAGAATCAGCGTTTCCAGCACCACCAGCAGGGCTGCCGGCAGTTCCGTAAGGAGTTGAACGCCTCTTTCGAAGGCTGCAAAACCGGGGCGGCGCGACGCCGCGGCCGGCTCAGACGAGCTTGCCAGAGTACTTCTCCAGTTTCGCCATGGCGACGTCGCCAAACTTGCCGCGCCACTCCTTGTAGAAACCGGCCTTGGACAGGGCGTCGCGGAAGGAGCCGACTTCCGGATAATTGAAGATCAGACCCTTGGCCTTGAGCTGTGCTTCCAGACCATTGTTCAGGCGGCGGATGTCGTCACGCTGCTTCGTGACGGCATCATCAACGTGCTTGTTGATGACGGTCTTCACTTCCTTGGGCAGCATGTCCCAGCGCTTGCCGTTGGCCAGAATCCATTGGCCGTCCCACATGTGGCCGGTCATGGAGCAGTACTTCTGCACTTCGTAGAGTTTGGCAATTTCAATGATGGCCAGCGGGTTCTCCTGACCTTCGACCACCTTGGTCTGCAGGGCGGAATAGACCTCGCTGAAATTGATGGCGGCCGGCGCTGAGCCGAAGGCCTTGAACATGGATGTCCAGAGCGGACTGACCGGCACGCGGATCTTGAAGCCCTTCAGGTCCGCCGCCGTGGCAATCGGGCGCGACGAACTGGTAATGTTGCGGAAACCATTGTCCAGGCAGCGATCGAAGATGTGCAGATTGACTTTGCTGATGGCCTCGCGGATGTGCGCGCCAAGCTCGCCGTCCATGGCGGCCCAGACTGTCGGATAGTCCTTGAAGGCAAAGGCCAGGCCATTGATACCAGCCAGCGGCACCAGCGTCTGCAGGATCAGGCCGGACAGCGGGAAGATGTCGATGGCGCCCGAGCGGACCTGCGACAGCATGTCGGTATCGCCGCCGAGCTGGTTGTTCGGGAACACCTGAATATCGACACGGCCGTTGGTCTCCTTGCGGATGGCGTCGGCGGCCTCGCGCACGCGAATGCTCGACGGGTGTGTAGCCGGAATGTTGTTGGCCCACTTGAGACTGAACTCGGCTGCTTGCGCGAACACCGGCTGACCCATGGTGGCAAGCGCGCCTGCAGCGGCTGTGCCTTGGATGAAGCCGCGGCGGTTGAGGTTGCTGTTAGAGCTCATGATCAAAGTGTCTCCTGTTGACATGGATGTTGGTGAATGAAATGGACCTGCATTATCGCGTGACTGATACTGCTGTTTCAGGCGTCCAGCAAGGACCGCGCCGCCAGCGCAATTTTCCCGGGTGAGAGCCGGGCTTCGTTTTCAAGCACCTGGGCATAACCAACGGGAATACGCGGTGCGCCCAGGCGCCTGATGCGGCAACCCGTTGCCTCGGCAGCACTGGCTGCCACTTCCGCGCCAAAGCCCGCGACCTGCACCGCCTCGTGCACAACGAGCAGCCTGCCGCTGCGTGCAGCGGATTCAAACACGGCCTGCTTGTCCCAGGGCCACAAGGTACGCAGGTCAATGACCTCGACCCCAACACCCTGCAGCTCGGGTAGTTCCAGCGCCTGCATGACGGGCGCGACGCCACGCGACCAGGTCACGATGGTCAGGTCGTGGCCGTGGCACAGTGTGCGCGCCTGACCCAAAGGCACTTCCAGGGCGCTGTCGACCATGCCTTCCAGGCCCCACAACTCCTTGTGTTCCATGTAGATCACGGGGTCGCCTGAAGCCAGCGATGCTTTGAGCAGGGAAAAGTTGTCTTGCGGCGTGGCTGGCGTCGCCACCACCAGACCCGGCAAATGGGCAAACCAGGCTTCCAGTGACTGCGAGTGCTGCGCTGCCGAAGCCGACCAGATACCGATTGGCAGTCGCGCCACCAGCGGAACCCGGCCCTGACCACCGAACATATAGCGGTTCTTGGCCGCCTGATTGACGATTTCGTCCATCGCGCACAACGCAAAGTCGATTACACGCATTTCGACCACCGGACGCAGTCCCGCCAGCGCCATGCCAACCGCTGCACCCATGATGTTGGCCTCGGAAATCGGCGTGTCGATCACGCGCTCCGGGCCGAACTCCTGCTGCAGCCCGCGGTACTGGCCAAAGACGCCGCCGCGCCCGAGATCTTCGCCCAAGGCCACGACGCAGGGGTCGGCCTGCATCGCCTGCTGCAGTGCCAGTGCGGCCGCCTGCGCGTAGGTCATGCTGACGGCGCTCATTGCCACACCCCCGCGCCGGTAGTCATGATGTCCTGGTAGGCGTCCGCCGCCAGCGGCCAGGGCGCCGCCTCGGCCACCTCCAGTGCGTTCCTGATTTCGCCCAGCGCCGCCTGATCGATGGCATCGATCCCGGCTTGGGTGGCGCCCATCGCCAGCAACTGGCGCTGCGTTATCAACAGGGGATCATTGCGCTTGGCAGCCTCGACTTCCAGGGAATCGCGATAGGTACCTGGATCAACCGACACATGTCCCTTGAATCGGTACGTCACAGCATGCAGCAGACGCGGTCCCTGGCCGGCGCGTATCTCTGCAATCAGGCGTGCCGCCGTTTCGTCCACGGCCCGCACGTCGTTGCCATCGACCTTGATGGCTGGCAAACCCAACGCCTGCGCCCGCGCCGAGACACCCTCGCCCGCTGTCATGGTTCCCGTTGGCGTCGTGGCTGAAATCCGGTTGTCTTCGCAGACAAACAGCACCGGCAAGTGGTACACCTGCGCCCAGTTCAATCCTTCAAGGAAGGGGCCACGGTTGGCCGCGCCGTCACCAAAGAAACAGGCGACCAGGTTGGCTTGCTTGCGCAACTTCAGGGCATGCGCAGCGCCAGTGGCAATCGGAATGCCGGCAGCCACCACACCGTTGGCACCCAGCATCCCGACGGAAAAATCGGCGATATGCATGGAGCCACCCTTGCCCTTGTTGTAGCCGCTGGATCGGCCAAACAGCTCGCACATCATGGTGGCAGCAACAGCGCCTTTGGCCAGTGTGTGGCCATGTCCACGATGGGTTGAGGTCAGCAGGTCTTCACGCTCCAGATTGCTGCAGACGCCCGCTGCCACCGCCTCCTGACCCGTTGACAGGTGCAGCGGTCCGCGCACCAGTGCCGGCTTGGCTGAAGCGCTCAAGCCCCAGGCTGCCACGCCGCCCTGGCTGGCGATCTCTGCAGCATCTTCAAAAGCACGTATGCGGCGCATCAAACGATATAGATCAAACAGGCGAGACACTGACAAGGATGGACTCCGATCTTGACGAAACCCTGCAGCCAGGGACGAGTTTTGCGGGTGCGTTAGAGGTAACACTGTTCACTTGATGTCATTGCGTCCCCGGATCGGGTCCGGGGTTTCAGCACCCGCAATCCATGCTCCATAAAGGCATGGATGCCGGATCAAGTCCGGCATGACAAAGTGACCAGTATTGGCCTTAGAGGTCGGGAGTTTAACGTCAGTCGGGAACGGACCCACCCAGCGCCTTGATCAGGTACACCGTTGTCACCAGTTCCTGCCCCAGGAGCTGGACACGCTGGCGCTCGCTGACCAACAAGGCCTGCTGCGCCGTGACCAGTTCCAGATACGGCGACAAGCCGCCTTCGTAGCGGGCCGTCGTCATATCCAGAACCCGCTGCGCCGCTGCCCTGGCCGTTGCAGCCTGCAGCGACGCACGGCGCAGGGCAGTGAGCCCGCTAATGCCGTCCTGTACCTCCTGTATGCCAATCAACACGACGCGCCGATAGTTCGCCACCGTTGCCTCGTAGCCGGCACGGGAAAATTCAAGATTGGCGCGCAACCGGCCTCCGTCAAAAATCGTCTGGGCGGCCGACAGGCCAAGCGACCACAGCAGACTGGGCGCGTCGAACAAGCTGGCCAACTCACGGCTATCCACGCCAAGCGTGGATCCGAGCGTGATACTGGGATAGAAGGCGGCGTTCGCAACGCCGATCTGTGCGTTGGCCGCCGCCATGGCGCGCTCGGCTGCAGCAATGTCGGGGCGGCGCTGCAGGAGATCAGACGGCAGACCCACTGGCAGCGTCGGCGCGATCGGCTCACGCGAGTCCGGTGGCAAGCTGAACTCGGGTGCCGCCACACCTGTCAGCGTGGCGACGGCATGTTCAAACTGGCCGCGCTGACGGCGCAGCAGTTCCAACTGCACCAGGGTCGTCTCCAGCAAGGCCTGCTGCTGGGCCAGATCCAGACCCGAGGCAGCGCCGAGTTCGCGCCGGGCGCTGACCAGTTCCAGAGCACGTCGTTGCAGACCGGTGGCGCGCTCCAGCACGTCGAGTTCGGCGTCGATTTCACGCAGGTTGAAATAGTTCGCCGCCAGATCGGTGCTGAGCAAGAGGCGCGTGTTCTCAAGTTC
This sequence comes from Comamonadaceae bacterium, assembly GCA_037133835.1. Lineage (GTDB taxonomy): Bacteria > Pseudomonadota > Gammaproteobacteria > Burkholderiales > Burkholderiaceae_C > Rhodoferax. The sequence goes on along the minus strand of JBAXNI010000034.1, from coordinate 7,433 downwards.
GGCGGCAGCTTGCGCGGCCGAAGCCTGTGCAGCCACTGTCGAGTACTCGACGCGTCCGGCCAGATCGAGCTCGTAGTTCACCGTCATGGCAACGCTGAGCTCGTTCTGCACGGTGGAAAAATTGGGGCTGGCGTAACTGCTGAGCGGCCGGTTCGCAGAAATCTTTTGCCGTGCCACGCGCTCACTCAGACCCAGCTGTGGCAAGGCGCTGGCAGAAGTCGCCGCCAGTGCGGAGCGGGCCTGCAAAAGTCGCGCGCGTGCCAGGGCCAGCGTCGGACTGTTCAGTAGCGCCTGCTGCTGCAGAGCGTCGAGCTTAGCGTCGCCAAAAATTCGCCACCAGGCACCCTTGCTCGCGGCATCGTTGGGTTGGCCGACACGCCACGGGGCGTCGAGTGTCCATGCAACAGGCAGCTCGAGCGCCGGGCGCTGATACTCAGGCACCGCGGCACAACCCAGCAACCAGCCTGCACAGATCGCGACGACCGCAGTACGAAACTTCACTTGGCTTCCTTGCCGGGGCTGACGACCACGGTCTGACCATCAGCGATCCAGTCCGGTGGATTGAGGACAACGCGATCCGCCTCCGTCAGGCCTTCGAGCACTTCGAAATCGACGCCATAGTTGCGTCCGACGCTGATGCGTCGCAGGCTGACGCGGCCCTGCGCGTCAACCACGGCGACCATCGTCCCCTGAGGCCGAAACAGCAAGGTGTTGGTCGGCGCCACCAGCGACTTGCTGGCTGGCAGGCTCAGCTCCACTTTGACGTAGGCGCCCGGCATCAGAGTGCCCTCCGGGTTGGGCAGTGCCACTTCCATCTGCAGGGTACGGGTGGTCGTGTCAATCGATGCCGAAGTACGCGCGACTTGCCCCGGGAAACGCCGGCCCAGCAACTCGGACTGCGTTACTACGACCTTCAGTCCAATCTTGACCAACTGCGCATAAGCTTGCGGCAGGTTGACGTAAACGCGCAGCGGGTCGGTCTGCGACAGCGTGAACAGCAGGCGCGAGCTGTCAATCAGGTCGCCAACGTCCACGTTACGCCGGGTAATCACGCCTGCAAAGGGTGCCAGCACGCGCTTGAAGTCCTCCAGCTGGCGCAAGCGCCCGACGCCCGCTTCGGCCGCCGCCAGATTGGCCTGCGACTGGGTAACGGCGCTGCGCCGTTCATCGAGGTCCTGCTGCGAAACCACGTCCTTCTTGCGCAGCCCTTCCCAGCGCAGCAGCGTGCTGCGAGCCAGTTCCAGACTGGCAGCGGCCTGTTCCCGTGCCGCCAGCGCCTGGCTTAGCTGCTGATCAATTTCCGGCGTCTCGATCTCGGCCAGCAGCTCACCCTTGGCAACCTTGCTGCCAATATCACGCGTCCAGCGCTTGAGGTAGCCGCTCGCGCGGGCCGCAATCGGCGACTGCACAAAGCCCTGCAGCGTTCCTGGCAGCGCCAGCGTCTGACCACTGGCACTGCGCCGCGCCTGGGTCGTCTTGACATATTGCCGCGATTGTTCGGCGGTGCTGGCGTCCAGCGCCTGAGCACTGGCGACGCGGCTCAACACCGTGCGCCCTGCCCCCAGCGCCAGCAACAGCAGCACGACCAGCGCTGCCATTTGCGTGCGACGCACGATCTGGCGCCTCTTGAGCAGTTCGACGTGGCCTTGCCCCGCCTCGCTCTGTATGGCGTGCAAACCCAGCGCCGCGTGGCGTTGCTCGGTCATGGTTCAGTTCTCCTGCGATGCACCCCGGCAAACACCACCGGTACAAAAAATAGTGTCGAGACGGTAGCAAAGAGCAGCCCACCGATCACCGCCCGCCCGAGCGGCGCATTCTGCTCGGCGCCCTCGCCCAGACCCAGCGCCATCGGAATCATGCCGATGATCATCGCCAGCGCCGTCATCAACACAGGGCGGATGCGCGTTGCACCCGCTTCCAGCGCCGCCGCCAGCGGCGCTACCTGTGCCTGCATGCGCTGGCGCGCGAACGAGATCAGCAAAATGCTGTTGGCGGTGGCCACACCCATTGTCATGATGGCACCCGTCAGCGCCGGCACACTGAGCGTCGTGCCAGTGATGAACAGCATCCAGGCAATCCCTGCCAAGGCTGCCGGCAAGGCTGCAATGATGATCAGCGCATCCGTCCAGGACTGGAAGTTGATGACGATCAGCAGATACACCAGCACAATGGCCATCGCCAGCCCTACCCCCAGGCCCAGAAAGGACGCCTGCATGGTTTCGATCTGGCCACGCATGACAAGCTGGCTGCCACGCGGCAACCTCGGGCGAATTTTCTCGACCAAGGTCTCAATACGCGCGGCCACATTCGCCAGATCGGTGCCCTGAACGCTGACATAGACATCGACCACCGGCAGGATGTTGTAACGCGACGCGACGGCCAGCATCCGGCTCGGCGTGACCTCGACCAGATTGCCCAGCAATTGCGTACTGCCACTGACACCCGTTGTGCTGACACCGGTTCCGACCGGCATGTTCAGCAAGGCATCGAGCGAATCGATCTGGTACTGCGGCGTCTGCACGGCGATGTTGTAGACCACACCATTTTGTGGATTGAGCCAGAACGCCGGTGCTGTCTGCGAACTGCCGGAAAGCGAGATCAGGACGTTCTGGCCTACATTGGCTGCGCTCAGTCCGACCTGCTGCAAGCGACTGCGATCCATCTGCAGGTTCAGGGCGGGCGCATCGAGCCGCTGATGAACATGGGCATCCACCGCGCCCGGAATTTGACGGATCAGTCCGGTCAGTTCGCCGGCGAGTTGGGCATTGCCAGCCACATCCGCGCCAGTGAACTGGATGTCGATGGCCGCCGGCAGCCCGAAATTCAGAATCTGGGTGACGATATCGGCCGGCTGGAAAAAGAACTCGATGCCGGGAAAGCGCTTTGGTAGCTCCGAGCGCAGCTGCGAAACAAAAGTCTCGGTCGGGTCATGGCCTTCGCGCAACGAGAGCAGAATTTCGCCATCCAGCGTTCCTATGGTTCCGGCATTGCTGTAAGACAGATTGATGCCGCTGTTGGGCACACCCAGGTTGTCCAGAATGGTCTCGAGTTGCTCGCGCGGAATGAGTTCGCGAATCACCCCCTCCACCGCATCCGCCAGGCGAGCTGTCTCCTCAATGCGGGTGCCGGTGGCTGCGCGAAGGTGCAGGCGGATCTGACCGGCATCAACGCTGGGGAAGAAGTCACGCCCCAGCACCGGGTACAACAAGCAGGAGCCCAGACAAAAACCCATGAAGAGCATGGCAAAGCCGCGCCGGTGCGACAGCAGGGCCGACAGCGCCAGCGTGTAGGCGCGCCGCACACGCTCGAAACGGCGGTCGAAGGCGCGGTACAGGCGCTGCAGCAAGCCATCGCCTTCCGGCGCGTCTTGCTGCCCGGCCATCAGCAGCAGCACCAGCGTCGGGACCAGCGTACGCGACAGCAGGTAGGAGGCAATCATCGCCAGTACGACCGCCTCTGCCATCGGAACAAACAGGAAGCGCGCGACGCCCGAAAGGAAGAACATCGGCACAAACACGATGCAGATGCAAAGCGTCGACACAAACGCAGCCACGCCGATTTCACCGGCACCGGTCTCGATGGCTTCAAAAATAGGTGTGCCCATGTGCAGGTGGCGTTCGATGTTTTCGATCGTCACAATCGCCTGGTCCACCAGGATGCCGACAGACAGGGCCAAGCCACCGAGTGTCATCAGATTGAGCGTTTCGCCAAGCATCCTCAGGACCAGAATCGAGGCCAGAATTGACAAGGGAATGGTCAGCGCAATGATCAGCGTGCTGCGCCAGTTGCCCAAAAAGAGCAATACCATGGCAGCGGTCAGTGCGGCAGCAATAAGGGCCTCAATGACCACGCCTTTCACGGCTGCCTTGACGAACACCGACTGGTCGAACAGCGGCGTTACCTTGACATCGGCCGGCAATACCTGGGCCACGCGCGGCAGCAAGGCCTTCAGGTTGGCCACAATGTCCAGCGTCGAAGCACCACCGTTCTTCAGCACGGACAAGAGCACGCCACGAGCACCGTCCTGGCGCACGATATTGGTTTGCGGCGAGAAGCCATCGCGCACCTGCGCCACGTCGCGCAGATAGGTGGTGGTGTTGCCGCTGGTTCGTACCGGCAGGTCACCCAGACCCTCGATGGTGTCGGGTGAGCCATTCATCCTGACGGTGTACTCGGTCGCTCCAAATTTGGCGGTGCCGGACGGAAGGATCAGGTTCTGCAAATTCACCGCATTGACCACATCGACCGGTGACAGACCGCGCGCCTGCAGTGCCGCCGTATCGAGATCGATTGAAATCAGGCGGTTCTTGCCGCCATAGGGAAAAGGTACGGCCGCGCCGGGAATCGTGATGAGTTGCGGCCGCAGCACATTGACCGCATTGTCAAACACGGCCTGTTCCGGCAGTGTCGGGCTCGACAGCGCAAGCTGTACTACCGGAATGCTGGAGGCGGAATACTTGATCACCAGTGGTGGTGTGATGCCGGGAGGCAACTGGCGCACCTGCGTCTGCATCGCCGCCACGACCTGCGCAATGGCGGTCTGGATGTTGGCAGTGGGTTGAAAGAATACCTTGATGATGGAGACGCCGGCCAGCGACTGCGACTCAATGTGCTCGATATCACTGACCGTCGTGGTCAGCCCGCGCTCGCTCTGGCCGGCAATGCGCTGACCCATTTCCTGCGCTGACAGGCCACCATAGTTCCAGATGATGCTGACAACCGGGATATTGATTTCGGGAAAGATGTCGGTCGCCATGCTGAGCAAGGCAAACGGCGTTGCCAGAACGATCAGCATCGCCATCACGATGAAAGTGTAGGGACGCCGTAGCGCCAGCTGAACCATGGACATCGGCGACCGTTCTCCTCGTTGTGCGGCACATGATAGCAAGCAGGAGCTGGTACCGTTGACGGGCGGCCGGTTAGCCGCTCAATCCAATCGCAAACCGGTCACGCGTACAACTTCGCCAGCACGTCGGCCAGGCCGTCAGCGGGGTTCCAGCCGGCGTACCGGTATGCGATCGTGCCCTGCGGGTTGATCAGGAAGATCGAAGGGTTGCCCGTGCAGGAGTAGTAAGTGCAGTTCAGGTACTCGCGGTCGTAGTACTGGCATGCGTTGTCGAGATCGTTGATCAACGGGTAGTTGACACCGTAGGTCCGGGCCCAGTCGTTCAGGTCGGCGGGGCCGGCCAGGCGTACCTCTCCGTTCGGGGAGTCGAACACCGACAACACCTCAAGCCCCAGCGGGTGGTACTGACTGTAGATCGATGCCAGGACGGGTGCGAAGTTGCGCGCGCCAGGGCAAAGCCAGGCACCAAAAGTGACGAGCGCCCACTTGCCGCGCAGCGCGCTCAGGCGGTGCATTTGCCCGCTTGCGTCCTGCCCCTTGAAATCGGGCGCCGGATCCCCCGGCATGATGGCGATGTAGGCGAACAGGGTGTTGTTGAAACCCGGCGTCAGGTCCAGATCGAGCGTGCCCGAGTCGGGGATCGCCTTGCCGTTCAGGCGCAACCAGAGCCTGGCGTTGTCCGGCACGGCCTTGAAAGAGTAGGCTTGCCCCGGCAACACCATGGCGCCACTGGTGGTCCCGATGTCGACACCCGCAGGCCTGATGCCCTCGGTCCACTCGAACGCCAGGCCGAGCTCCACACCGGCTGAACTGTGGACGTCGAGGTGGTACTTGCCGTCGCACGTGGGGAGCGTGGGGCCGCCGCACTGCGGGGAACTGTTCTGCGAAGTCGAGAGCAATTGCTGGTTCGGTACAGGGCCAGCACCGCCACCACCTCCACAGCCGACAAGCAAAGCGGGGGAAATCCCCAGACTGAGCAGAGTCGCCATGGCCGATCTGCGGGTGTAAGGGGTTGGCCTGCGTGTCACGACGTCACGGTCAGGGTTCAAATTGCTACTCATCGCTGCTCCTGTTCACAAGTCCATACCAACGAAGTCATGGTTTCAGTCTAGACCTGCCTGAAGGACTGTTGAATGGGTAGACGCTACCAAATTTGCGGTAACTTTGTACTATGTCAAAACCCGAAGCGGATTCTGCTTTCATCCCTCGCTTGATGCAGCGCGCGCTCCGGTCCACGCAATGTCCTGGCGCGGGCACGCCGGGAGCAGCACGTTTACACTACGCCGGCTTCTCAGAAAGGTTCTTCATGTTTGCGTGGCAAGGTGTGATCAGGGGTTTCATTTTTCCCGTGCGCCGCTTGGCGCTGTCAACTACAGCCGCGCTGGCGACACAACTGGCCGGTTGCGGACCCGGCGCTGCACCGGCGGCACCGCCAGCGCCGCCACCGGTTGAAGTTGGAGTCGTCACCGTAACCGCAACAACTGTGGGCCTGCAAACCGAGCTGCCTGGCAGAACCGAGGCCTCGCGCGTGGCCCAGGTGCGGGCTCGCGTTGCCGGCATTTTGCAGCGCCAGCTGTTTCGTGAAGGCAGCGATGTCAAGGCCGAACAGGCTCTGTTCCAGATCGACGCCGCTCCCTATGCGGCAGCACTGGCCAGCGCCCAGGCCGGGGCGGCACGGGCCCAGGCCAACCTGATGCAGGCGCAGGCCCAGGCCGAGCGCTACAAGCCTCTGCTGGACGCCAATGCCATCAGTCAGCAGGATTACATCAGCGCTGTTGCTGCACAAAAGCAGGCGGAGGCCGACGTGGCCGCCGGCAAAGCTGCCGTGCAGCTGGCGCAGATCAACCTGGGCTACGCCTCGGTCAATTCGCCGATTGCCGGACGCATTGGTCGCGCCCTGGTGACTGAAGGGGCACTGGTTGGGCAAGGCGAAGCGACGCAGCTGGCGCTGGTGCAACAGATTGATCCCATGTACGTGAACATCACGCAACCTGTCTCCGATGTGCTGCGCCTGCGTGCGGCCATAGCCGCCGGACAGCTCAAGACGGCCGGCGACAAGGCGAGCGCAGCGGTGCGCATCGTGCTCGACGATGGCAGCGTCTACGCGCTGCCGGCCAAACTGCTGTTTTCGGACCTGACGGTCGACCCCAGTTCGGGTCAGATCACGCTGCGCGCCGAGGTGCCGAATCCGAAGGGCGTGCTGCTGCCCGGGATGTATGTGCGTGCGCGCCTTGAGCAGGCCGCGGTCAGCGCCGCCATGCTGTTGCCGCAACAGGCAGTGCAGCGCAATTCCCAGGGCGACAGTGTCAAAGTTGTCGCGGCGGATGGCAGTGTGAGCACGCGCGCGGTGAAGGTCGGATCCGCGAAGGATGAACAGTGGGTCGTGCTTGAAGGTTTGCAGCCGGGCGAGCAGGTGGTTGTTGACGGCTTCCAGAAACTCCAGGGCAAGGCCCGGGTCAAACCGGTACTGTGGAAACCGGCTGGAGCGGCGGCAGCCCCCGCCTCGGCCGCCTCTGCGGCCGCTCGGTCATAAGGGAAGCGGCATGGCGCAATTCTTTATCGACCGACCCATCTTTGCCTGGGTCAT
>JBAXNI010000033.1:0-24044 GCA_037133835.1 Comamonadaceae bacterium | reverse complement strand
CAGATTGGCTGACAGCGCGGTGCCGCAGACGATGATGGCGGCGCAAAACAGCATCCACAGCGAAATAGTTTCCTGCAGGAAGACCATGCCATAGATCAGAGCAAATACCGGAACCACAAAGGTGACGGTTAGCGATCGCGCCGGGCCGACGTTTTCAATCAGCCAGAAGAACAGGATGTAGGCGATGCCGGTGCACAGCACGCCCAATGCCAGCAGGGCGAGCCAGGCGCCACTGCCCGGCATGCGCTGCGGCCACAGCCACCAGGTGGGCAGGGCCAGTCCAATGGCGGCACCGAGCTGGCTGCCGGTGGCGGTGACGAGCGAGGGCAAACCACCGAGGTGCCGCTTGGCAAAGCTGGCCGATATGCCGTAGCTCAGGCAGGCCAGCAGACAAGCCATGATGGCCCAGGCGCTCGAAAGACCGTTGGCGTCGGGTTTGAAACTCGCTTTGTCCCAAGTCAACAGTGCGACACCTGCAAAACCGAGCAGCAGACCCGCGATGCGCGAGCCGTGCGGCCTGTCTTTCAGCCAGACCCACGCCACTAGTGCGCCAAACAGGGGGACAGTGGCGTTCAGAATCGCCGACAGGCCCGTGCTGATGGACAGCAGGGCAAAGGAAAAGCAGGCGAAGGGAAAGGCTGAGTTGAACAAGCCGATAAAGAAGACTTTTTTCCAGTTCGTGGCCAGCTGCGACCCCAGACCGCGCCACAGCAACAAAGGCAGCAGGAAAAGTGCGGCGATCGCTACGCGCACGCCTGCAGTGGGGACGGCGCCAAATTCCTGGCCAGCCAGGCGCATGAACAGGAAGGAAGCTCCCCAGAGCGCCGCCAGGGACAGGAATTTGCCCAACCAGGGTTTCGCGAACCCTAAGGTGTTCAAAGCACGCCTTCGAGTTGCAGCAGGGCTGACTTTCGATCGAGCCCACCCGCGTATCCAGTCAGGGACCCCTGGCTGCCGATCACGCGGTGGCACGGCACGACGATGCTAAAGGGATTGTGTCCCACAGCGCCGCCGAGGGCGCGCACGGCACGGGGCTTGCCGATGGCAGTGCTGAGAGCGCCGTAGCTCGTGCAGCTGCCATAGGGAATAGCCAGCAGGGCGCGCCAGACGGTTTGTTGAAATGCGGTGCCGCACTCCATATCGAGTGGCAGATCGAACGCGTGGCGCTGGCCCGCGAAGTACTCGTCGATCTCCGTCTTCACGCGTTGCAGGAGCGGATGACGCTCGTCATGTGTCCAGTGCGATGTGTCGGGTTGATGGCGTTGGCCGGCAAACCAGATACCCACCAGCTGCGTCTTGCTGGCGGCCAGAATGATCGGCCCCAGTGCGCTGTCATGCAGGGTTTGAAAGATCGATGCAGCGAATTTCATGTTGTTAACTCCTTCCAGGCTCGAATCACGGCGTAACTGCGCCACGGCTGCCAGACTTTTGATTTCAGTTCTGCCTCTCTGGCGGGATGCTTGCTGCCTTGCAGACCCAAAGCGCGTTGCAAGGCCACGTCACCGGCGGGAAAAGCGTCGGGCCAGCGCAGTGCACGCATCGCAATGTATTGCGCGGTCCAGTCGCCAATGCCCGGAATAGCTTTTAGTGTTGTCAAGGTGGTTTCAACATCGACGCCGGCGTGCAACTGCAAGCCCTGCCCCAGCACTGCGCGTGCCAGCGCCTGTATTGCCGTCTGGCGCTGCTTGACGATGCCCAGGTGTCCCAATGCATCAGGGCTGGCGTCGGCCAGCGTGGCGGGCCGCGGGAACAGTCGGTTCAAACCATTGATGGGTGTCTCGATTGGCTCGCCATAAGCTTGAACCAGACGAGTCGCCAGGGTGCGTGCAGCGGCAACGCTTATCTGCTGTCCCAGTACCGCGCGCACGGCGAGCTCGAACCCGTCCAGACTGCCAGGCACACGCAAACCGTCACCCCGCGGAAAGCTGGCGTGCAGCACGGCGTTGATGGCCAGCGGATCGGCGTCCAGGTCCAGCATGGATCGCACGCGCGCCAGCATCGCGGGTAGCACCGGCCGAAGTGAGTCGCTCAACCGAAGCTCGAGGCGCTGCCCGACAGCATCAAAGCGCGCTACCAGCCAGCCGCTGTAATGCTGCTCGCCGATGTCGACGCTGACCGTCTTGCTGATGCTCATGTGCGCCGGCAAGAGCGAGACCTGCTCCGTGCTGGTCACGCTGCGGCTGGCAAAGAATTGCAGCATGGCGTTGACGTCATAAGGCGGACGGTAGGCAAGTTTGAGGACGACGCCCGCCTCGACCCGGCTTGATCCGCCGGCGGATGCGCTGCGGCGCAGCTGACTCGGGTTCAAGGCGTAGTGCTGGGCAAACGCAGTGTTGAAGCTGCGCAAGCTGGCAAAGCCGCTCAGGCGTGCCACCTCACTGACGGGTAGCTTGGTGTCCGTCAGGAAATGCTTGGCTGACAGCAGGCGCCTGGTTTGCAGGTATTGCAATGGCGAGACACCAAAACGCGCCTCGAAGATGCGCCGCAAGTGACGGTCGCTGACGCCCAGCCGCTGCGCCAGCAACTGCATGCTGGGGGTCGTGTCGCCCCAGCATTCAGGTGTGTCGATCAATTCGGCCGCTTGCCCGGCAAGAATACTGGAGGCGTCCTGCATCGACCAGACCCGCGTTTCGACGCCATGGCTGCCAGCACCAGCGCGCGGTGCGAGTTCCGGTCGACAGCGCAGGCAGGGGCGAAAGCCCGCGTGTTCGGCTTGCGCCGGCTGGCTGAAAAACCGACAGTTCTCGCGTTTCGGCGTGCGCACCCGGCAGACTGGTCGGCAGTAGATTCCAGTTGATGTCACTCCGGTAAAAAAGAGTCCGTCAAAGCGCGAATCCCTGGCCTTCAAAGCGAGGTAGTGCTGCTCGTTCATCGACTCGTTTTCAGGGCTTTTCATGATGTGCATGATACGCGGACCGTGCTGCTGGATTGAACCTATTCCAGCCGTTTTCGGACATGCCCATGCGGCGCCCGGCGCCCTACAATCCGGTGCGCAGCAGCCATGCGACATTTTTCAGGAATTTCACCATGCAGTTATCAGCGTCCATTTTCAAAGCCTACGACATCCGCGGCATTGTGCCGGGCACGATCAACGAGGCAGTGGCCGAGGCGCTAGGGCGCGCCTTTGGCACGGTGGCGCGCGCGGAAGGTGAAACGGCGGTCGCTGTCGGACGCGACGGCCGGCTCAGTGGCGCCCTGTTGAGTGCTGCACTGATGCGGGGACTGGTGACCGCTGGCATCGAGGTGATCGACATCGGCATGGCAACAACGCCGATGCTCTACTTTGCAGCCAGTACCGAGTGTCGCAGCGGAATTCAGGTGACCGGCAGCCACAATCCGAAAGACTACAACGGATTCAAGATGGTGCTGGCGGGGCGCGCCATTTACGGTGACGAAATTCAGGCGCTGCGGCGCATGATGGAATCTGAGTCCTGGAACTTGCAAGCGGGCGGAAGCTTGCGTGCCGTGAATGTACAGGATGCCTACCGCGCACGCATCGTTGGCGATATCAAGCTGGCGCGTCCGATGAAGATTGTGGTCGACTGCGGCAACGGTATTGCTGGCGCATCGGCACCCGACATCCTGCGTGCCATTGGTTGCGATGTGACAGAGTTGTACAGCGAGGTGGACGGCAACTTTCCGAATCACCACCCGGATCCGAGCAAGCCAGAGAATTTGCGCGACCTGATCGCGGCGCTGGCCGCAGGCGATGCGGAAATCGGGTTGGCCTTCGACGGTGACGGTGACCGGCTTGGCATCGTCACCAGTGCAGGCAACAACATCTACCCGGACCGCCAGTTGATGCTGTTCGCGCGGGATGTCCTGAGCCGCGTTCCCGGTGGCACGATTCTGTTTGACGTCAAGTGCTCCCAGCGCCTGGCGCCGGCGATCGAAGCCGCGGGCGGCAAGCCCTTGATGTTCAAGACCGGCCATTCGCTGATCAAGGCGAAGATGAAGGAGGTCAACTCTCCGCTTGGCGGCGAGATGAGTGGCCACATTTTCTTCAAGGAACGCTGGTTTGGCTTTGACGATGGTACGTACGCGGGTTGTCGCCTGCTCGAGATCCTGAGTCGCTCGCCCGACGGCAATGCTGTGCTTGACGCATTGCCTAGCAGTTTTTCGACGCCTGAACTTAACGTCAAGTGTGCCGAAGGCGAGCCGCACACACTGGTGGACCAACTGCTGGCCGCAGCGAACTTTGCGGCACCGGCCGTGGTTAACCCGATTGACGGCCTGCGCGTCGACTGGCCGGATGGTTTTGGCCTGATTCGCGCCTCCAACACGACACCGGTGCTGGTGTTGCGATTTGAAGGGCAAACCGATGCCGCGCTCAAGCGCATCGAGGGCGACATGCTGGCTTTGCTGCGCTCCGTCAAGCCCGGCGCCAAGCTGGACGAGGCGGTGCATTGAGCCGTAGCGCGGGGACTCGGTCTTGAAAATCCTTTTCGTCAAGCTGTCTTCGCTTGGCGACGTCGTGCATGCCATGGCCGCGCTTCAGGATATTCGAAGCGCCTTGCCGCAGGCACAGATCGACTGGGTGGTCGAGCGCGGCTTTGGCGCGTTGGTGCGGCGTTGTCGCGGCGTTCATCGTGTCATTGAGTGCGAACTGCGGCGCTGGCGCCAAGACCCTTTTTCCGGCGAAACAAGACGCGCGTGGCGCAGCTTCAGATTTGAATTGCAGCGTGAACAGTACGACGCGGTGATCGACCTGCAGGGATTAACCAAGTCAGCCCTGATTTCCTGGCTGGCACTCCTGGCGCCACAGGGCCGGCGCTACGGGCTCGCGACACAGAGCGAGGGATCGAGCTTTGAAGCACCGGCGCGTTGGGTTGCCGATGTTGCCATTGAGTTGCCAACGCACATTCACGCGGTCGATCGGTCGCGCTGCTTGTGCGCCAAGGCGCTCGGTTATGAAGTCACGCGACAGGCCGAATTCGGATTGACGGTGGCCACGCCATGCGGGCCACGTGCGCGACCGCTCGTGGCCCTGGTTCATGGCACTTCGCGTGCTGACAAGCAGTGGCCAGTGGCCTCCTGGCACAAGCTTGGTCAGAGCTTGATTGAGCAGGGACACGACATCGCCTTGCCCTGCGGCAGTGACGCCGAGGAGCAGGTGGCACGCCAAATTGCCGATGGCCTGACAAAGGCGCAAGTCTGGCCCCGCGTTGAGCTCGACGCACTGGTCGACGCATTGGGCGGTTGCCAGGGTGTCATCGGTGTTGACAGCGGCCTGAGCCACATTGCCGTGGCGCTGCATTTGCGCCACGTCCAGATCTACAACTTTGACACTGCCTGGCGTACCGGGCCGTCAGGCACTAGCCATCAGTGCAGTGTGTTTGCCAGACCGACGCCATCGGTTGATGCGGTTTGGCAGGCCTGGCTGAAGACCGGCGAAGATCGCGTCTTGCCATGATGCGCAGTCTCTACAGTTTGTTCATGTGGCTGGTACAGCCACTGCTGCGTCTCAAACTGGCACGTCGTGGTGAGCAGGAGCCGGGCTACCTTGAGTCGATGGATGAACGTTTCGGTCACTACGACCAGCTCGCGCCTGCTGCCGATGGCAACACGGTTTGGCTGCACGCGGTCTCGCTGGGCGAGACACGCGCCGCCATAGGGCTGGTGGCAGCCCTGCGCACTCGCTTGCCTGGCATGCGTTTGCTGCTGACGCACGGCACGGCGACTGGCCGCGCTGAGGGCCGGAAATTGCTGCAACCGGGTGATTTGCAGTGCTGGCAGCCCTGGGACACAAGGGGGACTGCAGCTCGCTTCATCGATCATTTCCAGCCCCGCATCGGCATCCTGATGGAGACCGAGATCTGGCCCAATCTGGCTGCAGCCTGCGCGCAGGCTCGCGTTCCGCTGGTGCTGGTGAATGCACGTCTGAGCGAGAAGTCCTTGCGGTGGTCGCAACGCCTGGGCTGGCTGGCAAGACCCGCCTACCGCAGTTTGCGCTCGGTCTGGGCGCAGACGCAGGATGATGCAACACGGCTGATCGCCATGGGCGCCCCGGTGCAGGGTGTTCTGGGCAACCTCAAGTTCGACGCCACGCCGGATGCTGCTCAATTGGCTCTGGGGCGATCCTGGCATGCGAGGGCGGCGCGCCCGGTCATCATGTTTGCCAGTTCCAGGGATGGCGAAGAAGCGGCCTTGCTGCGAGCGCTTGCGGCTCCCGATCTGGCACAGGCGGCGACGGCGGTTCAATGGCTTCTCGTACCACGCCACCCACAGCGCTTTGATGAGGTTGCGACGCTGCTGGCAGAGCAGGGCTTTGTTGGCTCACGGCGCAGCGAATGGGCTGACGGGCCGCCGCCGTTCGTCGCGGACAAGTCAACGGTGTGGCTTGGTGACACGCTTGGTGAAATGGCGCTGTATTACGCGCTGGCCGATGTTGCCCTTCTGGGTGGCAGCTTCGAGCCGCTCGGCGGGCAGAACCTGATCGAAGCAGCGGCCTGCGCCTGTCCCGTGGTGATGGGTCCACACACTTTCAATTTTGCCGAAGCGGCGGAACTGGCTTGTGCGGCGGGCGCCGCACAGCGAGTAGACAATCTGCAGCAAGCGGTGTTGGCAGCTTCGGGATTGGCACAGGATGCGCAGGGACTGATGGCGGCCCGTCAGGCCGCTGACGCTTTTGCTCAGGCGCACCGCGGGGCGCTGGAGCGTACGCTGGCAGGTATCTTGTCGTCTTTGCAAGGAGCGCAGTGACTTACCTGGGCAACAGGAGGGCGTTGACGCTCTGCAGGTCATCGGCTTTGAGTGTGCCGTTGGCCTGACGCAGCTTCAGGCCACCGAGCAGCACGTCATAGCGCGCCTTGGCCAGTTTGGCCTTGGTGTCAAACAACTGGCTTTGTGAATTCAAAACATCAATGTTGATGCGCACGCCGACCTGATATCCGAGCTTGTTTGCGTCCAGTGCGCTCTGGCTCGAGGCCTCTGCCGCCTCCAGCGCTGCGACCTGACCCTGGCCCGATAGCACACCAAAGAAGGCAGTGCGCGTGCCTTGTGCAACGGCACGCTTGGCGCCCTCCAGATCATTGCGCGCCTTCTCTTCCAGAGCGACGGTTTCCCTGATCCGGTTCTGCGTGGCGAAGCCGGCAAACAGCGGCAGATTGAACGACAGGCCGATGGTGCCGGCATTGACGTGCGTACTGATGCCGGCCGTGCTGCTGCCTTCCATGTTGTTGATGGCACTGTAATTGACGTTCAGGTCCAGTGTTGGCTTGTGGCCGGCCTTGGCCTTTTGCGTTTCAAGCTGTGCCACGTCGAGTGCGATCTGGCTTTGACCGATCACCGGGTGCACTGTTTCGGACTGTTGAACCCAGACATTGACGTCGCTTGGTTGCAATGCAGGGAGCTTCAGCGGAAGGGCCAGCGTCAGTGGCTGAGCATTGTCCTTGCCAACCAATTGATCAAGGGCAATCTTCTTCACACGCAGATCGTTTTCGGCGGCGATCTCCTGGGCAATCACGAGGTCATAACGCGCCTGCGCTTCGCGGGTGTCAGTGATGGTGGACGTGCCGACTTCAAAGTTGCGCTTCGCAGACGCCAATTGCTCGGCCGTTGCAGTCTTTTGGGCTTTGACGAAGGTCAGGTTGTCCTGTGCCGCCAGCACGTCAAAGTAGCCTTGCCCGACTCGCACGATCAAGTCCTGATCGGCGCTCAGCAATTGAGCCTGGGCAAGCTCAAGCTGTTTGAGGCCCTGGAGGTACGTGGCCCAGTTGGCAGGGCGGTACAGCGGTTGCGAAGCGCTGAGCGTCGCGGTCTCGGTACCGTAGGACCGGTTGGAACCAAGATCGGGCGTGATCTCCTGACTGGAGCGCGACGCGCCGAGCGCCAGGTTGGCGACCGGAAGAATGGCTGATTTGGCCTGATCGGCCTTTGCCAGCGTTGCGTCGTACTGCGATTTGGCCGATTGATAGGACGCATCGAAACTGCGCGCCGACTGGTACAAATCGATCAGACTCTGTGCATGTGCCGGCAGTGCCAGCGCTGCACCGACAGCAACAAATAGGGGTAACAGACGAAACGTTTTCATGAGGTCTTTCGCGTGCGATCAGAAACGGAACGGTGAGGGCACCGGAAAGTTCAGCAAGGTCGGGGCAGCGCTGTCCCAGGGTTGGCGCGTAGAAAATTCCGCCTCGCCTGTGCGGCTGATGATGGTGGCGCACATCACTGGATCCTGGCCGACGATGGCCAGCAGACGACCGCCGACCTTGAGCTGTGCGAGCAGATTTTGTGGAACTTCGGCAACGCAGCCACCGAGCATGATGACATCAAACGGGCCCTCTGCCGCCAGGCCAGCGGCTCCATCAGCCTGGCGCACTTCGGCGTTGTGGACGCCAGCTTTTTGCAGGTTGGAGCGCGCCATGGTTGCCAGATCGGGCTCGATTTCAAGCGCGATGACACGTTGCGCCAGATGCGCCAACAAAGCGGTCAGGTAGCCCGACCCCGCACCAATTTCCAGCACCTTCTCGTGTTTTTGCACCGCAGCGTCCTGCAGCAGTCGTGCCTCGAGCCGGGGCGCGAGCATGCGTTGTCCGTGGCCCAGCGGAATTTCCATATCGACAAAAGCCAGCGCCTTGTGCGCCAGCGGGACAAAGTCTTCCCGTTTGACCACCGACAACAGGTGCAGGACCTGATCGTTCAGTACGTTCCATGGACGAATCTGCTGTTCGATCATGTTGAAGCGGGCTTGTTCGAAATTCATTTGGTTACTCCGGGGGTCGGTTGGCATATTTGGCAAAATTTTACCCGCTGGCGCCTGCAGTCGAGCTCCAGCGGCGGCGCAGCCATTGCGCCAGGTCATCCAGATAGCAGTAGACCACGGGCACCACAACCAAAGTCAGCAGCGACGAGGTGATGACGCCGCCAATGACCGCCTGACCCATCGGAGCACGCTGTTCAGAGCCTTCGCTCAGCGCAAACGCCAGTGGCAGCATGCCAAAAATCATGGCCAGTGTGGTCATCAGGATCGGACGCAGCCGCACTTTTGCAGCCATCAGCAGCGCGGCGCTGCGCTCCATGCCGTCCTCGCGGGCGCGAATCGCAAAATCCACCAGCAGGATGGCGTTCTTGGTCACCAGACCCATCAGCATCACGATGCCGATGATGGAGAACATGGACAGGGTCGAGCCGAACATCAGAAGCGCCAGCACAACGCCGATCAGCGTCAATGGCAGTGCCGTCATCAGTGCCAGTGGCTGGAAGAAGCTCTTGAACTGGCTGGCCAGAATCATGTAAATGAAGACGATGGCCAGCATCAGGGCCGAGATTGCATAGTCAAAGGACTCGGCCATGTTCTTCGTCGAGCCGCCCATCTGGTAGCGGTACCCCGGGGGAAAGGTGATGCCGGCCAGCGCTGCCTTGATGTCATCGGATACTTCACCGACCGAGCGCTGATAGACGTTGGTGTTGATCGCGACCTCGCGTGTCATGTCGCGCCGGTTGATCTGATTTGCTCCGGTGGATTCGACCACCGTGGCAATCTGGTTCAGGCGCACGATGCGCGCGCTGCCGTCGGCGTTGGCACCTAAGGTGAACGGCAGGTGTTGCAGATCATCGGGGCTGTTTCGGGCATCGGGTGCCAAGCGTACATTCACGTCGTAAGTCTGATCGTCGGGTGCGCGCCAGTTGCCCACCGTCTGGCCGGCAATGAGTGTGCGCAGTGCGCTGGCAATCTGCCCGATGCCCAGGCCCAGATCGGAGGCGGCATCGCGCCGCACCGCAACGGTCAGTGTCGGCTTGTCCGGCTTGACGCTGGAGTCAAGGTCAACCAGCCCGGGAATCGCGCGGATCTTGTTCGTCACCAGCTTCGTGAGGCGCTCCAGCTCGGCCAGATCCTGGCCCTGAAGCGAAAACTCGATCTGCTTTTGTCCACCCACCGGATCCATCAAGCCAACGTGGGTGACCGTAATACCGCTCACTTGCTTGAGGCGTTGGCGCAGCGCAGACGACAGTTCATCAACGCTGCGCTGGCGCTCTTTGCGATCGACCAAACGGATATAGAAGCCGGCGTAACTCTTGCCCGCGGCGCTGCCGGTATTGATGGTCGCCAGCGAGTAGTGGACTTCGGGGTAGCTGTGCAAAATCGCCTCGACCTGTTTGACTTTGCCTTCGGTTACATCAATGGAAGAACCCATCGGTGTGTAGAAGTTGAGCCATGTCTCAGAGAAATCGGCAGATGGAACAAATTCGGTGCCCAGGAGCGGCACCATGAAGATGCTTGTTACAAAGATGAGCAGGGCCGCGAACAGGGTTTTGAGCTTGTGGACGAGGGACCAGCGCAGGATGCTCTGGTAGAGGTCGATCAACACATCGGTTGCATGATCGAACCAGCCTGTGACGCGGCCAATCGTCTTGTCATAAAGCGTGACAGGGGGCCCGTGACGGCCATGCGCTTCGATGCTCGGGTCATGCCAGATGGAAGAAAGCATGGGGTCGAGCGTGAAGCTGACAAACATCGAAATGAGCACCGCGGCTACGATGGTCAGACCGAACTCGTGGAAAAATTTTCCGATGATGCCGCCCATGAAACCGATGGGCATAAAGACGGCCACAATCGACAATGTGGTGGCCAGCACCGCCAGACCGATTTCCTGCGTTCCGTCGAGCGAGGCCTGGTACGGTTGCTTGCCCATCTGCACATGACGCACGATGTTTTCACGCACCACGATGGCGTCATCGATCAGCAGCCCGACACACAGGCTGAGCGCCATCAGGGTGATCATGTTGATGGTAAAACCGAACAGGTTCATGAACAGAAACGTGCCAATGAGCGCAATCGGCAACGTCAGACCCGTGATGACGGTGGAGCGCCATGAATTGAGAAAGAGGAACACGATGAGAATGGTGAGCAGGGCGCCCTCGAACAAGGTCTCGCGCACATTTTCCACTGCGACCCTGATCTGTCGTGAGCCGTCATAAACCGGCTCCAGGCGCACGCCCGGCGGTAGTTCTGCTTTCATGGCGGCCACAGTCTTTTGCAGTCCGTCGATCACTCCTATCGTATTTTCGTCCTGGGCTTTTTGCACGCTCAGCAGCAGCGTACGCTGACCGTTGTAGAGCGCGAGACTGTCAGTCTCCTGGGCGCCATCGACGACGCTGGCAATCTGGCCGATACGCACAGGTGCGCCGGCCTTGCGTGCGACGATGATTCTTGCAAAATCTTCCGGGCGCTGCATGCGTGCTTCAATTTTCACCACACGCTCCTGTTCCAGCGAGCGGATCGCGCCCATCGGCAGGTCCTGATTTTCATAATTGACCGCTGTCACCACCTGATCCGGCGTGACTCCAAAAGCCTCCATGGCCTGCGGCTTGAGGTAGATATTGATTTCGCGCTTGGTACCGCCAACCACAGTCACTGAGCCGACACCGCGCACATTTTCCAGGCGTTTTCTGAGCGTCTGATCAGCCCAGTTGGTCAGTTCAACCTCGGACATGGATTTGCTCGCAGCGCCGGCTTTCGTGGGGGCTGCCAACACCGCGAGTGACCAGACAGCCTTGCTGGCCGGGTCAAAGCGCAGCACACGCGGCTCCTTGACTTCGGTGCGCAAGGTAGGGCGCACGATGGCCACTTTCTCGCGCACATCGTCAGCCGCCTTGCGACCGTTGATATGCAACTGGAATTCAATGATCACAACCGACATGCCTTCGTAGCTGCGCGAGGTCAGGGCATTGATGCCGGCGATGGAGTTGACGCCTTCTTCGATTTTCTTGGTGATTTCGCTTTCCACAATTTCAGGTGAGGCGCCGGGATATTCGGTTGTTACAACGACGACCGGAAAGTCAACATTGGGAAACTGGTCGACCTGCAGGCGTTGGTACGAAAACAGGCCCAACACGACGATGGCCAGCATGACCATCGTGGCAAAAACCGGATTCTTCAGACTGATGCGGGTGAACCACATGGCTTACTTGCCGCTCGCCGCTGGCACAGAAGTGAATTTGATGGGTGTGCCATCGCGCAGTGTGCCAACGCTGCCTGCTACGACTTTGGCGCCTTCGCTGACGCCCTTGACGGCCACCATGGCCTGCGCGTCCATCTCGCCGCGCGCACCAAGCTCGACGGTCTGGTGCCGCACCTGCTGCTTGTCGACCAGTTGAACATAGGGTTGCGGCTTGTCGGTGCGCACGGCGCTTAGAGGGACGGCCAATGTCTGCAGACGGCCGGTGCTCAGCGTTCCTTGCGCAAACAGGCCCTGGCGCAGACCGGGTGCCGGGTCCACCGCCAGGTAGGCGACGACGGCGCGGCTGCCGGCAACGGCGCTCGGGTTGATCCGCACTACGCGGGCGTTCACCGGTCTGGCAGAACCTTCAATTTGCAGCACGGCATTTTGTCCCAGGCGCAGGTCCATGGACTCGGTAGCGCTCAGGCTGGCTTCGAGTTCAAGACGGCTCAGATCGACGATCTCGACAATGCGTGCCTCTGGCGAGACCCGCTCGCCAGGTTGAGCCAGACGCTGCGAAACCAGGCCAGCAAGCGGTGAGCGCAGAACCGTGTCATCGAGCGCCTTGGCTGCGACGTCCATGCCGGCCTGCGCGGCTCTAAAGCTGGCCTCGGCGGCTGCCAGGCTGGCCAGCGAAGTATCGAGGGCGGTCCTGGAAATAAACCCCTGGTCGACCAATGAGCGGTTGTTGTCGAAGCTGCGCCGCGCAATGTCGACCTGCGCCTTGGCCGACTCGGCCAGCTGTTGTGCCTGGCGCACGCGCGCCTCGTATTCGCCGGGATCCACACGGGCAACGATCTGGCCTGCCTTCACCGCGTCGCCCTCACGCACCGTCAGGTCCCGAAGCTCACCAGCGACGCGGGCTTTCACGACCGCTGAATTGATGGCCTTGAGTGGTCCGGCAATGGCCAGACCCAGGGCCATATCGCGGCTCTTCACCTCGACCACGTCAAGCGCGCCGAGTTCGACAATGGTCTGCGATCGATCACTCGCGAGCCTGGCAACTGTTGCCTGTTGTGCCTCGCGACTCGACAAGGCGCGCCAAACGCCACTTGCCAGCAATCCGGCGGCCACCGCGATCAGCGCCCATTTCATCCAGCGTTTCATAAACAGGGAGTTCCTTTTTTGGTCACAGGGGAAGCGGGGCGCAGACACAAGCCAGCCAGAATGATTTGCAACTGGTTTGCGAGGTATTCTTCTGGAACCAGTTCACTTGCTTCTGCCGGGTCATAGCAGGCAGTGTCGGAATGCATCAGAAGTTGCAGGAAGATCATGGGTGCAAGCACCGCGAAGACCGCGTATTTCATGTTGAGTGGCGCAAATTCGCCGCGGTCAACGCCGCGTTGCAGGATGCGACGGATCAGCAGGTGAGCCGGCTGGATCACCTCCTGCTGATAAAACAAAGCCAGCTCCGGAAAATTCTTGCCTTCGCCGAGCATCAGCTTGGTAATTCCTGAGACCTTGGTGTTGCCCTGGCGCTGCCACCACAGTGTCATGCAGTGGCGCAACATGTCGGGCGTGCTTCCGTCGAACGCTTCAAATTCTGCGTTCCATTGGGAAAACCCTCCGGAAATATTTTCCCGAACCACCGCTTTGAACAACTCTTCCTTGCTGCTGAAATAGAGGAACAGGGTTCCTTTGGAAACACCAGCGCGGTGCGCCACTTCCTCGGCGCGGGTGGCAGCAAAGCCTTTTTCCACAAACAGGTCCAGAGCGGCAGCCAGCAGTTCACCCGGACGCGCATCCTTGCGCCGCTCGCGTCTGGGCGGCGACGGTTCTTTGCTGCTGCGTTGGAATTTGATGAGAGACATGCTTTTAATGACTGACCGGTTAGTAATGTAACTTCCAGGCGATAAACTGTCAACGGCGATCTGTGCCATTCATACTTCCAGGAGAACTTCCATGTCCGATTCCCTCCAGACCCTCACGCTCGGCGGTGGTTGCTTCTGGTGTCTTGAGGCCGTCTATGTCTGCGTCAAGGGAGTGGTGGATGTTGAGAGTGGCTATTGCAACGGTCACGTACCGCAACCAGGTTACAGCCAGGTCTGCAGTGGCGCGACCGGTCACAACGAGGTGGTCAAGCTGGTATTCGATCCGACACAAATAAGTGCACGCGAAATTCTGGAAATATTCTTCGTGATCCATGATCCGACGACGCTCAATCGGCAGGGGCATGACATCGGTACGCAGTACCGCAGTGGCATCTATTTTTCCACGCCTTCGGACGAACAAGTGGCCAGAGACGTCATTGAAGAGATGAACAGCAGTGCGGTCTATCGCAGCCCCATCGTTACCGAAGTCTTGCCGCTGGAGAATTACTGGGCTGCCGAGGATTACCATCAGGACTACTTTGCGAAGAACCCGGAGCAAGGCTATTGCCTGGCGGTTGCTGCGCCGAAAGTTGCCAAGTTCCGGCGAACTTTTGCACGTTTGGTGCGCTGAAATTTCTCCAAGGCTGAAGTGACCGATCCCGTTTTCTCCTCCCTGTTTCCGGTAGTGCTCCTGATTGCGATTGGCTACATCAGCGGTCGCGCCGGCTGGATTCGCTCAGAGGCCAGCAAGGACCTATCGAACCTGGTCTTCATGGTGCTGACGCCGGCATTGTTGTTTCGCACCATGAGCACGGTGCATGTCGAGCATCTCAACTTCAAGCCGGTTGCCATGTATTTTGTGGCGGCGGCCCTGCTGTTTGCGGCGATGCTGGTCTGGCAGGGCGCGACGCGCCGCGCAGCCGTGCTGGCGCTGGCAGCAACTTTCAGCAACACGGTGATGATCGGTGTGCCGCTGGTTTCGCTTGCGTATGGTGAAGCCGGCCTGGTGATGCTGTTCACACTGATATCGGTGCATGCCCTGGTGCTACTGACGCTCGCTACGGTGGTTCTGGAACTGGCTGTGGCGCGCGAGCAGGCCACAGGCGACACCGGCGTGCCACGCCACATGGCGTTGACTGTACTGGCGGCGATGCGCAACGGCATCGTTCATCCGGTACCGCTGCCTATCATCGTGGGGTTGTTGTTCGCGCAAACCGGGTTCACGATTCCGGTGGTGCTGGACAAGCCCTTGCTGCTGCTCAGCAACGCGTTTGGTCCGATCGCGCTGGTGCTGGTCGGCGTCACGCTGACGCAGGTGCGTGTCGGCGAACACGTCCGGGGCGCACTCGGCCTGGCGCTGATCAAGAATCTGGCGTTCCCTGCGCTCGTAGCGCTGCTGAGTTGGTCGCTCGGTTTAAGCGGCTTGCCCTTGTCGGTGATGATTGTGGCGGCTTCCATGCCCATCGGCGCCAACGTTTTCCTGTTCTCGCAGCGCTACCAGGTGGCACAGGAACTGGTCACAGCCAGCGTGGCGGTTTCAACCTTGCTCGCGCTGGTGACGGTCTCGCTTGTGATGGCCCTGCTGCGGGCTCATTGAGGCAGTGTTCAGGGCGCCAGGCGTTCGCGTAACCAGGTTTTTTCTGCCGTCAGCGTGTAACGCAGGCGGTCATGCAGACGGCTCTTGCGGCCCTGCCAGAATTGCCAACTGTCCGGCTCAAGGCGGTAGCCACCCCAGTGCGGCGGACGTGGCGGCTGGAGCAAAAATCTGGCACCATACTTTGCGGCGTTTGCGACGAGCACGCTGCGCCCGCTGATGACCTGACTTTGTGGTGAGGCCCAGGCACCGATACGCGAGTCCAGTGGCCGGCTGTCGAAGTATTCGTCGCTCTCGGTGGTGCTGATTTTTTCCACCAGACCTTCGATCCGCACCACGCGCTCAAGCTCGACCCAGTGAAACTGCAAGGCGGCGTAGGGATTGCCGGCGAGTTCCTGCCCCTTGCGACTGTCATAGTTGGTGAACCAGGTGATGCCGCGTTCGTCACAGTCCTTGATCAGAACCACGCGCGTTGATGGACGCAAATTGCTGGCGACAGTCGCCAGCGTCATGGCATTGGGTTCGGGTACCTGCGACGCGATCGCCTCCTGCAGCCATTGCTCAAACTGACGCAGCGGATCGGCATGCGACGCGTCTTCGCTGAGTTCGGCACGTTCGTAGCTTTTGCGCAGATCGGCAAGAGATGTCATGCTGCCAGTATAGGTAGATCTGAAATTCGCGGTACCATCGGTCTTGTAATTTTGTTACCATCTTTTTGGAAAATCATGAAACTCCATTCCGTCGTTGCAGCAGTTACCGGGCGCATCCGCCAGCGCAGCGAGCCGACGCGCACGGCCTACCTTGAGCGCCTGACAGAAGTCGCACATCGCCGGCCGGGTGCCGAGCGGCTCGGTTGTGCCAACGTCGCCCATGCCTTCGCTGCGCTGCCGGCGAACGACAAATTGCGCGTGGTCAGTCAACGCGCCCCCAATATCGGCATCGTGACGGCTTACAACGACATGTTGTCGGCCCACGCCCCGTTTCAACACTACCCCGACATCATCAAGGCGGAGGCGCGCAAGCTGGGTGCTACGGCGCAGGTGGCAGGCGGAGTACCCGCCATGTGCGATGGCGTGACGCAGGGGACAGCCAGCATGGAGCTCAGTCTGTTTTCACGCGACGTGATTGCCATGGCCACGGCGATTGCACTCAGCCACGACGTCTTTGACGCTGCGCTGCTGCTGGGCGTATGCGACAAGATTGTGCCGGGGCTCTTGATCGGGGCTTTGCATTTCGGTCATTTGCCTGCCGTCTTTGTGCCTGCCGGCCCGATGACCTCGGGCATGTCAAACAACGACAAGGCCAAGGTACGCGAACAGGCAGTGCAGGGGCTGGTAGGGCGAACTGAATTGCTGGCCGCAGAGTCCAAAGCCTACCATGGGCTGGGCACCTGTACTTTTTACGGCACAGCCAACAGCAACCAGATGTTGCTTGAAGCGATGGGTCTGCAGGTACCGGGCACCGCTTTCGTCAACCCGGGTGCGGCACTGCGCGAGGAACTGACACGAGAAGCCGTGCGCACGGTGCTGGACGTCACGAAGGAAAAACGCTTTGTTCCCATTGGCCGCCTGGTCGATGAGCGCTGCATCGTCAACGCGATGGTCACTTTGCTGGCTACGGGCGGCTCTACCAATCATTTGATTCACTGGGTCGCTGTAGCGCGTGCGGCCGGCATCGTGATTGACTGGGATGATTTCGCGGCCTTGTCCGGGGCGGTGCCTTTGCTGGCGCGCGTTTATCCCAATGGCAGCGCTGACGTCAACCAGTTTCAGGCGGCTGGGGGTCCCGGCTTTGTCATTGCGGAGTTGCTGGACGCGGGCTTGCTGCATGGCGACGTATTGACGGTGCGCGCTGGTGGGCTGCGCGAATACACAGGAACCCCTGAGAGCAATGGAACTGGTGGCCTGCGCTGGGCAATCGTCGGCCGCAGCCGGGACGACAGTGTGCTGCGGCCCGCCAGTGATCCGTTTAGCGTTACCGGTGGTCTCCAACTGTTGCGTGGGAATTTGGGGCGCAGCGTGATCAAGGTCTCAGCGGTGCCGCTGGAGCGGCATCTGATTGAGGCGCCGTGTCGCGTGTTTGACTCGCAGGACGCGCTGCACCGTGCCTTTGACGCCAACGAACTCAATCGGGACCTTGTTTGTGTTGTGCGCTGGCAGGGCCCACAGGCCAACGGCATGCCAGAGTTGCACAAATTGACGCCGCCACTGGCAGTATTGCAAGGCAGGGGCTTCAAGGTGGCTTTGGTGACAGATGGCCGCATGAGTGGCGCGTCGGGCAAGGTGCCGGCAGCCATTCATGTTTCTCCGGAAGCAGCCGCCGGTGGTCCGCTGTCCAAGGTGCGCGATGGTGATGTGATTCGTCTGGACGCCGCCGCTGGTACTTTGCAAGTTCTGCTGGACGGCGCCGAATGGGACGCCCGTGTACCCGACTCCATGCCCGAGGTCCGTTCGACAGACAATGTGCTTGGCATGGGTCGCGAACTGTTTGCCGGGATGCGGCGCGCTGCACTGACGGCGGAGGCAGGTGCGTGTTCCTGGCTGTGAAGACTGCTTTATCGATGGGAGTAGGCAATGACTGACGAGGTGAAGATTTCGGCGCTGCAAGTGATGCAGGACGCACCGGTGATTCCCGTTATCGTGTTGCACAGCGTGGCCGACGCAATACCGATGGCGCGTGCCTTGTTGGCTGGTGGCATCCGGATGCTCGAAGTCACCCTGCGCACGACACAGGCGCTGGCCTGCATTGAAGCGATCGCCCGTGAGGTACCCGAGGCTGTGGTTGGTGCCGGCACGGTACGCAGCCGCGCCGATGCCCAGGCGGCCGCCATGGCGGGGGCCCGCTTCGCCGTCAGTCCGGGTTACACGAGCGTCCTCGGTCAGGCTTGCTGCGACGCTGGGCTGGCCCTGTTGCCTGGGGTAGCAACAGGCAGTGAAATCATGCTGGCTCGGGAAGAAGGCTTCACTGAATTGAAGTTTTTTCCGGCATTGCAGGCCGGTGGCGTGGCCATGCTCAAAGCCTGGAGCGGCCCGTTCTTCGACGTCCGGTTTTGCCCCACCGGTGGCGTCAGCCTGAACAATGCGGCAGACTTTCTCGCACTGCCCAACGTCGTTTGCGTTGGCGGCTCCTGGCTGGTTCCGCCAGATGCGCTGGCGCAGGGCGACTGGTCACGCATTACGCAATTGGCGCGCGACAGCCGGCGCTTGCGCAACTGAAATTGGGTCAAGCTAGAGCGGTCGCTGAATCAATTCGATTTTGTAACCGTCGGGATCGATGACAAAGGCGATGATGGTCGTGCCACCTTTGACCGGACCGGCTTCACGTGTGACTTTGCCACCGGCATCCTTGATCTTTTGGCAAGCGCCATGCACATCAGGCACGCCGAGGGCCAGGTGGCCAAAAGCAGTGCCAATCTCATAGGAATCGACGCCCCAGTTGTAGGTCAATTCAATCTCTGCGTGGTCAGGATTCTTGCCAAATCCGACAAAGGCCAGCGTGTACATGTATTCCGGGTTGTCGGTCTTGCGCAGCAATTGCATGCCCATCACCTGAGTGTAGAAATCAATGGAGCGTTGCAGGTCGCCCACGCGCAGCATGGTGTGTAGAAATCTCATGGACCAGATTGTGACGGAATTTCAACCGCCCGACACTCTTTTGGGGGAGGACGGAACTGCAAGCCAGATGATGATCAAAACTGTGGACGCAGGGGCACTTTGTCAGCGAG
Source organism: Comamonadaceae bacterium (assembly GCA_037133835.1). Classification (GTDB taxonomy): domain Bacteria; phylum Pseudomonadota; class Gammaproteobacteria; order Burkholderiales; family Burkholderiaceae_C; genus Rhodoferax. Next base: position 4,973 of record JBAXNI010000033.1, on the reverse strand, counting down.
CATCTGCTCATACAGTTCCGATTGGCGCTCTTGCGAGATGTGAAGTACCTCCAGACACGCCGCCCCCAACTTATCCCATTCAAGTGTACGGCTCTGCTGCGTCGCACGCTGATGGAAGAGCTCAGCCAACTGGGATATGGCAATAAAGTACCTGGACACGTTGGGAATAGGTGCAGGGCTGAGCCCCTCAATCATGGAGCGGTCATGGTGGCACTCTATTGCATACCTGTACTCTGACGACATCTCCCATTCTTCCGCCAACTTGGCGCCAATGAGCGCGTGATTCACACCCAACTCAAGGTCCTCGATGGCGGTAAAGGCCTGGACCGCTTCGGAGTTTGCAACCTTCAAGATGGCTGTGTAATTGGAGAAATTTGACAGCAGCACCGGGATCCCGGCGTCCCTGAACAAGCCAAGCGTGTAGGCCTCCTCAGGTCTGACAGTCCGGTCTGAGCAGCGAACCTGCAAAGTCAGCCACGCTGATATTTGTGCGACACAGGCCGACGCATCCCAGAATCGCTCGAGGTTGGGAACGTTGGTAAATGCCTTTCTCAGTGCCAGGCCGGCAATGGCAGTGCCTACAACTTTGAGCCCCAGAATTTGCAGCGCATCCTTGACGGTGTTGACGTGAGCGGATGAAACTCCAAAAAATGGGGAATTTGCAATTTTCAGCAAACTCGCTGCGACCCCTACATCAAGACTGATGACGGTCTCGAGTGTGGAAAAGTCTGGCTGATCCTTGCGCATCTCCCGCTCAATGCTCTGCAGGATGGTTGGGCGGGGTGGAATGCCAATAGTGACGAGTTCGTCCTTCAGCGCCAGGACAAGCTTCTCCGAATGGGTGGTTGAGACGGCAGAGTCGGTCATGGTCGGTTTCATTTTATCGCGCGCGCCGTCATCACGCGACAACTTGCAAACGAAAAAAAAGGGCCAGTCTTGCGACCAGCCCTATTAAGGGATCCCTGAACCTGTTGGTTTCGAAAGGACCCGAGGAGACAACCTGTGAGAACTAATGCGTTCTCGAAAACCTGACTTGTCCGAAGTATCTCAGGGTTTCCCCTTGCTTTCTAGAGTCAACCCTCAAAAGGGTGACCTGCCTCAAAGATTCTTCAAACAAGCGTTGCAAATCAGCGCTTTTTCGAAGTCGGCTTGGCGACGTCAGCGGCAGAAGCTGCAACTGCATTGAAATTGGATTGAGCCACATCGGAGGCTTGCTTGACCGCTTTTTGCACGGATTCCAGTGCGTTATTGGCGGCAGCGACAGCGCTCTTCATGACGGCAACAGCGGTTTCAGAGCCGGCCGGTGCGTTCTTGGCAGCGTTGTCAACCAGGCCCATGAACTTCTTCTGCGCGTCCGCTGCCTGACCTTCGAAAGACTTGCTGAACTCGGCGCCAGCGCCAGAGGCGATGTCGTACAGATGACGGCTATAGGCGGCAGTCTTTTCTGCCAGCGGCTGGAACAGGCTCGATTGCAGTGCCAGCAGTTCCTGTGCGTCCTTCACGCTCAGCAGTGCTTTGGCATGATCCGAAGTCTCAGCCAGAGCGGCCTTGGAGGCGGTCAGGTTGAGTTCAACAATCTTTTCCACGCCTTCAAAAGCTTTGGTGGTCAGGCCCATCAGGGTTTCGACATTTGCTTTTTGGGAAGCCAGTACTTGTTCGACGGTCAGCATATAAATTTCTCCAGTAAGGGGTCAAAAAGGGTATGTGCGCCGAAACCTGGCCTTGGCCGAATTATGTTGCAGTGCAGCATGGTTCGAATTATAGGGACATCATTGAGGTCTGCAAGTGTTTTTTGCTGCATTGCAACATATTAGGTGAAAGATTCTAAAACCCTGCGTATTCATCGCTTCGACACAATGGCGAAGCCGAAATAATGGCGAGTATTTTGCAGGCGCGTCGAACAGTTGCCGACACACTGGCAAAATCGGACACCATGAGCGAGAACAAACTTGAGAAACCGCAGGCCGCGCCGCGCAGTGCCTACAGGGTGTTTCGCAGCATCACGACTCGCTGGATGGACAACGACGCCTACGGCCACGTCAATAACGTGGTCTATTACAGCTGGTTCGATACCGCCGTCAATGCTTACCTGATAGAGCAGGGCGTACTTGACATCGAGCATGGGCAAACCATTGGCTTGGTGATTGAAACCCGCTGCAACTACTTCACCCCGTTGGCATTTCCACAGGCCGTCGAGGCTGGCATTCGCGTGGCCCATCTGGGATCAAGCAGCGTACGCTACGAAGTCGGACTGTTTGCCCAGGGCGAAGCCCTGAGTGCCGCCCGAGGCCACTTTGTGCATGTCTATGTGAACCGGGAAACGCGTCGTCCGAGCGCTTTGCCTGCCAAACTGAAAACCGTATTGGAGACTCTTTTATGACACAAGCTGTACTGGATCCCGCCGTGGTGGATGCCGCCATCACTTCACGCATGGCGGTGCGCGCCTTTAATGCACAGACAGTGGCGCGCGAGACCATCACCGAAATCCTGCAAGTGGCCAGTCGTGCGCCGTCGGGCACCAACACGCAACCGTGGAAGGTTTACGTATTGCAGGGTGCCAGCCGCGACGCCCTGGTGAACAAGGTATGCGCTGCACACGATGCCATTCAGGCCAATCCGGCGCTGCTCGCTGACTACAAGGAACAGTACGACTATTACCCGGCCCAGTGGTTCAGCCCGTACATCGAGCGACGGCGCGAGAACGGCTGGGGACTCTATGGCCTGCTGGGCATCGGCAAGGCCGACCGAGACAAGATGCAGGCCCAGATGCAACGCAATTTCAGGTTCTTCGATGCACCGGTTGGTTTGATGTTTACTGTCGATCGTGGCATGGGCCGCGGCTCCCTGCTGGACTACGGTACCTTTTTACAGAGCATCATGGTGGCGGCGCGGGCGCGTGGACTGCACACCTGTCCGCAACAGGCCTGGAATATGTTCAACAGCATCATTCTCCCGCACGTCGGTGCCGGGTCACAGGAAATGCTGGTTTGTGGCATGGCCATGGGTTACGCCGATCCGATGGCTGTCGTCAACACCTTCCGCACGCCCCGTGTACCGGTGGACGAGTTTACCCAGTGGCTCGAATGACACGATTGACCGGCCGGGTAAACACGATGGCGGCGTTGTCTCCAGCGCGATAAAGTTACAGCATGATCATTACCAGTCTCCTGGATACCGACCTCTACAAGTTCACCATGATGCAGGCCGTGCTGCATCAGTTCCCTGGCGCTCAGGTCGAATACAAGTTCAAGTGCCGCAATCCTGGCATTGACCCGGCCACCGGTCATGCCAGCCGGGGACTTGCCGCCTTTGTGAACGAGATCCGCGACGAAATCCGGTCTTTGTGCAATCTGCACTTTCAGGATGCTGAGTTGACGTACCTGCATTCGCTGCGTTTCATCAAGAGCGACTTTGTTGATTTTTTGGGCCTGTTCAAGCTCAATGAGAAGTACATCAACGTCTCTGCGCGCCCAAGTGGCGAGATCGACATCTCGATCCGTGGCCCGTGGTTGCACACCATCCTGTTCGAAATCCCGGTGTTGGCCATCGTCAACGAGGTTTACTTTCGCAACACGCAGAAACTGCCTGACCTGATGGAGGGTCGCAGGCGGCTTGACGTCAAGATAGGCCAACTGCGTGAAGCGGGATTGGGTGAGCTAAAGATTGCAGATTATGGAACGCGCCGGCGTTTTTCGCAGGCTTGGCATGAGGAAGTCCTGCGTGTGCTGGCGAGCCGGCTCGGTACCGCGCACAGCCCCGGCAATGTGGCCGGAGCCGCCGGCCAGTTGGCTGGCACGAGCAATGTGCTGTTTGCCATGAAGCTCGGCCTGACGCCGCTGGGCACCATGGCGCACGAGTATCTGCAAGCCTGTCAGGCGCTGGGGCCGCGCCTGCGCGACAGCCAGATTTACGCCTTTGAATCCTGGGCCAAGGAGTACCGGGGTGACCTCGGCATTGCCCTGAGCGATGTCTATGGCATGAGTGCTTTCCTGCGCGACTTTGACTTGTATTTCTGCAAACTGTTTGATGGCGCACGGCATGACAGTGGCGACCCGTTCCAGTGGGCCGAGCGCATGCTGGAGCACTACCAACAGCGCCGGGTTGATCCACGTACCAAGACCCTCATCTTCAGCGATGGTCTGACCGTTCCGCGCACCATCGAGCTTTACCAGCAGTTCAAGGGGCGCTGCCAGCTGGCGTTTGGTATTGGCACCAATCTGACCAATGACCTCGGTTACGAGCCACTGCAAAACGTCATCAAGATGGTGCGCTGCAATGGTCAACCGGTGGCCAAGTTGTCAGACTCTCCTTCCAAGGACATGTGCGAAGATGAAAAGTACCTGGCCTATCTGCGCCAGGTTTTTGACATTTCACACGGCCGATAAGCCAGTTCGCCTTTGTATCCCCACTTCATAGTCAAGTTAGGCCCTCATGTTGACTGCCATCACCATCATCTTTGTTCTGGCTTATCTCGCCATCGCCCTGGAACATCCGCTGAAGATCAGCAAGTCGGCGTCAGCCCTGATGGGGGCCGGCTGGTTGTGGACCGTGTACGCCCTGCTCAGTGGCGATGTGAATCAGGTTGATGCGGACCTGAACCGCTCCCTGATGGGGACGGCGCAAATTGTCTTCTTCCTGATGGGTGCCATGACCATCGTTGAAGTCGTTGATGCGCATGAAGGCTTTCTTGCCATCACCTCGCGCATCAAGACGACCAGGCTGTCCAGCTTGATGTGGATCGTGGGCTTGGTGACCTTTTTCCTCAGCTCCATCCTGGACAACCTGACCACCACGATCGTCATGATTTCACTGATGAAGAAACTGCTCGACAAGCGCGAAGACCGGATTTACTTCGCTGGCATCATCGTCATTGCGGCCAACGCAGGCGGTGCCTGGACGCCGATCGGTGACGTCACCACCACCATGCTCTGGATTGGTGGCCAGATCACGACCCTGTCGATCATGAAGAGCGT
>JBAXNI010000032.1:0-24260 GCA_037133835.1 Comamonadaceae bacterium | reverse complement strand
AACTTTGGCGGTCTCTACAGTGGCAGCCGTCGCATGTCGATGCCGGAATCGGTCGAGGTGGTCACGGATATTGTGGTTCGGGGTATGGTCGAGATCACATTCCCGAATGGCATCAAGCACCGGCACGCCGGCTGCGAATTCATCAACATGCGCGAGCGTGACCGTTCACTGGTACAGCGCTACGTCAGCAAACTCGAACACGAACGCAGGTATCGGGCCGCGCGATGATCAGCGCTGCGGCGCAAAGCAAGAATGACCCCTGAATTAGCCGTGATGCGCTGGATCGTCGAGATCTTGCTGATCACGGCCTGCCTGTTCCTGCTTGCCAGGCGGGAGTTCTTGTACCGTCGCCGCCTCAATGAAGTTGAGCAACTTGGCCGCAATCTTGCGCAGCGCAGTCATGAAGTCCTGGCCCGCGAAGCAGAATTCAACTGCGCTGAATCAGTTGCTAAAGTGGGTCGCTGGGTGTACGACGCCGATACCGACACGGTGCGATTGTCTTCAGAGACTTGCCGCATCTTTGGTCTGCCCGACGATGCGGTTGAAACCAGACGATCCTATCTGGCGCGCGTGCATCCTGATGATCGCGAAGCAGTCGCTGACGATTGGCTGGCGGCAGTCGATCGAGGCATGTCCTTCGACAGCGAGCATCGCATCCTGGTCGGTGATGACATCCGCTGGGTCCGGCAGCAGGCGGAAACCGTCTACGACGCACAGGGCAGTCCGCGTTTCATCGGTGTGGCAAGAGACATCACAGCGCAAAAGAACCATGAAACTGAACTCATGGCTGTGCAAAATCGCCTGATAGCAACCCTCGATGCGATTCCCGATCTGTTGTTCGAAGTTGACCTTGACGGCCGTTACCATTACTACCACTCGTCGCGCGATGATCTCTTGTTCACTGCACCGGAGTTTCTGCTTGGCAGAACCGTCAACGAGGTGCTCCCTTTTGATGCCGCACAGGCCATCCTTTCCGCATTGCGCGAGGCGCATCAGCATGGCCGATCCAACGGCAAACAGTTCGAATTGACGCTGCCCCAGGGCCGTGCCTGGTTCGAACTGTCCGTGTCTGTCAAGCCGGCCGAACCTGACCGGACACCCCGCTTCATTGTGCTGTCGCGCGACATCACTCTGCGCAAGCAGGCTGAATTGTCCCTGCTTCAAAGCGAAATGTGGTTTCGCGACCTTCTGCAAAATGCACCGTCGGTGGCGGTGCAGGGTTTTGCGCCGGATGGCATCGTGAGCTACTGGAACCAGGCTTCCGAGCAGATCTATGGCTATACAGCGCAGGAAGCGGTTGGACGTAACTTTTATGACTTGATCGTTCCGGTCGAACTGCGCGATGAAGTTCGTCGCACCATCGAGCAGATGGTACAGAGCCGGGAGGCATCAGCAACAGCGGAACTCTCCATGGTGCGAAAGGATCGCTACCGCAAGGCGGTTCTGGTCAGTTACGCCGTCATGCAATCACACTTGGGTGCGCCCGAGCTATTCTGTTTTGGCATCGACCTGTCAGAACTGAGGGCGGCCGAGGCGGAAGTACGAACCAGTTCGCAATTTCGCGAGTTGTTGCTGGAGGCAATTCCGCTGCCTGTATTTCACAAGGATGCGTCGGGGCGCTATACCGGATGCAACTCGGCGTTTGCGCAATTTATCGGCAGGAGCAAGGAAGAACTGACGGGTATGTCCGTGTTTGAAATTTCACCGCATCCATTGGCGAGCATCTATCGGGACAAGGACCTGGAACTGCTCGATGGGCCGGACGACACCCAGACCTACGAGATTCCGGTACTGCATGCCGATGGCAGCTTGCACGATGTCATTTTTCACAAGGCGCGCATGGTCGATGAAGCGGGCAGGCCCTCCGGCATCATCGGCGCCATCACCGACATTTCGGATGTCAGGCAGATGGAAGCTGTTCGCGACAATCTCGAAGCGCAATTGCGCGAGTCACAGAAGATGGAGGCGCTCGGTACGCTGGCGGGCGGCGTGGCGCACGATTTCAACAACTTCATCACGGCAATCGTTGGCAATACGGAGTTGGTACGCCAGGATCTGGGGCCAGCGCACCCCGCTTTGGCGAGCCTCAATGAAATTCGCAAGGCCAGCAAACGGGCGAAAGATCTGGTGCAGCAAATTCTCGCCTTCAGCCGGCGTCAGGTAATCGAGCGCAAGGTAATTTCGCTGGCCCCCATCGTTATTGAATCCACCAATCTGATGCGCGCCGGGATGCCTGCGGGACTCCACCTGAACATCCTGTGCGCGCAGGATGCACCACCGGTACTTGCCGATGCGTCGCAGATCGAACAGGTACTGGTCAACCTGTGCACCAATGCATGGCACGCCCTGCAGGGCAATGGATCCGGGCAGATGGAGATCCGTCTGGATGCCTACGAACAAGTCTCCGGCACAGTTCACGAAACAGCAGGCATGGCAGCACCACCGGGTCTTGCCAACGGTCTTTACGCCCGGCTGGTGGTAAGGGATAACGGGCATGGCATGGATGAAGCCACGCGCAAGCGCATTTTTGAGCCCTTCTTTACCACCAAGCCCGTAGGCGAAGGCACGGGACTCGGTCTGGCGGTAGTGCACGGCATCCTGCAGGAGCACGGTGCAAGCCTGGTAGTGCACAGCACAGTGGGTCAGGGAACAACTTTCCTGATCTATTTCCCGGCCGCCAAGGTCGAGCAACAGAGCGGCACGGCGAAGCCAAGGCGGAAAAAGATATCGCGCCGGCTGCGCGATGCACCGCAGGGTCACGAACAAAACGCTGTGCTGCTCGATGGTCGAGGCAAACGTATTCTCTATCTCGATGACGATGAGTCGCTTGTGCTGCTGACGACACGATTGCTGGAGCGTCGGGGTTATCGTGTGAGCGGGCACACCGATGCGCGCGCTGCGTTGGCGGAGCTCACCGCCAGTGCCGGACTGTTTGATCTGGTGATTTCGGACTACAACATGCCTGTGATGTCGGGGCTTGAAGTGGCTCAGGCAATACGGCTGATCCGTGCAGATTTGCCGGTGGTACTTACGTCAGGTTATATCACCGAGGACCTTCATGTCAGTGCACCTGCTGCGGGCGTGCGTGAACTCATTTATAAACCCAGTACGGTCGAGGAATTGGGTGACGTCGTCACGCGCCTGCTCAAGACGCTATACCCCTAAGCGGCCGCATCACGCCACTGCGCATCAGACCTGCATATTCATGATTTCATGGTATGCCGAAACCAGCCGGTTGCGCACCTGCACCATTTGCTGAAATGACAGGTTGGCCTTCTGCATCGAGATCATCACATCACTCAGATTGGCGTTGGGCGCACCAAGCTCGAAGTCGCGCGCCAGACGATTGGCTTCAAGTTGGCTGTTGTTGACGCCATCCAGCGAATTCTTCAGCAAAGTCGCAAAATCATTTCCTGCGACGGGCGCTGCAACGCCTCGGGCGCCTTGACCCGCACCGGCAGCCGCAGCACGAAGTTGGCCAAGCATGTTGTCTATTGCGCTGGTGTCCATTCATCTCTCCTTGCATCAATTCATTGCTTCCAGACGGTATTGCCGCAGCTTGTAGCGCAGGGCGCGTTCACTGATGCCCAGCCTGTCCACTGCCTGCTTGCGTGAGCCATTGACTGCCTTCAGCGTCTCCAGAATGTGTGCGCGCTCCATCGATTTCATGTCCATTGTTGCAGCGCCGATGGCTACACCCGCATCAACCGGATTCAGGCGGTAGCGCTGCACCAACTGCAACAATCGCCCTGATTCAAACGGCTTTGTCAGATAGTCGCTGGCACCCTCGTGCAATGCCTCCACTGCGTGCTCAACGTCGCCAAATGCCGTCATCAGAATCACTGGAACCTTTGCATGCAGACGCCTGATCTCACGCAACAAGGCAAGTCCGTCCAACACCGGCATCTGGATGTCACTGACGACCAGACCGACACTCTGCCCTGCCATGGCAGCCAGCGCCTCTCGGCCGTCTGCGGTGGCGATGACGGCGTAGCCGGCGATCTCCAATGTGATGCACAAGGCATCGCGCAGGTCGCGGTCGTCTTCAGCAATCAGCAGTGGCAGCGATGTCATGGATGACTCCGGTCACGCAAACAGATTTCTCGACTGGGGTTGCAGGCGAGCGAAGCAGGGGCAGGCTGAACGTGAACTGGCTGCCGGCACCAGGTGTCGAGCAAGCGCTGACACTGCCACCATGTGCCTCTGCCACGGTGCGGACAATCGCCAGGCCCAGACCCGTGCCACTCCTGCGCGTAGTGAAGAAGGGTTCAAACAAGCGCGCCAGTACCTCGGGCGTGATGCCGACACCAGTGTCGCAGACACGGATGGCAAGCTGATCGCCATCGATCGTCGCGGACAAATCTATCTTCCCGCCGCTGGCGCACGCACGCACGGCATTGTCCAGGAGACTCACCACTGCCGCAGTGAGCGCGGCTCGGTCACCCAGCAGCGCGCGTGAGCCAGCATGATCATCAAGCTCTATCACCAGTCCTTGCGTCTTTGCCTGAGGCTGCATGGTCTGGAGCGCGTCGCGCAGGATTTCAGTCACGCCAACTGACTGAAATCTGCAGTCGACACCGCGCGCAAACTGCAAGGTGTCTCCAATCAGTCGATCCAGGTCACGCAGGCGCTCCACCGTCTTGGTGGCGAAGCCCGCGCGCACAGGTGCAGGCAGCGATGCCTCTCCGAGCTGAGATGCATAGAGCAAGGCAGTGGCAAGCGGCGTGCGCAACTGATGCGCCAAACGCGCCGCCATCTCACCCATCGCGGCCAGCCTTTCCTTGCGCTCGGCAGATGCGCGAAGCGCCTCCCTTTCGGCGAACTGGCGTCGCAGCTCGCCGTTGGCCAGTTCGAGTTGCTGCGTCAGCACCAGCGCCTGCTGCTGCAACTCCATATAGGCTGTGCAGAGCTCGGACGAGGCAGAGTTGAACACCTGAAACGCCTGTTCCAGTTGCTGTGGTCTGAGTGAGCCGAGCTGATTCATGAGGGAAGTCGGAGTGCGGACCAAAGACTAACACCCCGCGCCAGGCTGCGGCAGTGGATTACGGCCAGGAAATGCCTTCTTCTTGCCGCTTTGATCGGCCGTGTTTTGCCCACAATGTGCCCAGTAGGTCAAACCACGCAAAACGATCATGGCAACAGACGCCGCACAGCTTCCGGTATCGCGCCTCCAGGTGCTTGGCATGATTGCGCCCAGGCAAAAGGTCGGTCTGATGGTCGCAGTCGCCTCCATCGTGGCCCTGGTCGTGGCTGGCTGGCTGTGGGGCCAGAGTCCCGACTACCGGGTGCTGTATGCCAATCTTTCGGATCGTGATGGCGGTGCCATCATCAGTTCGTTGCAGCAAATGAATGTCCCATTCAAGTTCGCCGACGGTGGCGGTGCGCTGCTGGTGCCGGCAAATCAGGTGCACGAGGTGCGCCTGCGGCTTGCCGGACAAGGCTTGCCCAAGGGCGGCCTGGTCGGATTTGAGGTGATGGAGTCGCAAAAACTGGGCACATCGCAGTTCCAGGAGCAGGTCAACTACCAACGCGCACTGGAGGGCGAATTGGCTCGCTCGATCCAGTCACTCGCGGCGGTCAACGGCGCGCGCGTCCATTTGGCTTTTTCAAAGCCTTCGGTGTTCGTGCGTGAGCAGCAAAAACCAAGCGCTTCCGTGCTGCTCAGTCTGCACCCGGGTCGCACGCTCGACCCTGGGCAGGTCAGTGCCATCGTGCATCTGGTGTCCAGCAGTATTCCGGATCTGCCGATCAAGAACGTGACCGTCATTGATCAGGGCGGCAATCTGCTTACTGCGCAAGACGTCAACAGCGTCGGCCTGGATCCGGGTCAGCTGAAATACCTGCGCGATGTTGAGCAGAGTTTCGTCAAGCGCGTCGAGGCCATTCTGACGCCAATCACCGGCCCGAACAATGTGTTGGCCCAAGTGACTGCCGACATCGATTTCTCTCAATCGGAGAATATTGCCGAAATCTTCAACCCGAACCAGTCCGCTTCTGCCGCTGTGCGCAGCCAGCAAACAACCGAATCCAGCGGCAGTGGCACGCAAGGTGCGTCCGGTGTACCTGGGGCGCTGAGCAACCAGCCGCCATCCACCAGTGGCGCTCCAGCCAATGCGGCGTCCGCTCCTCAGACAGCGCAATCGGGTGCAATACCAGGGGCGACACGGCGTGATTCGACGACCAATTACGAAGTGGACAAGACCATCCGTCACACACGCCAGGCCACCGGTGCCATCAAGCGCCTGTCGGTCGCGGTCGTGGTCAACCACCGCAAGCTGGTCGACGCGCAGGGCAAGGTCACGACGAAGGCGCTTGCACCGGCAGAGATGGAGCAGATCGACGCCCTGGTCAAAGAGGTCATGGGCTACAACAAGGAACGTGGCGACTCCCTCAAGGTGACCAACAGCGCGTTTACCGCGGGCGAAGTAGAGAAGATCGTCGAAGCGCCTCTATGGAAGCAACCTGACACCATTGCCCTGGCCAAGGAAACCGGTCGCTACCTGCTGATCGGGAGCCTGCTGCTGTTCCTCGTGCTGAAGGTTCTGCGGCCGATGCTGGCCACTTTGAGCGAGGTCCGACCGGCCGAGTTGTCTCATAGCGGCGGTGGCGGCAGTGGTGGTGATGGAAACGAGCCGGCACAACACCAGCTTAGCCATGCCGACAATCTCGAAGCTGCCAGGCAACTGGCGCGCAGCGAGCCCAAACTGGTCGCTAGCGTGGTCAAGGAATGGGTGAACAAGGATGGATGACGAAGGACTTGAGCGCGGTGCCATCCTGCTGTTGTCGCTGGGAGAGGAAGGTGCGACCGAGGTGTTCAAGCACCTCGGGCCGCGCGAAGTACAAAAGCTCGGCGTCGCCATGTCGAATCTGAAGAACGTCACGAATGAAAAGATCGAACAGGTACTAAGTGACTTTCACGCCAGCGCAGAGGGAAAGTCGCCACTGGCTCTGAACTCAAGCGAGTATTTGCGCAAGGTATTGACCAACGCACTGGGCGATGACAAGGCGAGCAGTCTGATCGATCGCATCCTGGTCGGTGGCGAGCCCGGCGGTGGTAGCGGCATCGAAGGTCTGAAGTGGATGGACGGAGCGTCGGTGGCAGAACTGATTGCCAACGAGCATCCTCAGATCATCGCCACGATCCTGGTTCATCTGGAACGGGACCAGGCGAGCGAAATTCTGTGTTTGCTGCCAGACTCCGTGCGCAACGACGTCGTTTTGCGGATTGCAACGCTCGACAGCATTCAGCCCTCTGCCCTGCGCGAGCTCAATGATGTGCTGACCAAGCTGCTGTCGGGCAGCAAGAAACAGAAAAAGAGTTCACTCGGCGGTATACGGGCCGCTGCGGAGATTGTCAATTTCATGCCCGGACCGATTGAAGGCACGGTACTGGAGAGTGTCAAGCAATACGACGCTGATCTGTCTCAGAAGATCATGGATGAGATGTTCGTGTTCGGCAACATCGTCGATATCGATGACCGTGGCATCCAGTTGCTGTTGCGCGAGATTCAATCGGAATCACTGATTCTGGCGCTCAAGGGTGCGTCGGAAGAGCTTAGTGACAAGATCTTCAAGAACATGTCACAGCGTGCAGCCGAGATGCTGCGCGACGATCTGGACTCGAAAGGCCCGGTACGACTGTCCGAGGTCGAGGCCGAGCAAAAGGAAATCATGAAGATCGTGCGCCGTCTGGCTGAAGAAGGTCAGATCGTTCTTGGCAAGGGCGAAGACAGCTATGTCTAGTGTTGCCTCGCCCAAAGAGCAGCGCACCGCCTATCAACGCTGGGAACTCGACTCGTTCGACATCCGGCAAAACGAGCCGGCACCGGAGGCAGTTGTGCTTCCCTCCGTGACCCAACTGGAATTGCTACAACAGCATGCGCGCGAACAGGGCTATGCCGATGGTTATCGTGAAGGCGCGGAGCAGGCAGCCACGGAGAGACAACAATTGCAGCGCATCGTTGCTGCGCTGTCGGAAGAGTTGCAACAATTCGACCAGAGGGTGGCCGACGATCTGCTGGGACTGGCGCTGGCAATCAGCAAGCAGGTGGTGCGCCAGGCCCTCAAGCTTCACCCCGAACTGATACTCACGGTCATCAACGAGGTATTGGTCAAGTTGCCGCTGTCGCATCAGCGGGCACGCCTGATTTTGCACCCCGACGATGCAATGATCGTGCGAAAGCATCTGGGTGAGCGTCTGCAGCAGTCCAATTGGGACATCTTCGAAAGCGGTGAGATGACTCGCGGTGGTTGCCGCCTTGACGCAGTCGAGTGCGAAGTCGACGCAACGATGCAACGCCGCTGGCAACGCGTAGTCGATGCGATCGGAAGTGACAATGGCTGGCTCGACTGAATTCTCCCAGCGCAATGAACGTTGGTGCAGCTTCCTGCGCGACTGCAACGAGTTGGCGCTACAGACCAGCCCGATTCGGGTCAGCGGTCGGCTGACTCGCGTTGCTGGTCTGGTGATGGAAGCCACGGGATTGAAAGTGGCCGTCGGCAGCAATTGCGTGGTGGAACTGCCCAATGGCGGTTCCGTCGAAGCCGAAGTAGTCGGATTTTTCGGCGAGAAACTGTATTTGATGCCGACCGACGATGTTCACGGTCTGGTACCTGGAGCCAAGGTCGTTCCAGTTGAAATTGCACAGACTCTGCCGCGCTGCGGCGGCGGCGCGCGTCTGCGCCGCCGTGGACCTGACCGCGCCAAACAGGTTCCGGTTGGCGAGGCACTGCTCGGACGGGTGCTTGACGGAGCCGGGCGCCCACTGGACCGCCTGGGGCCTCTGCTGACGGCACAGAGCGCGCCCTTGCAAAGTCGCCCCTTCAATCCGCTGGAACGCAAGCCAATCACTGACGTCCTCGATGTCGGAGTGCGCGCGATCAATGCACTTCTGACCGTCGGTCGTGGCCAGCGCCTGGGACTGTTTGCCGGTAGCGGTGTTGGCAAGAGTGTGCTGCTCGGGATGATGGCGCGCTACACCAGCGCGGACGTCATTGTTGTAGGGCTGATCGGCGAGCGCGGTCGTGAAGTGAAGGAGTTCATCGAAGACATACTGGGGCCGCAGGGCATGGCGCGCGCCGTCGTCGTCGCGGCCCCTGCTGACACCAATCCGCTGATGCGGCTGCAGGGCGCCTCCTACGCGGCCGCCATTGCCGAAGGTTTTCGTGATCAGGGAAAGCACGTGCTCCTGATCATGGATTCACTGACACGCTATGCCATGGCGCAACGCGAGATCGCGCTGGCCATTGGCGAGCCTCCCGTCACCAAAGGCTATCCGCCGTCCGTTTTTGCGAAACTGGCGCAACTGGTGGAGCGCGCCGGCAACGGCAAGGAAGGCGGCGGCTCGATCACGGCGTTCTACACCGTATTGGTCGAAGGCGACGACCTGCAGGATCCGGTGTCCGACAGCGCACGCGCCAGCCTGGATGGCCATGTCGTGCTGGCGCGCGCACTGGCCGACCAGGGGCACTACCCGGCTATCGACATCGAAGCGTCAATCAGCCGCGTCCTGCCCAATGTTGTCAGTCGGCAGCAACTCGATCTGGTGCATCACTTCAAGTCGCTGCATGCCCGCTACCAACGCAGCCGCGACCTGATCAGTGTCGGCGCCTACAACAGTGGTCACGACCCGGAGCTCGATATCGCCATCCAGATGCAACCGCACCTGGATCGATTCCTGCAGCAAGGCATGCGCGAAAGTCAGTCCTACGCTGACAGCGTGACTCAACTCGAAGCCCTGTTCCAGCAGGAAACAGTGCCACCAGCCCATTGAAGCCAGACGCAATGAGGAACGACTGAATGTCCAAGCTTTTTCCCCTGCAGGTTCTGCTCGACCTGGCGCACGAAAAGCGCGACGAAGCGGCCTCGCAGCTGGGTGTGATCAATGGGCACGACCGTGCGATGCAGGAGCGTCTGCGTCTGCTGCTCGAATACCGTGATGAATACGCGGCACGCTTCACCGCCGATGCACAGCTTGGCATGGACAGCACTGGCTGGAAGAACTTTCATGAGTTCATCGATGCGATCGATGCTGCCATTGACCAGCAACGTGAGATCGTGGCCGATGCCAGGCGCAAGGTTGCAGCCGGCCAGCTTCAGTGGCAGGCTCAGCAGCGCAAGCTCAAGTCATTCGACACCTTGTCGCAGCGCCATTACTCACTGGAGCAGTCAAACGAGGCCCGGTTGGAACAGAAGGAACAGGACGACAGCGTGCTCAAAGCGTTTATCAGTCAGCGCATGATGAACAGCAAGAGTTGAACCACGCTCGCGACGACTACCCCACACATTCGAGGATGCATCGTGACTGATTTACCAATGATATTGACCTCGCCCACCTCGGTCCCGACAAGGCCGACATCGAACGCGTCTTCTGCGGGCCGCTCTGGAAGTCAGGATGTTGCGCAGCCCGATGCAAACACCTTTCAGGATGCCATGGCGGTGGCGCAGGGAAATCAACACGACGACGCTGCGCCTGTGGTGCCAGAGACAGTCACTCCGGGAAAACAATCGGGCAACAATGACACAACCGATACGGATACAGCACAGACCGTTCAAGCGGACACCGTGCCAACGGGGCTGGCCATACCCTTCAGCCCTGTTGCTGTCACGGTCCAGCCGCCAGAATCGACCAGCGGGATGACTTTCATGGCGACGACGCGAGTCGCCCAGTTGCAGACCGCCGAAACAAGGCCGCTCGGCGCGACCACGACATTGGACCTCGCGGCTGGCGCGCAGTTGACATCACGCCCGGATATCGGATCGTTTCGTGAACTTGAAATATCTGATGCTGGTGCGGACCAGCCTCTGCTCCAGCCTGGAATAGCAGCAGCGCCTATGGCAAGCCCTCCTCTGCCAACGACGCAATTGCAGACAACAACCATCCCGGCGCGCGTGGGCGAGCGGGGCTGGGACCAGGGTCTGGGCGACAAGTTGGTCTGGATGGCCAGTCAAAAGCTGCAGGTCGCTGAACTTCGGCTGAATCCAGCTGATCTTGGGCCATTGAAAATCACGATCACACTCGACCAGAACCAGGCAAGCGCCCAGTTTGTCTCGGCACACGCGAGCGTTCGCGAAGCGATCGAGTCGGCCATGCCACGACTGCGCGAGATGCTTGCGGACAGCGGGATCACCCTCGGTCAGGCCAGCGTAGGCAAGGAGACCTTTCATGAGCAGGCGCAGCAACAGTCGGGTGCCCATGCGGCGCCGGCTTTTGCAACTGCAACAAACATCGGCAATGTCACGACAGGTGAACGCCTGCTGCTGCACGCGCGTGGACTTGTCGACACCTTCGCCTGAGGCCGGGAACGGCAAAAGCGCAAGCTGAAGGGCATTCACTGGTCTGTTTCCAACGGCACAAAAGTATCACATCACGAATAATCAATACACACCACGAGGCACAGCATGGCAACTACCGCTACCCCAAGCAAGACGGCACAGAAAACCACCGCCAAGAATCCGCAGCCGGCGGGAACTGAAGGTGAAGCACCCTCGCCAAAGAAGAGCAAACTGCTGCTGATCATTCTCGCGCTTGTGCTGCTACTGGCTGGCGGTGGCGGCGCCGCGTGGTATTTCCTGCGCGGTCATGATGCTGCGGAAAGCAAACCTGGAGCCGAGCACGCGCCAGCTGCCAAGGCCGCGTCAAGCAAACCGCCGGTGTTTGTGACCCTCGAGCCATTTACGGTGAATCTGCAGCACGAAGACACATCGGCCCAGTACCTGCAGGTGGGCTTATCCCTCAAGATGGTCGATGCGGCTCAGGTGGATGCAATCAAGTCGCACATGCCCGAGATCCGCAGCCGTGTGCTGATGCTGCTGTCAAGCAAGAAGGCGAGCGAAATATCTTCGTCCGAAGGAAAGAAAACGCTGATGACGGAGCTTACGCACGAGATCACGCTGCCGCTTGGACCGAATGTGCAGGCAGGCATTCTGGAGGAGGTGTTGTTCACTTCCTTTGTCATTCAGTAAGTTCCATGAGTCAGGATTTTCTCTCTCAGGAAGAAATTGATGCGCTGCTGGTCGGCGTATCCGGGGAGAGCAGCGAGGTCAAGTCTGTAACCGAGAGCACCGGTGTCCGGTTCTATGACCTGGTCAATCAGGAGCGCATGGTCCGTGGGCGAATGCCGACGCTGGAGATCATCAACGAACGGTTCACGCGTCAGTTGCGCCTCGCGTTGTTCAGTTTCATGCGACATGCAGCCGATATTTCCGTCGGTCCGATACGCACAGTCCAATACAAGGAATTTGTGCGCAATCTGGTCATGCCGACCCATCTGAACCTGGTGCGGGCCAAGCCGCTACACGGCACGGCGCTGTTCATCTTCGACCCCACATTGACGTTTCTGGTCGTCGACAACCTGTTCGGTGGAGACGGCCGATTCCATAGTCCGGTTCAGGGTCGCGCGCTCACGCAAACCGAGCAGCGAATCATCCAACGCCTGCTTGGCGTGATATTCGAAGAATACGAAAAGTCCTGGAAGCCAGTCTGCGAATTGAAGTTCGAGTACCTGCAGTCAGAGACCAATACCCAGTTCGTCAACGTTATCGCGCCGAATGACGTGGTCGTCGTTACAACCTTCAGTATCCAGTTTGGACCCACCTCCGGTGAATTCCACATTTGCCTGCCTTACGCCATGCTCGAGCCAGTGCGCGATCTGTTGTACAGCGCAACGCGGGGTGATCAGCCTGAGATCGACAAGCGCTGGCTGCAACAGATGGTGCAACAGGTGCAGACGGCAGAGGTAGAACTGATTGCTACTCTGGGCCGGACCGATGTGACCTTTAACCAGATTCTGAACATGAAGGCGGGAGACGTGATTGCATTCGAGATGTCGAAGGCCGTTGCTGCCGCTGTCGACGGCGTGCCCGTGATGGAGTGCCACTACGGCGTCTTCAACGGCCGGTACGCGCTCAAGGTCGAAAAAATGCTGAACAGTCCGACCATCGATTGAGAGGGAAAGCACCATGGGCGATATATTGCAACATGACCAGACGGGCGCAACCGAGTGGGACGGCGCTGTGCAGGAACACGGGCCGCAACCCCTCACGGCGACATCCGAACCGATATTTCCGCAATTTGCCGCCAGCGAGGTGAAGGCGGCCCAGCGCACCGATCTCGACATGATTCTTGATATCCCGGTGCAGCTGGAAGTTCAACTCGGACGCACCAGAATTGCCATCAAGAATCTGCTGCAATTGGCTCAAGGATCGGTCGTCGAGCTCGACGGCGTTGCAGGCGACCCGATGGACGTGATGGTCAACGGCTGTCTGATCGCGCAGGGCGAGGTGGTGGTGGTGAACGACAAGTTCGGGATTCGCCTGACCGATGTGATCACGCCAGCGGAGCGCATCCGCAAACTGAACCGGCAGCCTCGATGATCAAGTGCTTTTCCTTAGGGCTGGCGCTCGTTGTACTGGGAGGCCGGACGGCCCTGGCAGAAACACCGCTGAATGCGACAACCACCGGTGTTCCCGTCGGCAGTGTCTTGCAGATGCTGCTCGGGCTGGTCATGGTACTCGCCATGGTTGTTGGTGCCGCGTGGCTGCTCAAGCGCTTTGTCGTGTTGCACGCAAGCGGCGACGGCCCCATTCGCGTTATCGCAGGTGCCTCAGTGGGGCCGCGCGAACGCGTTGTGCTGGTCGAGGTCGGAGAAACCTGGCTGCTGGTGGGTGTCGCTTCCGGCCAGGTCAATACCCTGCACACGATGCCCCGCTCCGATTCGACCGCTATGCAAGGCACACAACGCCCGATGCCAGCTGGCGTCGCGTTTGCCAGTTGGTTGCGCCGCGTCCGGGAAAGGCGCAACGATGAATAGGCGATCGCTGCTACTGCGATCGGCTCTCTTTGGCCTGCTTCTTGGTGTCATGCTGACCGCACCGGCACTGGCGCAGGATATGTCGCTGCCAGCGTTTACCAGCAAACCCACACCCGGCGGTGGTCAGAGCTACACCCTGAGCCTGCAGACCCTCTTGATGCTCACGGCCCTGTCGTTCCTGCCTTCGGTGCTGCTGCTCATGACCAGCTTTACCCGCATCGTGATCGTCCTGTCACTGCTGCGTCATGCGCTGGGCGTGCAGTCCACGCCTTCGAATCAGGTGTTGATCGGCCTGTCACTGTTTCTCACGCTGTTCGTCATGTCGCCCGTACTGGATCGGATCCACGGCGAGGCCTACCAACCATTCGCCGAGAATCGAATTGCCTTCACCGAGGCCCTGCAAAAGGGATCCGTACCGCTGCACGAGTTCATGATTCGACAGACGCGCGAGACCGACCTGGCGCTGTTCTCGCGCATTGCCAAAACGCCGCCGATGCAGAAGGCTGCCGACGTGCCGATGAAGATACTGATTCCGGCCTTTGTCACCAGTGAACTGAAGACGGCTTTCCAGATCGGATTTCTTGTATTTCTTCCATTCATGATCATCGACATGGTGGTCGCCAGTGTGCTGATGTCGATGGGCATGATGATGATGTCACCGGCGACGATTTCGCTGCCGTTCAAGATCATGCTGTTCGTTCTTGCCGATGGCTGGAACCTGTTGATCGGCTCCCTGGTTCAGAGCTTCCACAGCTGAGCTGATGCGGGACGGAAACGATGACACCCGAAAGCGTCCTCAGCCTGGCTCAACAGGCCTTGCTCATCACGCTGTTGCTGTCTGCGCCACCCCTGCTGGCAGCGCTGATCACCGGGCTGATCGTGAGCATCTTCCAGGCCGCAACGCAGATCAACGAAATGACCCTGTCGTTCATCCCCAAGTTGGTTGCCATCTTTGTGGTGCTGGTACTGTCTGGTCCGTGGATGCTTGGCGTCTTCCTGGACTATATTCGCGAACTATTCACTGGCATTCCGGGAATAATCGGTTAGGTTCACCATGATCAGCGTCACCAGCGCGCAACTGAATTCCTGGCTGGCCGAATTCGCCTGGCCATTGGCGCGTGTTCTGGCACTCATCGCAAGTGCACCTGTTCTCGGCAACCCAAGCGTGTCTGTGAGCCTCAAAATCGGTCTTGGGATATTGTTGACCATCCTGCTCGTGCCGCTGCTACCGTCGGCGCCCGGAATCGACCCGGCCTCGGCCACAGGCCTGCTGATTCTGGCCCAACAGGTGCTGATCGGCCTGGCCATGGGCTTCGCGATGCAGGTCGTGTTCTACGCAGCCGAAACGGCCGGCGAGTTCATCGGATTGCAGATGGGACTCGGCTTCGCCACCTTGTACGATGCATCGGTGCCTGGATTCATCCCGATCCTCGGACAGTATCTGGGCGTTGTCGTTGGCCTGGTCTTTCTTGCCGTCGATGGCCACCTGCTCCTGATTACAGCCCTGGTTCAGAGCTTTGAGGTGCTGCCCTTCGCACCGTTGTCGGCTCCGTCAGGACTGCGCGCCGTGGTCGAGTGGGGAGGAAAGATCTTCTCCTGGAGCCTGATGCTGTCCCTGCCTTTATTGGCTGCATTGTTGATCACCAATCTCGCCTTGGGCGTACTGACCCGCGCTGCACCGCAACTCAACATCTTCGCCATCGGATTCCCCCTGACGATTCTGATGGGGATCCTGGTCATGGTCATGTCGATGCCGTATTTCGCCCCGGTGTTTGAACGCGAGATCACCGAG
This sequence comes from Comamonadaceae bacterium, assembly GCA_037133835.1. Lineage (GTDB taxonomy): Bacteria > Pseudomonadota > Gammaproteobacteria > Burkholderiales > Burkholderiaceae_C > Rhodoferax. The sequence goes on along the minus strand of JBAXNI010000032.1, from coordinate 8,656 downwards.
GGATTCGGTGCAATGCTGCAAATCGCCAACGCATTGCGCTAACCAGACAGACTTACTTTCTGGGATCAAACTTCGGCGAAAACCTGGCCAGAAACGGTTTCATCATCAGGTCTTCCTTGATCACATGGTTGATCAGCCAATCACGCAAGAACTGAACAAGATGCTGCGCCGGCACTTCGGATAACTCCGTTTCAAGTTCCTGGCTAACCTCGTTCAGCTTCTTCATCAGTGCCTCGTGCGACTCATGCAATTGCGTCACTTGAGGAAACCCGGCCGCAGCGGCGACCAACTCTTCACGGGCAAAATGAAACTTTGAATAGTCCGCAAGGCTGTTCAGGACGATCTTCAGACTGCTCATGTTCTTTGTTTGCAAAGTGTCCTCAGCCTGATTGATGATGGCGATCAAATGCTTGTGATCGTTGTCGATCAGATCGTTACCTACGCCCAACTGTTCACGCCATTGAAGACTCACAAGTGCCTCCGATTGATTGCTGTGCCATCAGCCTCTACGAGGGGATACAGCGGCAGTATAGTCACTCAGGATCTTGCGTGTAAAGGCTAAACGCCCGCCTGAATTGCACGCTGCATCTGCTGCATACTTTTCAGCAGTTCGGTCGACTGCAGGGACTCCGTCAATCGAGCCAGTCCGGGTGAATCGGTATGACCAAGTAGATGAAAGAACTCCACGCTTGTATCGGTTTTCAAATCGAACACTGCCAAATCACTCAGACTGCCTAGCGCCAGTCTTTCACCCAGGCGAGCACACAGGTAACACAAATCAACACGCGCCTGGCGTTCTCTCTCGATTTGCCGGGAAGGTATCACCAGCACTTTGTCAATGTCTCCCACCTCCGCGATCAGGCCCGCTGGCAAGCCCCATTCGCGCATCAACAGACAGCCAATTTCGCTAGCGCTTAGTCCCAGGCACAACTGCTCCGCGCCGGCTCGTTCAAGCAGGCCATGGCCTGGGCTCCACAAGAGTTTGTCCAGCGGCATCAGCGAGGCGGTCGCAAGATGACCGAGAAACGACAACACCAGCTGTGTGACCAATGATCCCTGGGATGATATTTCGAGGCGCTTAGCCAATCTGAAACACAATTCGCCCCCTATGGCGCTCGCACCAAAAACCACATCGAAAACCATCTTGCGCTGTGGACTGCTCGACCTGAACGATTCTTCAAGCATGTACTGCAAGCAGATGCCGCGAACCGAACTCAGGCCGAGAAACGTGATCGCCTGTCCGATGCTGAGCACCGGCCTGCGCAATCCGTAAAAGGAAGAATTTACGCGAGCCAGTACCTGGGCCGCGATCAATGCCTCGCTCATGATCAGATCGCTGATTTGGCTGGAACTTGCGCTATCCAGGTATTCCGGGGAAACCAGTTTGTACAGAGACAAGGGCGGCCTCGGAAGAGTGCGCAGGCTTTCGACAAGGGTTTGACGTCGCTCATCCGGCAGGTCTGCACTATCAAGAAAGGAAAAGGTTGCCAATTCAATGGGTTGGGCGGGGCCCGCAGTCGACACCGGCGGGACAAGGGGAACGTGCGATGGGGACAACCCGGCGCTTGGACTGGCCCTCTGCGCTCGCGAGCCAATGGGTCGTGACGAAGGAGCATTGCCAATTCCTGACCTTTTTAGCAGGTAGATGGTGACAATGGCGGCGACGGCCAGAACGACGACGATCAGGACTACCACTTAGTTGCACTCCCCTGGTTTGCCTGGCAGAAGTATCGCACCTATGGTGGCAACACGTGGCTGCTGTCGGTCACTTGGCGATGGGGATTGACCCTGACCAGAAACGTGAGGTATACATTGCGTATTCCGTCACCAAGGAGGTAAGCGCATGAAAAGCGAAAGCGAAATTGTTGACGCCATGAAAGGCGATCAATTCGCCTACTTCTATCAACCCAAAGTTTCGCTCGTCACAGGCCGAGTCATCGGAGCTGAAGCGCTGATCAGGTGGGTCAAGCCGGATGGCTCGATAGTGATGCCCGGTGAATTCATTCCGGTGGCTGAGCGCTCATCCCTCATCAAGGACGTCACGCTGCACATGCTTCCCAAACTGATGAAGGACATGTTGATATTGACGGGCGTTGAGCCATTGGTTGTCTCCTTCAACACATCAGCGCGGGACTTTGAGGATGACGTGTTTGCCAGAACGCTCCTCAAGACGGTCGAGACCTCACGATTGGCGCCGGAAGCCTTTCAGGTGGAAATCACCGAGTCGGTCGCGCTGGGTGCCGGAGAGTCGATCAGAAAAAACATTCGGCCATTGAGTCAGGCCGGTATGGGGCTGGCGATGGATGATTTTGCAACGGGTTACTCGTCTCTGGACACACTGAGCAAGTGGCCGTTCACGACCATCAAGCTTGACCAGGGGATGGTTGGCAGAATGATGGCGTCACAGAGGAACGCGACGATTGTCAATTCTTCGATACGCATGGCCCATGAACTTGGGATCGAAGTGATTGCCGAGGGTGTGGAAGACCGCGAACAGCATCAATACCTTCTCGAGTCCGGCTGCAATCATATTCAGGGCTTCTGGATCAGTCGTGCTCTTCCATTGGACCAGTTTGTCGAGTTTGTAGAGCAGGACACCCGTTGGTCCGGCTTGCCGGTTGGCCTCATACATATGGCGGTCATTGATCACGTCCAGTGGCGCAAACAGTTGGCCAGCAGTTTGCTCCGGGCGGTGAGTTTCCCAAAGAATTCATCGCAACGCCTCAACATGAACTTGCCGGCCATGGAATGCCATCACTGCAGGCTGGGCCGGTGGTATTACGGTGAGGGAAAAATGTTTCAGGGCAGGCCCATTTTCCAGTCACTGGAAAAGCCTCATGCGCAAGTTCATGAGACCGGCATTCGGTTGACGCAGATGGTCCGGGATGGCGCCAGTTTGAAAGACATTACACCCCCGTTGCGCCTCTTCGCGGAACAGTCGATGATCGTACTTGGCCTGCTACAGGACCTTGAAGACGAGGCCCTTGAAAATCTGCATCACGCTACTGGCGATGAGAACTTTCACCTGTCAAACTACTTGCAGTTTTAGCCTGCCTGGGGTCGACCGGTTCTTCAATTGCGAGCGGGGGACAGATTGAAACTTCGCACACCTTCAAATCTGGTCAATTCATTGGCGAGCACGGCAATCGGCTCAGCTACATCCTTGCCGATCGCAACGGCAACAAAATGCCATTCTGGCTGCCCCTCCTGGTAGTTGATGGAGATGCTGCTGCTGGCGATTTCGTACCCGCGACTCAACGCGGCGCGCTGAAGTAATTCCTGGCTGGGTTCAAAGTTCTCGCCAAAGCGCAAGACGATTGCAACTGCGGGTCGCGATGGCAGCCAGCCCTCAAGGCGTGATACCCACACCATGCTCAGCGTCGCCAGCAATGCGAGCAGCATACCGGCCGCATAGAAGCCCACACCGATCAGGATCCCGATAGCCGAAGAAGTCCAGATTGAAGCCGCCGTGGTCAGTCCGCTGATGCTAAAACCGTCTTTCATGATGACGCCGGCGCCGAGAAACCCGATGCCTGTGACAATGCCTTGAATGACACGCGTTGGATCTGCGCCCGTGGGAGTTGCCCCGCCCTGACCACCATACCAAAAGCCAGAGTAACCGACGATCACAGTGAGCGCCGCTGAAGCCATGCACACAAGACCGTAGGTACGCATCCCGGCTGCTCGCCCATGGTACGAGCGCTCATAGCCGACCAGCATGCCCAGCAACATAGCGCCAAACAGGTTCAAAAAAACGACAATGTTGGCCGCAATTTCAGGCGCCGACCAGTACCGGGACAAGGATTCGATGCTTAACAAGATAACTGCCGAAAACAGCGGGCCATCACAGAGCCCACGTCAATGGGTTATCGACAAACTATAGAAAAACTTTAGTTCTCTCAGACGCGCACATTGACCGTCCTGCCAAGTGGCTGGGCGCTCCGGTTGGGCCGGCCCAATCGATCATAGGCATCGGTGGTCAGTCGGCCATCGCCGTTGGATATTGGCTGGATTTTTTGCACTGCGATCAGCACCTTGGGGCGGTCCCTGACTTCCCGAAACGCCACATCTGCCACATCGCCGCGGGGGACGAACCGATAGCGGCCGGGCCGCACCGGCGCGACCCTGGCCGAAGTCAGTTCCGAAAAGTGAAATAGTGTTGCTTTTTGAAGCACGGACAAAGGCGGCGGTTAAACGAATCCAATAGCGAAGGCATCGAATTCAGGTGAGAATGACCGGCGAATTTATCCATGAAGCGAGCGGTCCGCTTGTGCGCCGGAATATGCCCTTACAAAAAATGCGGCTATCCCCGCAACACCGTCGCAACCAAGAATCAGCGTGCAGCTTCGGATAGCTCACCGAGAGCCTTGCGGTCACGGCTGCGTGTACGCCTTTGCGCCTTCGTCTTTTCTATCTCTTTTTCGGCAGCAGAGGGCTCCACCGGCAAGGGTTTGCGTGGCAAACGTGCTTCGGCCATCGCGGCGTTGTACGCCAAAGTGGCAAGCACCACGGCCGCCTGCTTCATGTCCTCCGCAATGGCGTGATCGAACGAATCCACGTGCGTGTGGTGCAAACGTGTGCCGTAGTCCAAAGGGTCCTGAATGAACTGAAAACCTGGCAGACCAACCCGGTCAAAAGACACATGATCGGTTGAGGATTTGGCATTGCTGCTGATGGTGCCATCACTCAGGTCGGCCACCTGCCCGAACCAGTCAGCAATGATGGGCCGCGCCGCCGCGTTGCCCTGCGTGGAAATGCCGCGAATCCTGCCACTGCCATTGTCGACGTTGAAATAGAGTGACAACAGATCGTGGTCCTGAAGTTTGGTGATCGGCCAACCCGGGCTGCTCCAGAGCCAGGAACTCCAATCGCGCTCCTTCGGGTCGCTCGGCTTGGGGCGCTTGGCAAAGTGCTGCTCGACATAGGCGGCGGACCCGAGCAATCCCTGCTCTTCGGCGCTCCAGAGGCCCAGGCGGATGGTGCGTTTCGGTTGCAGATTGATCGCTTTGAGGATACGGATGGCTTCCATGGTAATAGCCACACCTGCGGCGTTGTCGACGCCGCCGGTAGCGCCATGCCATGAATCCAGGTGCGCCCCCAGCATCACGATTTCCGGGTTGGCCCCGGTACCGGTGATTTCTGCCAGCGTGTTGTGCGCATTCACATCCTCATCATGAAAGTGTGCTTCAACGTTGAAAGAAATTCTCGGCGTCACGCCGCTGTCAAGCATGCGAGCCAGCAGGTTGTATTGTTCGACGCTCAGCATCAACGCTGGCACGGGAAAGGTTTTCCCGACACGGTAGTTTTGCCCCATGACCCGGATCAGACCGCCATCCCAGGAACTCCGAAACAAGGCGCCGCTGACCTGCTCGGCCTTGAGAAAGCTCTCGCGAGCCACGCTGAACCGATGCATTTTTTGACGCTCGGCGATGCTGTCCTGAGGGACATTGGATTCACTTGCATTCGCCTTGAGGTCAAAGTTCTTCATCTCGGCAAGTTCTGCCGCCGAATAGCGCTTCGAGAGGTCCCGCTTTGGCTCTTCAACATCCAGGGCTTCATTGAGCATGACCACCTTGCTTTTGAGCTTGCCGTGATACCTTTGCAGCTCAGCCTCATTGACAGCGTCGAGATAGACCACTTCCGACTCCAGAACGCCGGCGGTCCCGGGCGTCCATGCCAGGGGGATGCCATGCAGCGAGGTCTTGCGTGGCGCCAGGAGGTCGATGCTGGCCTTCTCAAAGGTCCAACCCCGGCCAAATTCAAACGCTTCCTGATGCACGTTGCTCAAGCCCCAGCCCCTCAAGCGCTCCATGGTCCAGCGGCTGGCTTCCCGCATGCTGGGTGAGTTGCTCAGACGCGGTCCGATATTGTCAGTGAGGTGCTGAAAGGTCTGCATCACCTGCGAATGGTTGAAACCCTCGTCGCGGATGCTGTTGATCAGTTCGGGGTCAGGCCTGGCACACAACAGCGATGGAACCAGCAAACAGCCGGCGGCAAGGAAATGACACAGCTTCTTCATCGGCTGGAACTCCGTTGGATGTGCCAGGACATCATCAAAGTATCTTGAACGCGGACTTGATCAGTTTGCGAATCATGGGTGGCACTTCGCCGGCCTTGAACAGGGTCGCAGCAAACGAGAACTGGGTGCGTACAACGCCCCGCTCATGGCTGAATGTCCTGAAACCATAATGCCCGTGTGCGTTGCCAATACCCGAGTTGTTGACACCACCAAACGGCAGATTGCCGTGCAGAAACTGCATCAGGGAGTGGTTGACACAGGCGCCACCGGATGTGGTGTTGGTCAACACCTTGTCGATGTTGGCACTGGTCTGGCTGTAGATGTACAAGGCCAGCGGCTTGGGGCCAGCGTTGATGCTGGCGATGACCTCGTCGATCCGCTGGTAGCCAATCACTGGCAGCAACGGGCCAAAAATCTCTTCTTCCATGATGCGGGCATCGGCGGGAATGGAGTCAAGCAAAGTAGGCTGAATAAAGCAGGTGCCGTCCGCTGCGCCGCCTCCGACCAGGGTCTTGGCCCCACGCACATTGGCATCATCCAGCAAAGCCTTGACACGTGCCGTATGGCGTGCATTGACGATGTGCGCCAAGTGCGGGCTACGCTGCTGATCAGCCAGGGTGCTGCCATACGCTCGGTGAAGTTCTTCGCGGCAGCATTCAATCCACCGGTCCTTGACACTCTCGTGCACGTAGACGTAGTCCGGCGCAATGCAGGTCTGCCCGGAATTGGCGAACTTGGCCCACATGATGTTGCTGGCCGCCAGTTTGAGGTTAGCACTGGCGTCGACAATCGTCGGGCTCTTGCCACCGAGCTCCAGGGTAACGCTGGCCAGATTCTTTGCCGCCGCCGCCATGACAAATTTGCCGATGGCCGGGCTGCCTGTGAAGAAAATGTGATCAAAAGGCAGTTCCTGCAAGGCCTGCGCCACATCCGCCTCGCCCTCGAAGATGGCTACCTCGTCTTCCGCGAAGACCTCCCGGACCACTTTGGCGATCAGGGCTGACATATGCGGCGTCAACTCGGACGGTTTCAAAATCGCCGTGTTGCCCGCTGCTATGGCTGAGACCAGAGGCCCCAGCGTGAGGTTGATGGGGTAGTTGAAGGGACCAATGATCAGACAGCGTCCCCGCGGCACATACTGAACGCAGCTGCGGGTGCCCAGGGTCAGCATGGTCGGCCGGACGCGCTTTGGCTTCATCCACTTCCTGAGGTTGGCGATGGCGTCGTTGGCCTCGACGCAGATCGGCAGTATTTCAGCCAGATCAACTTCGCCCGGGGGCTTCTTGAAGTCGGCGTAAGCAGCGACATACCATTCATCCGCGCGGGCGATCACGGCGTCGCGCAGTTTGCGAATCTTGGCGATGCGTTCATCTGCAGTCGAACTTCTCAGCCGCAAGGCGGTCGCCGCTTGACGCTCGAAAACTTCTTTCATTCTGGCTTTGAGTGAACCAGGTTCCTGTGCGATGGCGGTCATGGATGTCTCCGGTTAATGAGCTACCTGGTGACAATGGCAAAATTGCCAGGCGCCTTGTCAATCAAGGTGAAGAAGCGTACCAGATCAATCCGGCTGCCATCAATCTTGAGGTCATCGCTCAGCAGCGTGTCCTTGACACCGGCAGTGCCGGCCATCATTTTGATGAAGATCGGCTTGGTCAACGTCAGTGTGGCGTTGGCATCGGTCGCGGGCGCAGCCTTCTTGAAATGCAGCACTGCGTTTTCGATCCACAAGACATAAGACTCCTTCTTGTCGGAGAGCACCAGATTGACCTTGAGGTCCTTACCCTCCGCGGCAGGACCATCCAGTCCAGCGGCCATCGCTTCCAGGAATCGTTCGACCGGCGTCTCTGTCAGCATATCGATAACAAACGACCGATCAACGCCCTTTTTCGGCGACCCCTGGCGCAGCTCGGCTGCCGCGGTCAGGTAACTGTTGCGCCAGGTCGACGCCTCGGACATATAGCCCATCTGATCATAGGTGCGGGCCAGCAACTCCTTCGCTGCCTTGCTGTCCGGCGCCCCGAAGACAGCGTGATTGAGCAGCTCGGCCGCCCAGCGGTAGTCGCCCTTGTCAAATGCAGTCTGTGCTGCTGCCACGGCCTTGTCGGCGCCGCCGATAAGCTCCAGATAGTGCTTGGCCGACTCCTGGGGCGCCAGCGGGTTCAGGTTGGCAGGGTTGCCGTCATAGGCACCGAGGTAGAGCTGGTAGACGGTCTTGACGTTGTGGCGCAGGTCGCCGTAGTAGCCGCGACTGCCGGGGTAGGTCGAGAGCGACTTGGGCAACTTGACCATGTCGGCGATTTCGCGCGGCGTGTAGCCGGCGTTGGCCAATCGCACGGTCTGGTCATGCGTGTACTTGTAGACATCGCGATGTTTGGTGATGAATTCGGAGATGCGCGCCCTGCCCCAGACCGGCCAGTTGTGCTGACCGATGTAGATCTCGGTATCGGCCATCTGGTCGAGCGCGTCTTGCATATAGGTAGCCCAGCGCAAGGCGTCGCGCGCCTTCGCGCCGCGTACCGGCAGCAGGTTGTGCATGGTCTGGGACAGGTTCTCGGCGCCGCCGTACAACTTCTTGTCCGGAATCGAGAAGGTCAGTTCAGCCGGCGCCTCGGCACCCGGCACATTGTGGAAGACAAA
>JBAXNI010000031.1:0-25471 GCA_037133835.1 Comamonadaceae bacterium | reverse complement strand
TCTATTGCCCGGTCTCAATCCGGTAGCTGCCGCTAGGATTAAGTACCGCTACGAGTCGGATCATGGAGCCGTCGCCGCCCTTCCAGCGCAGGGGAAAGGCCATGAAGGTACAGCGTTTGCCGGTGATCTTGTCGATGTCACCGCCGACGTTTTCGATGCCGCAAATACCCGCAGCCAGAATTGCGTTGTGGCAGGGCTCCCATTCAGGAAAATCCTGCAACACATCGCGCCCGGTCTGGGCTTTGTATTCAGCGCAAACATGCGGCAACAATCCGTGCGGGCGCGCCGGGCCATGCGGACCCATGGCAGTGGCAAGAGGATGGTCAAGTGCCTGTGTATCGGTGCAGACCATCTTCACTTTCTTTGCCGCGAACCATTCACCGGCTTCCTTGTAGAAGCCTGGTGAGTAGCCGTAGTAGGTCTGGTTGTCGCCATAGTATTTGTGCCAGCCGGTGTTGACCACGACGATGTCACCTTCGCGGATCTGCGGGCTTGCCTTCTCCAGGTCGTCGGCTGTGATCACTCCCCATTTTTCTTTCGGGATGGAGACTACGACACCAGTCCCCATGAAATGCGGCAGGGGCACCTCATCCATGAAGGCCGTGTTTTCGACGACATGCGCCGGTGCGTCCATGTGGGTGCCTGAATGCATCGAGGTCGAGATGCGCGCTGTCAGAACACCGGACTTGGCCATGGTGTGCAGGCGATCAATTTCCACGTCCTTGAAGTAGGGCCAGCAAGGTTGGCCGTAGCCCCAGGGATGGCTCAAGTCATAAAACTCCAGCCCCATCTTGTTCTTGAGGTTTTCCTCGTAATCGGCTCCACGAATGTTGACGGTCATCTCTTGTTCCTTCTATTGGTCAGCAACTTCCAGATACCGCCATCTTTGATTCAATTCTATTTATAAACCATTATGCGGTACAGTTGCACCGTATTGTGGTTGTAAATTTGCGCCATGAATATCGGGGTTTTCCCGAATATGGAGGTTGGTAAAGGCGGTTGGCCCACGCGCCATCGAGCGCTCATGGGCGAGACCGGACTGCTAAACTGACCGACGAATTACCTGCCAGAACCAAGAGCATTACGTGACCGCGAGACAGCAAAGAAACAATGAAAAACACAGACGAAGACGACGCACTTGCCTCTGGACGCCAGGGCATTCAAGTCATCGCGCGCGCTGCCGCACTGCTCAGGGCGCTTGAACGCAGGCCCGAAGGCCTGAGCCTGGGAGAGTTGGCGAAAGCGGTGTCGCTGCCCCGGTCCACCGTGCAGAGAATCGTGGACGCTCTGGATGACGAAGGCCTTGTCCTGGCGGCTTCCGCATCGAGTGGCGTGCGCTTAGGTCCGGCCCTGCTATCTCTTGCAGCAGCAACTCGCTTTCATATCGCCGAGGCGGCGCGTGAAACACTCGAGGCACTTGCGAAGGAGTGCGGAGAGACAGTCGATCTTTCGGTGCTTGATCAACACAAAGTTGTATTCATTGACCAGGTTGCTGGTACCCACAGGTTGACCGCGATTTCCGCGGTGGGCGTATCGTTCCCGCTGCACTCTTCTGCCAACGGAAAGGCCATGCTTGCAGCCATGGCGGATGATGATATTGCGAAGCTTACGCGACGTTTGCGCCTCACTGCGGTCACACCCAATACGATCACATCGTGGGATCAACTTGAACGCGAGATAGAGCAGATTCGATCGCAGGGAATCGCCTTTGACCGCGAAGAAAATTCCTTGGGAATTTGCGCCGTTTCGGTGGCAATTCGAAGTTCAATCGGCGAACTGGCGGCCATCTCCATACCTGTTCCGACACAAAGATTCACAGAGACCGAAGCCGAGCTCACCAAGGTCTTGATCGCTCACCGGGATCGACTGCAAAAGAGACTTGCCCGTTGAACCGACCATAGGCAACTGCGATACGGAGGCGGCTGCCGTCAATCCCCAAGCTGCGTCGCTTGACCGACGAAGTGGAATGCCAGCTATCCGGCGAAACGTCATTCGATAATGCATCGGTGAGAGACCTTCGATGTCATCCGGAAATCTGGAGTGGCTAGACTATTCTCCTGTCGCCATCCCGTGAACGAGGCTTCGATGTTGAAAAATGTTTCTGGTAGAGCCAGCTTCTGGACCAGGCGAGGTCTGACCGTGTTTGCCATCATGCTCGCGGCGTTGACTGTGGTCGAACTGCTAAAAGGTCATGAACTGTTGGCCGGAGTTCAATTTGCACTGACCTGGTCAGCGATTTCCACCATCCTCTTTATGGGCACGCGAATGTACTACGTCAGTCGCGGAAGAAATTGCCCGTTGTGCAATGACCTGCCTGACATGGAAAAAGACAAACACGGCAACACTCACTCGTAGCTTGTCTGGGTCAACCAGTGAGCTTTCTCCGAAGCCGGCCGCCATGAACGGCGGGCTGCCCCCAGGTTGCAAATTCTTCGTTCTCAAAAAGTGATACTTGGTTTCACTTTTTCTTGATGCTTGACTAAGTCATCAGTCAGGGTAACGTTGGACCAACAGCAACCATCAAATGCCGATTTAGGTCATGTTCAGTTCAGCCAATCCGTCAACAAAAGCCAGCGCACTATCGCTGTCACCTTCAGATCATGCACGGGGTACTCGCGCCGTCGAGCCACCTGCAAGCGCCACCGAGATAGTGACAGAAAGGCGGAGATTTCTCCGCCCCTTGCCAGCGGTTGATGTGGACGAAGGCAATGGCGGCGAAACCCAATGGGACTTGTGGATGCAGGCCGTGGCGACAAGCGATCTGGCGAACTCCTTTCCACCAACGGAGCAAAGCCCTCTAGGTCCGCTCTAGGTGGCTCGGACTCCGCAAGTCCGAGCCGAAACGCTGCAACGCAGATTACAACCAAGGCTGAGCCCTTCCAAGTACATTCCTGATGCAAGTTCAGCCTTCCTCTGAAACGTTCACCTCCAACAAACAAGTTCGTAAACCGCGCAGGCCGGGCTGGCGCGTCGTTCTTGGCAGAGCAGCCTGGTTGAGGCACACGTATGAGCGACCCGAAGGTGATGAACTCAAGCTGATTGGCAGTGTGAGCAAGGGCGCGCAGCTTGGCGCACTGGCAATGACGGCTGAAGGCGCGTATGTCCAGGTGGTTGGCGATCACCTGACGCCTCTGAAAACCAGGGCTGTGGCGAAGGCTGTCGCAAATGCGCCCAAGGAACCGGATCCGGTGTTGGCAAAGCAGTCCCGGCCATGCCCGGTAGGCCACAAGGAAATCCTGGCACCGGTCGTTATCCGGAAGAAGCGCCGGGTGGCAGTGATGCCGTAGGACAACCAATGCAACAGGAGGGGGCATGATTTACACTGAACCATCCGCCACTCCTGAAACAGGCTCGATAACGCCGCACTTTGGCGTGAAATGGGCAGCGCAGAAGCGACTTCATGAATATCGAATCTCCATCCCGTTACGATTCACTTAGCCAGGTTTTTCACTGGCTGACCGTCATCGCGGTCAGTATGGCGTTCATCCTCGGACCGGAACACTTCGGTCAACTTGCGCGCCGGGGCATAGACCCCGCGAGCCGAAATGACATCGTCTGGCACGAGTCCCTGGGGCTACTGGTTCTGGTGTTGACCTTGCTGCGACTTCTCTGGCTGGCGCTTCGCCCTGCCCCGCCACTGATCCCGATGAGCAGCCGGATGCGCCTTCTGAGCCGGCTGATGCAAGTGGCCTTGTGGACGCTTCTTGTTGCCTTGCCCGTCACGGCCTTTCTGGCGCTTGGCAGCGAAGGCCATGCGCTGACACTGCTGGGCGGTGTGCGCATCGACAAATTTCCCATGATTGCCAACTCCGCGATGGCCAAATGGTTTGACTGGGGCGACGTGCACCAGTTCCTGGGTGACGCCGTCATGTGGCTTGGCGGCCTGCACGCCGCTGCGGCCATCTACCATCATCTGGTCCTCAAGGACGGCGTTCTCTCGACCATGTTGCCCCGTAAGGGTATTCGCTGAACAGATTCGCACGCATAGAATCCGCACGACAGACTCTTGCGCGTCTGTACCGTATCAACACCTAAGGTAAGTACCATGCCCCAGCTCAAGCTCAGCTATTTCGATTTCCACGGTGGCCGCGCAGAACCGGTACGTCTGGCTCTGCACATTGGCGGCGTCGCCTTTGAAGACCACCGCTTCGCATTCCCGGAATTTGCCGAGGTGCGCAAGGCCACACCCTTTGGTCAGGTGCCCACACTGGAGGTCGATGGCGTGCAGGTGACGCAGTGCGACTCCATTCTTCGGTACGTGGGAAAGCTCGCAGGCCTGTACCCTGCGGATGCTTATCAGGCCTTGTTGTGCGACGAGGTTGCCTATGTCGTGGAAGAGGCCAGCGTCAGGATGGGGCCGAGCTTTCGCATGACGGGTGAAGCGCAGAAGGAGGCCCGCGCGGCCCTCGTCAGCGGCTCCATGCCTGTGTACCTTCGATGGCTTCAAAGCCAGTTGCACGCCCATGGAGGTCAATTCTTTGCCGACCATCGTCTCACGGTTGCTGACCTGAAGGTGTTCGTCGATGTGCGCGGCCTCAACTCCGGTCGGCTCGATCATGTACCTACCGATCTGGTGGAGCAGGTTGCCCCCGCACTGAACGCGCATATGCAGCGAATTGCCCAGACGCCGGCGGTGGCGCAGTACTACGCCAGGTTCGGATCGTAGGAAGGCCCTGGCGCGGAGCGAGAGCCTCGAATGTCGGTGGCCGTATGGTGGCGACTACCCGATCATCGCCAACCAGGGTAGACCGATCAGCAGAAACACGGCAATGAAGATCACGCCGAAGATCCCACCCAAACGCCAGTAGTCGCTTGCGGGCAGGTAGCCTGATCCGTAATAGACCGGCGACGGACCTGTAGCGTAGGGAGTCTGAACACCCATGATGCCGAGCGTGAGGCACAACAACAGCGCGAAATGAGGCATATCGATGCCGGGGATGGTTGAGCCCACTGCCAGCATGACGGGAAGCAGCGCAGTGACATGAGCAGTCACGCTGGCAAAAAGATAGTGCGTGAAATAGAACACCAGGACCAGCACGATCATCGCCTCGAAGGGCGAGAAGCCGCTCATGTGCGCTGCCACCGCCTCAGCGAACCACTTGACGAAGCCGACCTTGTTCAGTCCGTCGGCCAGGGCAACCAGCGTTGCGAACCAGGCCAAGGTGTTCCATGCTGTCGAATTCTTGACAATGTCGTCCCAGGTCACAACCTTGGCGACCAGCATCAGTGAAATGACAAGCAGGGCCACTGTGGTCGCGTTGATGAAACTGCCGCCGAAGATCCACAGCAGGAGTGCCGCAATAACGACGATGGCCAACATGGCCTCGCGAGCAGAGAACTGACCCATCTGATGCAATTCCTTGGCGGCCCAGGCGGGAACCTCGCTGCTCTCCTTCACCTCCGGCGGATAAAGCCAGTAGGTCAGCAGCGGCACCAGAATCAGCAGCGTGATGCCGACCGGTGCGAATGCCATGAACCATTGCATCCAGCTGAAGCTGATTTTGGACGTCTTGTTGACCAGTTCAATCGCGAGCAGGTTCGGTGCCAGACCAGTGAGAAACATTGAACTGGTAACGCAGGTGGTTGCCAGTGCGACCCACATGATGTAGGAACCAATCCGGCGCGCTGACGGATCATTTACCTTGGATTCGTAGAGTGCCGGCAGATTGCGGATCACCGGAAAGATGGTGCCGCCGCTGCGCGCTGTGTTGGATGGTGTGAAGGGTGCCAGAATCGTGTCGGCGATCATCACCGCGTAGCCCAGGGTCAGCGTTCGCCGCCCCATGGCTTTCACCAGTACCAGAGCGATACGTCGTCCCAAGCCCGTCTTTTCGTAACCCAGTGCGAACATGAAGGCTCCGAAAATCAGCCAGACAGTTGCGTTGGAGAATCCGGACAGGGCCCAAGTCAGAGCGGCGTTGGCGGGATTGAAACCCGGCTTGGCCAACTCCACGGGCGAGTACAGGACCCAGGGCGCCAGGCAGCTGACCAGTGTGACTCCGATGAGACCTACGGCCCCGCCGGGCAAAGGCTCGGTCATCAGGCCGGCGATCACTCCGGCAAAAATGGCAAAGAAGTACCAGGCATGGGGCGCGAGGCCGTTGGGTGCCGGCAAGAGTGCGATGGCGATGGTCACGACGATCGGCGTGACTGCTTTCCAGGAGATAGTCATTTGCGTATCCTTTGTTGACAAAGAAATGCGGAGCAAACCGCTGGCACCGATTTCCGGTTACCTACGCCTTACTCGCCGGTGCCGACGAGTGGAGAGTGAAGCTGATGTTCCTCTCATGAGCAACGCTCATGTTGATATATGTCAGCAGTTCATCGATGCCGGGTTCGGACTCACTTCTTTGGACTGAGTTCTCTATTTCGCGACGCACCAATACAATTCACCATGATCAGATCTTTGCTCTTGACGAGCGCCGTCTAAGATGCCGCAGTCTGTGCGCAGCTTCCGCGCATCGCTGGCCGCCATGGCTGGAATTTGCCTGGCTTTCATGTTGATTGCCATTAACACTTCTGTGGTTGGCACCGCCATGCCGCGCATCGTGGCCGACCTGCGGGGCTTCGACCTCTACCAGTGGGCGGCATCGGCCTTCCTTGTGGGCAATGCCGTGATGATCCCGATCACCGGCCGACTGGGCGACCTGTACGGCCGCAAGCCCTTTGTGCTGACCGCTGTTCTCTTCTTTGCGATAGCGTCGGTTGCTTGCGGGCTCTCGCAAACCATGCTCCAGCTCGTCATCTCCCGAGGCCTGCAAGGACTGGCGGGAGGTATGCTGCTCGGCGTTGCCTCGGCCTGCGTGCCAGATCTCTTTCCCGATGCAGCGCAGCGGGTACGTTGGCAGGTTCTGCTGTCCTCCAGCTATGGTGTCGCGCTGGCGGTAGGGCCATGGCTGGGCGGATGGCTGACTGAACACGTGAGTTGGCGGTTTGTGTTTTTTGTGAACCTGCCGGTCGCTTTGGCTGCGCTGCTCATGGTCTGGATCTTCTTCCCGCACATTGTTCATCACGAGGAAACGGATCGCAGCATTGACTGGCTGGGTGCCGTGTTGCTGCTACTGGCCATCTGCGGCCTGCTGGGCTCCGCGGAATACAGTCAGGGGCATGGCTTTGTCAACGTCATGTCTTTGAGCCTGTGGGCAGCAGCGAGCATCCTGGCCTACAGCTTTTTCCGCCATCAGTATCACACCACTGCGCCCATTGTTCCGCCCAAGGTTCTGGACGACAGCGGCGCACGCAAGCTGATGCTGCTCGGTGTGCTGACCGGCCTCACGATGTTCATGCTTATCTTCTACACACCCTTGCTGCTGCAGGGAAGTTTTGGTCAGTCACCGAACCAGGCGGGGCTGGTCATGACGCCGCTGCTGGTCTTTATTACCATCGGCAGCATCGTCAACGGCAGGCTGCTGCCGCGCCTGCGCCGTGCAGAGCGCATCATCGCCTGGGGTCAGTTGGGGATGCTCATCAGTTGCCTGTTGTTGACCCAGCTTGATGCCCAGACGCCAAGAGGCCTGATGATGCTGGTGTTTGCCCTGTGCGGCATTAGTCTCGGGTTTCAGTTACCCAATCTGACACTGCAGATCATGGCCGTGGCAGGTCGCGCCAATCTGGGCGTTGCCGGAGCGCTGGCGCAATCAACGCGCATGATTGGCAGCATGATCGGCGTGGGTATTGCCAGCGTGCTCGTCAACACCTTGTACGCTCAGAAGATCGTTTCGGTGCTCGACAGGTTTCATATTCAGGATCCGACCCTGATCAGCCTGCTTTCTTCACCGCAAATTCTGATCCGGCGCCAGGACCAGGAGGCGCTGGCGGAATTGACACACCGTCTTGGACTCGATGCCGCGCCCTTGATGCAAGCGGCGCGTGATGGTCTGGTTAACGGCACCCATGCTGCCTTCATTTTGTGCGCGCTGATTTCGGGCCTGAGCATCGTGATCAGTCTTCGTTTGCCCCACTACACGATCAGGACCCAGCGCAAGGCACAAGACGACCAACCATCTGACTGACGGCTTTGCCTACCCAGTGGCTCAGGCGAGCAGCGGCAGGCAGAGCGATGTTTCGCCGGCGTAGCTGCAGTGAACGCACTGGAAGCGGGCTGTGAAACGCTCGCACTTGACGCCCTTTTCGCGCTTGTGCGTCAGCACCAGCGATCCCTCACAGTCCGGGCAGGAGCTAAGCATCGCGATGGTCACTTCCATGCCTCGCACGGTAGCGCCGTCGCGCGTGCGAAAGTCCTCATCCAGCACGATGGTGTGGCGTGCAAATGAGGCGATGCCCCAGCTGTCGAGTTGCTCCAGGAGATTGTCAAAAAATGCCATCGTCCTGGCCGATTGCTCGATCGCGAGCTTCCTTCCGGATGAAGTAAACATCGATCGCGGAGCCGCCCGGGCGTAGGTCAGTTCCCGGCTCAGCGTGTGCACCAATGCATCGACCAGGCCTCGTCCGCGCAAGGCGGATTTCGTAAAGAAGGCACCCACGCCGAGCGCCCCAAGCTTTTCGAGCCGGTCCGCGTCCTGCACGATGCGTGCAGCACCGAGACACGGCAGACTCTCGTCGTAAAGGGCGCGCAACGCTTGCAGTACAGCCTCGATGGCAGGGCGTTCCAGGTTGAACCCAGTGAGCACTCTTTCCGCCAGCCGCGCCGCGTGCTCTTCCTCCGGTATACCGTCCTGATGGTAGGCACCCTCGTGAAACTTGCCAGCGTCATGGTAAAGCGCCACAAGAACTGGAAGGAAGGAGTCGACCCCTTCCATAGTCGCTAGCTTGTGGGCAATGGCAGCGGTACGTCTGGTGTGCTCCAGCAGGAATTCCGATCGTGCCTGTCCGTTCTGCTCGTTGTATCGTGCTTCCGTCTCGACGAGCACTTTTTCGATGCTGGCGTACAGCCCCGGATACCGGGTCTCCAACGCGTTTCGCACATGGTTCATGGCCGTATCCCCGGCCGGAGCTTTCGAAAGCAGTCTCGCAGTTCCGCCACAAAAAGTTCCGGCTGCTCGAAGGCCGCGAAATGCCCACCCTTGTTGGTTTCATTCCAATGCACGATATGGGTGAAGTGCTGCTGCGCCCAGCGCCGCGACGGTCGGGAAAATTCCTTCGGAAAGATGGTCACACCCACCGGTATGGCGATTTTCTGCGTCCTGAAAAAAGCCAGGCTCTCCCAATACAGTCTGGCCGAAGACGCGGCCGCGCCGGGAAGCCAATACAGCATGATGTTGTCGAGCATCGCATCAAGGCTCAGGGCGCTCTCGGGCTCGCCGCGGTTGTCGGTCCATGCATAAAACTTCTCGTAGATCCAGGCCGCCTGGCCGGCGGGTGAGTCGGTCAGACCATAGCTGAGGGTCTGCGGACGGGATTGCTGCTGCTTGGCGTAACCCGAGTCGCTGTCCCGGTAAAACTTCATCGAAGCAACAGAGGCCTGCTCGGCCTCTGTGAGTTGCGCGTAATCGTCCCGGCCCGGATAGACCAGTGGCATGTTGAGATGGACTCCCGCGCACTCCGGTGGCGCCAGCATGCCCATCGCCGTGGTCACCGCGGCGCCCCAATCACCACCCTGCGCAACGTAGCGCTGGTAACCCAGGCGCTTCATCAGGGTGACCCAGGCGGCAGCTATGCGTTCGACTCCCCAGCCTGTGCTCGTGGGCTTGTCCGAAAAGCCGAAGCCGGGCAGCGACGGTATCACCAGGTGGAACGCATCAGCGGCTTCGCCACCGTGGGTGGCCGGGTCCGTCAGGGGACCGATTACTTCAAGGAACTCGACCACCGAGCCGGGCCAGCCGTGCGTCAGAATCAGAGGCACAGCATCGGGGTTGGATGAACGGATGTGAAGAAAATGGATGCGCAAGCCGTCGATGCAGGTTTGATACTGACCCAGCGCGTTCAGCCGCGCCTCGCAACGTCGCCAGTTGTAGTCACGCGCCCAATAGTCGCACAGTGCCTTGATGCGCTGCAGCGGCACGCCCTGACTCCAGTCGTCCACAGTTTCACGATCAGGCCAGCGTGTGTTGACCAGACGCGAGCGAAGGTCAGCAAGCGTCTCGTCAGAAACAGCCAGTTTGAAAGGATCGACCGACTCGCTGGCAGGCGCGCTGGTATGCGTTGGCAAATTGTTCTCCTCGATGGACTTGTGAGTTTTACCCAAATTCAGACCCATCTGTCGCTTGTGGAAAAAATATTGCTTAATAATGGTATTACGGTACCATTATGCCATAATAGATTGCAAGCGCGAATCCACCGAACTATTGAGAGCACCAAACCGGGAGCAAGCAAGATGTCAGCTACTTCACCTGTCCAGCACATTCTGGAGCGTTGCCAGACGCTGTTTGACGACCTGCATTTCAACGCCGTCAAGGAATGGAAAGCAATGGCCCCCGGGCGCAAGGCCATCGGCTACATGCCGGTCTACGTGCCGCGCGAGATCATCCATGCTGCCGGCATGCTGCCGGTTGGCATCCTCGGTGGCGGCGACCAGCTCGAAGTGATTCAGGGCGACGCCTATTACCAGAGCTACATCTGCCGCATTCCGCGCTCGACCATCGAGATGGGCCTCACCGGTCGCCTGGACTGCCTGGACGGCATGCTGTTCCCTTCCATCTGCGATGTCATCCGCAACCTCTCCGGTATGTGGCAGATCCTGTTCAAGGACAAGTACGTGCGTTACATCGATGTGCCGCAAAACTACGAGGATGAGATCGGTGGCAAGTTCTACATGGAAGAAATGCAGATACTGCGCGAAGACCTGGCCAGGCTTACCGGCAAGCCCATCACCGACGAAGCCATCAACGCCTCCATCGCGGTCTACAACGAAAACCGCGCTGCCTTGCGCGAGCTCTATGCCTACCGCGCCGCCAAGCCCTGGCAGGCACCAAGCTCCGAGGTCTACCTGGTGCAGCGCGCCGGCATGATCCTGCCGCCGGAAGAACATACACAGCTGGTGCGCGACTACGTCGCAGCCACCGACACCGTGCCCCGGCCCAAGCGCGACAATGCGCGCGTCGTTATCAACGGCACCTTCTGCGAGCAGCCGCCGCTGACGCTGATCAAGTCCATTGAAATGGCTGGTTGTTACGTGGTTGACGATGACTTCATGCTGGTCGGTCGCTGGCTGCTGGACCACGTTCCCAGCGATGGCGAGCCGCTGCGCGAACTATCCAAGGCTTTTCTGCACCGCTCGGCAACGACAGCGGCCAAGTACGACCAGACGCGCGAGGAAAAAGGCATGTTCCTGATGAAGCAGGTCAAGACCATGGGCGCCGAAGGCGTGATCTTTGCCGCCCCCTCGTTCTGCGACCCCGCTTTGCTGGAGCGCCCCATGCTGCAGGACGTGCTGACACAGCACAAGATTCCGCACACTGCCTTCAAGTACGCCGAGAACACGGGACAGATGGCGCCGATCCGGGAGCAGGCCGGCACCTTTGCCGATTCAATCAAACTCTGGAATGCATCATGAACACCACCGTCGCCATGCCCACCTCCATCAAGAAGCCGCAGAACGTCCAGAAAGAGGACTCAATGTGGCTGCAGAAGGAACTCATCAACCAGAACTACATGGATCTGGCAACGGCGCGTGAGAACCATCGCAAGGTCTCTGCAACCTTTGTGCCCGGCAACCTCAACGAGTTGCTGATGTGTTTTGACTTTGCGCGCAGCCTGCCTGAAACCAACGCGCTGCAAAACGGCATGCGCAAGAAATCCGGCAAGATGATCATGGACGCCGAGCGCGACGGCCAGTCGGAGGACGTCTGCACCTACGTCAAAGCCGACCTCGGCTCGATGATGGGCGGCGAGATCGGTCCGACCGGCCAGCCCCTGCCCAGGCCTGACGTGCTGTTGCTGTCCTACACCGGTTGCTTCACTTTCATGAAGTGGTTCGAACTGGTGCGCCACAAGTACGGCTGCGAAACCGTCATGCTGCACGTACCGTACCAGAGCGAGGGCCGCATCGCACCCAATATGCGCGACTACGTTGTCAAGCAGCTCAAGGAAACCGTGATCCCGACGCTCGAGCGGATTTCCGGCGTCAAGTTCGACATCGACCGACTGCGCCAGTACATGCGCGAATCGGCGAAGGCAGAAGAAGATCTGGTCGCCGTCCTGCAGTCGGCCAAGCGCCGGCCCTCACCGATCGACGGCTACTTTGGCTCGGTCTATTACATCGGCCCGATCTTCACGGCCTTTCGCGGCACCACCGAGGCAACGCAGTATTACCGCACCCTGCGCGCCGAGATCGATGAGCGGGTGCGCCTCGGGCTCGGGCCGGTGACGCCGGAGGGTGCGATGGGCGAAGAGAAGTACCGCCTGGTCGTCGAAGGCCCTCCGAACTGGACCAGTTTCCGCGACTTCTGGAAGATGTTCTATGACGAAGGCGCGGTGGTCGTGGCCTCGACCTACTCCAAGGTCGGCGGCCTGTACGACTTCGGCTTTCGCCACGACCCGGAGCGTCCGCTCGAATCACTCGCCGAATACTGCCTGGGCTGCTACACCAACCTGAATCTGCCGAGCCGCATTGACATGATCTGCAAGTACATCGACGAGTACCAGGCCGATGGCCTCCTGATCAACTCGATCAAGAGCTGCAACAGTTTCTCCGCTGGCCAGTTGTTGATTCTCCGCGAGGTGGAAAAGCGCACCGGAAAGCCAGCCGCCTTCATCGAAACCGATCTGGTCGATCCGCGCTATTTCTCTGCGGCCAACGTGAAGAACCGACTTGAGAGTTATTTTCAGATGGTCAAGGCCAAACGTGCGGCATTGACGGGGGTACATTGATCATGCGTTGCTTCATCGGCATTGACCTGGGATCCACCACCACCAAGGCAGTGGTGATAGACGAAAACCAGAACATTCTGGGTCGCGGCATTACCAACTCGCGCTCCAACTACGACACCGCCGCCACCATTGCCAAGCAGGAGGCAATGGTCAACGGCCGCTTCTTCCTGTTTCGCAAGGCGCTCGGAACGACGCACGCTCTGGACGGCGCGCTCGATGGTTTTCTGGGCCAGTTGGAGCGCGACTTCCGGCTGGAGCAATACCTCGAGCAACTCGGCGATCTGGAGCAGACCTGCCAGCGCAGCCTGGCCAGCGCACGCTTCGGCGAAGGCAGCGGCGCCGTTCCTGAAGCGTTGGCAGAAGTGTTTCGCCGCCTGCAGGCCGGAGCCGCTGAGTTGTTCAAACCGGGCGCCAAGCGCAAGTCGGACTTCTTCCGTGACATTGCCGGTAGCCAATACCTCGCGATTGGCGAAGTGGTGGCCAAGGAGGCTGGCACGCGCTACGACTACCTGCTCAATCTGTTCGACCGATCCATCATCGAAGTGGAGAACCGGGTCTATGCCGACTCGATCCGCCGTCATCTGCTGGCCGCGCTGGAGCGCGCCTTCATCGCCATGCCCGAAACCGCCGCTCGACGCTCACAGGTCGAAGCCCCGATCAAGGGCATTCTGGACACCGAGATGGAGGAAACCTACATCGTCGGCACCGGCTATGGTCGCGCGCGCTTGCCGTTTTCCAAAGAGCACATCCGCTCCGAAATCCTGTGCCACGGGCTGGGCGCCCATGTCATGTACCCCGGTACCGCGACCGTGCTCGATATTGGCGGTCAGGACACGAAAGCGATCCAGGTTGACCCGGCCGGTATCGTCGAGAGTTTCCAGATGAACGATCGCTGCGCCGCCGGCTGCGGACGCTACCTGGGCTATATCGCCGACGAAATGAACATGGGCCTGCACGAACTCGGGCCGATGGCCATGAAGTCCACGAAAACCATACGCATCAACTCCACCTGCACCGTGTTTGCCGGTGCCGAACTGCGCGATCGCCTCTCCCTGGGTGACAAGCGCGAGGACATCATGGCCGGACTGCACCGCGCGATCATCCTGCGCGCCATGTCCATCCTGGCGCGCTCCGGCGGCATCCGCGACCAGTTCACCTTCACCGGAGGTGTGGCAAAGAATGAGGCGGCCGTCAAATCCCTGCGTGACCTGATTTTTGAAAACTACGGACCGCTGACACTCAACATCGATCCGGACTCGATTTATACCGGAGCGCTTGGCGGAGCCACCTTTGCCTGGCGTGCCGTGATGGATGACGGCAAAGTTGCCGAAAACCGCCCACACTAAGGTAACCGCTATGAGCATCACCACCATTGGCATCGATATTGGATCTGGCGCCGTCAAATCCGTTCTGTTTCGCTCTGACGCCGACGCCAGCCAGCACTGGTTGGCCAAGCGCTGCGAGCGCATTCGCAGCCGCGACCCGATGACGCTGGCGCAGGAAGGCTTTGACAGCGTTTTGCAAGACGCTGGCCTGACGCGCCAGGACATCGATTACATTGCCACGACCGGCGAAGGCGAGAACGTGAAGTTCGCGACAGGGCACTTCTACTCGATGACAACCCATGCCCGGGGCGGTATCTTTCTGGACCCGACGGCACGCGCCGTTGTGGACATTGGCGCGCTGAACGGTCGTGCCATTTACATCGATGAGCGCGGCAAGGTGCTATCCTACAAAATGACGAGCCAGTGCGCGTCGGGCTCCGGCCAGTTTCTGGAAAACATCGCCCGTTACCTGGGCGTAGCGGTTGAAGAAATCGGCTCGCTCTCGCAAAGCTCGAAAGACCCTGAAAAAGTGAGCTCCATCTGCGCCGTACTGGCAGAAACCGACGTCATCAACATGGTGTCGCGCGGCATTGCCACGGCCGATATCCTGAAGGGCATCCACCTGTCGATGGCCTCGCGCATCGTCAAGCTGCTCAAGATCACTGGCATCAAGACCGGCACAGCACTGATCACTGGCGGGCTGGCGCTGGACACCGGCCTGCTGGCGGCAATTCAGGAAGAAATGGTGACCGAGAAAGTGACCGTGAGCGCGCGTTCGCACGCGGACTCGATTTATGCCGGAGCCATAGGCGCAGCATTGTGGGGCGCCTTCAGGCACAATAAACTCGCTGAACTTGAATCTCAGGTTGCCGCCTGAACTTCAAAACCCCCTACTGAACCTGAAGGAAACGACCATGGCCCTGATCATTACCGAAGACTGCACCGCTTGCGATGCCTGCAAACCTGCCTGCCCGAACGAAGCCATCGCTGCCGGCGACATGCTCTACGTCATCGACCCGGCACGCTGCACCGAGTGCGTGGGCGCCGAAGAAGAGCCGCAGTGCAAACTGGTCTGCCCGGCCGACTGCATCTCCGTCAATCCGGATTTTGTCGAGACACCGGAACAGTTGATGAAGAAGTACGAAGACCTGCACGCCTAGAGAGGCTTGCCGCCAACGGCCCATGACCGCATTGAACTTGCAAGCCTGCCTGGGGATGGTGGGCTACGGTGAAGTCGGGAAGATCTTTGCCACTGGCCTGAAGGCAAGGTTCGGTCGGGTCTGCACGTGGGACGTCAAGTTCGACTTGCCAGTGATCGGTGATGGGGAGCGCAGCCATGTCGCCCAAGCCGGCATCGTGGCAGCCGATTCCATGGCGCACTTGTGCCACGCTGCCAGCCTGGTGATTTCGGCGGTCACGGCCTCCAACACTCTGGCGGTGGCACAGGCTGCCGCCGCACATATTCGACCCGGCACCCTCTTTCTGGATCTCAATTCAGCGTCCCCCGGCACCAAGCAGCAGGCGGCTGCCCTGATTGATGCCGCTGGCGCGCATTACGTTGAGGCCGGTGTCATGAGTTCGGTGCCACCGTATGGCATTCGGGTACCCACGTTGCTGGGCGGTGCACGTGCGGCGGAACTGGCCGAAGTGCTCAATGCCTGGGGCATGAAGAGCCGCGCCGTATCAAGCCGGATTGGCGTGGCCAGTGCCATCAAGATGTGTCGCAGCGTCATGATCAAGGGGCTCGAAGCACTGGTGATCGAAAGCTACGCCACGGCCCGGGCTTACGGCGTCCAAGACCATGTGCTGCCAACATTGCAGGAAACCTTCCCGTCCATCGACTGGGAGCAGCAGGGAGCCTACTTCTTCTCGCGTGTCGTGCAACACGGCCAGCGCCGCGCAGAAGAAATGCGCGAGGCGGCTCGTACCGTCAGCGAAGCCGGGTTCCCACCCCTCATGGCCGACGCCATAGCCGACAAGCAGCAATGGGTTGCTGACCAGGCCAAGTCGGGCGTATTTCAAGGGCTCGCCAAGGACGCCCGCTGGCAGGACTACGCAGACCGGATGCTTGCCAAGAAGTGAGCCCGGCGCGCGCCGCAGGGTCTACTCCGCTTTGACCCGCCCCGACCCGATGACGGGCTTCCAGCGCGCGATCTCAAGCACGATGTGCCGGCCGAAGACCTCTGGTGTGCTGGGCATGCCGATGGCGCCTTCGTTGTTCAGCCTGGTCTTCAACTCAACCGACCCAAGTGCGTGGTTGATCTGGGCGTTGAGCTTGGCCACGATTTCTTTTGGCGTTCCAGCCGGGGCCACAACACCGTACCACTGGTCGGCCTCAAAGTCCTTGTAGCCAGACTCGGCCACCGTGGGCACGTCGGGCAGGATGTCGAGCCGCTTGGGGCTGGAGACCGCCAGCGCGCGCAATTGGCCACTCTTGATCTGTCCCATGACCGCAGGGGCGCCGGTGAACAGCATCTGGATCTGCCCGCCCATCAGGTCGGTCACGGCCGGCGCGGTGCCGCGGTACGGGATGTGAAGAATGGCCGTGCCAGTCTGCATCTTGAAATATTCGCTTGCCAGATTGGCTGCGCTGCCGTTGCCACCGGAGCCGTAATTGAGTTGGCCAGGTTTCGCCTTCGCCAGGGCCACGAACTCTTTCAGGTTACCTGCCTTGACCGAAGGATGAACCACCAGCACATTGGGCACGCGCGCAACCCAGGCGACCGCGGCGAAGTCTTTCACCGGGTCGTAGGACAGCTTCGGATAGAGCGACGGATTGACCGCCAGTGTGCCGATGTGACCCATAAGCAGGGTGTAGCCATCAGCCGGTGCTTTGGCGACCTTGTCGGCACCAATCGAGCCGCCAGCGCCCGGGACGTTGTCAATGACGACCGGCTGACCCCAGGCCCTGCTCAACTCCTGGCCGATGGAGCGCGCCAGGATATCCGTGGAGCCGCCCGGTGTGAAGGGAACCACCATCCGGATGGGCCGCGCCGGATAGGCCGTGGCCGCACCCTGCGCCAGCGCTGAAGGAAAAAAAACGGGACCGGCTGCTGCTGCCAGCAGAAGGCTTGTGGCCAACGCTTTGAGGGGTTGAAAACTCATGGTGGGGTGAACCAAGGTCGGCTAGAACTCTGCCTTTTCACCCGGCTTGAGGACCAGCACACTGGTCGAACTCGCGCCCAGGGCCTGCAGCAACTCGGCCGGCGTACCTATACCGAGCGGGTTGGCACCGTAATGCATGGGGATAACAAACTTCGGCTTGAGCCACTCGCGAATCGCGAAGGCGGCGTCAGCCGGGCCCATCGTGAAGTTGCCGCCAATCGGGATCAGGACCAGGTCAGGCTTGTAATACTCGGCAATGAACTTCATGTCACCAAACAGGCCGCTATCGCCCATGTGGTAGATCCGGAACCCGTTTTCAAGTTCGATGATGAATCCAAGTGGCTCGCCGCCAACATGGGTTTCGTCCTTGCCGGTGGCCGCATTCTTCCAGACCAGAACCGAAGAGTGTTCAGCATGCACCGCGGTCACCTTGATGCCTGGCAGTGGGTTAATGGTGCCGCCCTTGTTGAAACGCGGTAGCTGTTCCGGCGGCAGTATGCCAAGCAAGGCCGCCGACTGGTTCATGTCGCCAGGCGCAAAGAGCGGAATCCTGTTCAGGACAGCCAGCGCTGGCGCATCGGCGAAATGGTCCAGATGGCCGTGCGTTACCAGCAACAGATCGACCTTGCCCAGGGCCTCCAGGTTCTTGTATTGGGGTGGCGTGAGCGGGTTCAGGCGCAGCCACGGATCAGTGATGATGACCTTGCCCCCGGGTGAAGTGATCTTGAATGCCGACTGCCCAAGCCACAGAACTTCTGTCCTGGCCGGCTGCGCAAAGCTAGGCCCACCGGCCAGGGTCAATGCCAAAGAGAGCAGCGTCGTCAGGCGCGTCAGTTTTTGGAAAATCATGCGGAGACCTCGAAAATGGAATGGCAATGTATCGAAGGTGCAAGCATAAGGCGCCGGCGCTGCGATCGCCACACATAGCAGCTATAACAAAACAAGGTACCCCCCTGCCCTCAGGCGAAGGCCCGCGTTGCCTGGGTCACCAGTTCAGCAACCAGGGCATGAACACTCTTGTGGGTCTGCGTGCTGGGTCGTCGCGCCGATGTAACCAGCATCAGCTCGCAGCTCAGTTGCGGGCTGTGAATCTGGTGCATGGAGAACGGGTGGGGCTGCGGAAAATTGTTCAGTGTGTAGGGCGGAAGTACGGCAAAACCCAGGCCTTCGGCAACCAGGTCCAGAATGGCGTTGAGGCCATCCACTTCCATCTCAATGCGCGGCTTGCAATCCAGACGGGTCAGTCCTGTCTCGATCAGGATGCGAAACGCGTTCGGGCGGCTCGGAACAATCAGGGGCAGCGAAGCCAGTGCCGACAGAGGCAACCTGGCCTTGAGCTTCGCGCCCTTGAGCTTGCTGACGCTGGCCTCGGAGGAAATCAGCACCAGTGTTTCGCGGTGCAGCAGGCAGCTCTCGATGTCGGGCGACGGCGGCGCGTTGTAAACCACCGCCATGTCGAGTCGACCCGAACGAAGCCCTTCGTTCATGGCCACCGAGAAGCCTTCGGTCAGCGTCAACCGGGCGAGCGGCATGCGCTTGCGAAACTCCAGCGTCAGCGGCACCGTGACAAGTTTGCTCAGGGAGGGCGGCAAGCCGATGGACACATGTCCGCCCAGAGCACCGCGCACCGACTCCAGTTCTTCCCGCGCCAGCGCAACCTGGTGCAAGATGCCGCGCCCGTGCTCCAGCAGCACCATCCCAGGCTCGGTCAGACTGACCCCGCGGCCATTGCGCAACAGAAAGGTCTGACGCAATTCGACTTCGAGTTGGCGTACATGGCGGCTCAGAAGCGGCTGCGGCAAGCCAAGCGCCAGTGCCGCACGCGTGAAGCTACCCATTTCCGCCACCCGGACAAAGGATTCGATCTGCTTGAGGTCCATGGCTCTGGATCGTATAACAATCGGCAAGCTATGCCGATATTCGATATCAGCTAGTCGCCGCCATCCGCTCGCCGCAGCGCCTTACTCACTAGAATTTCAGAATGCAAACTGCGATTCCCTGCCTCTTTCTGCGTGGCGGCACGTCCAAGGGAGCGTTCTTTCTGGAATCTGATCTGCCTTTTGACCGGCAGACCCGTGACAAAGTCCTGCTGGCCGTCATGGGCTCGCCCGACAAGCGCCAGATCGACGGAATTGGTGGTGCCCATCCGCTGACCAGCAAGGTGGGCGTCGTGCGAAGGAGCCACACACCGGAGGTGGACCTTGATTTCCTCTTTGCCCAGTTGCAGCCCGACACCGACAGCGTCGATACAACGCCGAATTGCGGCAACATGCTGGCCGCCGTTGTGCCGTTCGCGCTGGAGTGCGCCCTGGTGCAACCGCAGGGCGACACCAGCACCTTTCGGGTGCTGACACTCAATACCGGCATGCAGTGCGATGTGACGGTGCAGACGCCACAAGGCAGGCAGGGTCGCTATGTCGAATACGCCGGCGATGCCCGCATTGACGGCGTGCCCGGCTGCGCCGCGCCGATCAGCATCCATTTTCTGGACACCGCCGGCTCCGTCGCCTCGGGCTTGCTGCCAACCGGGCAGATCAAGGACGTGCTTATCGTCCCGGCGCAAGGCGATGACCCGGCGTTCAGTCTTGAGGTGACCTGCATCGACAACGGCATGCCGCTGGTCATCTTCAAAGCCGCCGATGTGGGGCGCAGTGGCTATGAAAGCGTCGAAGCGATGAACACGGATGTCGAATTGAAGGATCGCATTGAACGTTTGCGCATCGCCGCCGGCCACGCCATGGGCCTCGGTGACATCACATGGAAAAATTACCCCAAGATGACGCTGGTTGCAGCGCCCCGTAACGGCGGTGCCATCAGCACGCGCAGCTTCATTCCGCACGTGTGCCACGATGCCATTGGTGTCCTCGCTGCAGTGACAGTAGCAACGGCCTGCGTTTTGCGCGGCTCCGTGTGTGAAGGCATCGCCATCGTGCCGGATGGTGTCAGCAAGACCGTATCGGTGGAGCATCCAACGGGTGAATTCAGCGTTGAACTGGAGACCGATCCAGCGAATCCGCAAAGAGTGACGAAGGCAGCCCTGCTGCGAACCGCGCGCCTGCTGATGCAGGGCAAGGTCATGGTGCCCGCCGTCGTGTGGACTGGCGCTTGACCGCATGCACAATGGGATCACAGGAAGCGACATGAAAAAGCCACTCATCATTGACTGCCACGGTCACTACACCACCGCGCCCAAGGCACTGGAGACCTGGCGTCAGGCGCAGATTGCCGGCATCAAGGACGCCTCCATGATGCCCAGGGCGTCGGACCTGAAAATCAGCGACGACGAACTGCGCGAATCGATCGAGAGCAACCAGTTGCGCCTGATGCGGCAACGCGGCAGCGATGTCACGCTGTTTTCGCCACGCGCCAGTTTCATGGCGCACCACATCGGCGACTTCAACATTTCAAGCACGTGGGCTGCCATCTGCAACGAGTTGTGCTTTCGCGTCAGCCAGTTGTTTCCCGACAACTTTGTGCCGGTGGCGATGCTGCCGCAGTCACCCGGTGTCGATCCGCGCAGCTGCATTGCGGAACTGGAGAAATGCATCAGGGAATTTGGCAATGTCGGCATCAACCTGAACCCGGACCCGTCGGGTGGGCACTGGACTTCGCCGCCGCTGAGTGACCGGCACTGGTATCCGATCTACGAGAAGATGGTGGAGTACGACATCCCTGCCATGATTCATGTGAGTACCAGTTGCAACGCCTGCTTTCACACAACGGGCGCCCATTACCTGAACGCCGACACGACGGCGTTCATGCAGTGCCTGACCAGCGATCTGTTCAAGGACTTCCCGACGCTGCGCTTTCTCATCCCGCATGGCGGCGGCGCGGTGCCTTACCACTGGGGACGCTTTCGCGGCCTGGCGCAGGAGCTCAAGAAGCCGCTGCTGGAAGAACATCTGCTCAACAACATTTTCTTCGACACCTGTGTCTACCATCAAGCTGGCATTGATTTGCTGAATACGGTCATTCCGGTGAAGAACGTGCTCTTTGCCTCCGAAATGATTGGCGCGGTGCGCGGTATCGACCCGCAGACCGGCCACTATTTCGACGACACCAAACGCTATATCGAGGCGTCGGGCATTCTCAGTGAAAAGGATCGATTCCAGATTTACGAAGGCAATGTGCGGCGCGTCTTTCCGCGACTTGACGCCGCATTGCAGAGGAAAGGCAAGTGACCATGGACCTGAACCATCTGGGTATTGTCAGACGCAATATCTGCCGTGCCGATCCGGCTGCGGTGCAGCATTTGTCCCGCTTCGGCGTTGCCACGCTCCACGAGGCGATGGGCCGCGTCGGGCTCATGAAACCCTATATGCGTCCGGTGTACGCGGGCGCCCAAATCTGCGGTACGGCGGTGACGGTGCTGCTGCAGCCCGGAGACAACTGGATGATGCATGTAGTGGCGGAGCAGCTGCGGCCTGGCGATGTGGTCGTGGCCGCCTGCACGACCGAAAGTTTCGACGGCTTTTTTGGCGACCTGCTGGCCACGAGCTTTCAGGCGCGCGGCGCCAGGGGTCTCGTCATCGACGGTGGTGTGCGCGATGTCGCTGAATTGGAAAAAATGAACTTTCCGGTGTTCAGCCGGGCCATCCACGCCAAGGGAACCATCAAGGCAACGCTGGGTTCGGTCAATATCTCTGTGGTGTGCGCTGGTGCTGTCGTCGATCCTGGCGATGTGGTGATTGCCGACGTGGACGGTGTGGTCGTCGTGCCGGCCGCCCTTGCGCAGCAGGTGGCGGATGCCGCGGCCAGGCGCGAAGCCCTGGAGACTGACAAGCGAGCCCAGTTTGCATCGGGTGTGCTGGGCCTGGATATGTACAAGATGCGCGAACCGCTAGCCAAGGCCGGTTTGCGCTACATCGACTGATCTCCCATGCGAACATTCCGACGCTTCCTTCTCTCAGCCCTCCTGCCCATCCTTCTTGTTCTGACTGGTTGTGCCCCAGCAAGGCTGGCGCCAGATGCAGCGACGCAGGCCACCCTCGTGCCGACAGGCACACTTCGTGTCGGCGTCTACCCGGGCAGTCCGACCTCGATGGTCCTGGTTGGCAAGGCCGGTGAAAAGGCGGGTCTTGCGCACGACCTGGGTCTTGCTTTGGGAGCGCAGCTCAGTGTGCCGGTCAAGTTGGTGGAGTTCTCACGGGTGGCACAGGTCATCGATGCGTTGAAGGCTGGCGAAGTGGACTTCACTTTTACCAACGCCTCCGAGAGCCGCGCGCGCGATGTCGACTTTGCTCCGACGCTGATCCGGCTGGAACTTGGCTATCTGGTGATGCAGGACTCGCCGATCGGGTCGATAGCCGATGTGGACAGAGCCGGCATGCGTGTGGGTGTGAGTCAGGGCAGTACCTCCCAGGGGGTACTGGGGCGCCAGTTCAAGAACGCGACTCTGGTACCGGCACCTTCGCTCGATCAGGCACAGGAGATGTTGCGACAACACAGGATCGATGCCTTTGCCACCAACAAGGGCATCCTGTTCGAACTGTCCGATGCATTGCAGAATTCGCGCGTACTGGAGGGGCGCTGGGGCTACGAGTCGCTGGCCATCGCCATTCCCAAGGGAAGACAGGCTGGTTTGCCCTACCTGTTGCGCTTTGGGCAGGACATGGCCGCCAGTGGTCAGTTGCAAGCCTTGATACAACGGGCCGGCTTGCGCGGTACGGCAGGCAACGAGTAGGAAACCATTCAACATTTTCCGGAGAAGGAACCCATGAACACATTTGAATTTCTTGGCGTCGTCACAAGGCGACTCTTGCTTGTTGGTCTGATGACGGTGCCGCTGCTGGCGAGTGCACAGCAGTACCCGACCAAGCCGGTAAAGATCGTTGTCGGCTATGCCGCGGGCGGCGCGGTGGACATCGTGGCCCGCACGGTCGGCCAAAGCCTGGGCAACGCGCTGGGGCAATCCTTTATCGTCGACAACAAGCCCGGCGCCGGAACCAATATCGCTGTGCGGTCTGTCATTGACGCGCCGGCCGACGGTTATACGCTGCTGATGGCGGCCAACGCGCTTGCTGCCAATATGGCGCTGTACCAACCGGCCCCGTTTGATGCCGAAAAGGATCTGCTGCCGGTGGCCCTGATCGGACGGGTGCCTGTGGTGATCGCCGCCAACGCCAGCGCTCCGTATGCCAACATTGCCAAAATGATCGAGGCGGCCAAGGCCAAAGCCGGATCGATTGCCTTTGCAACACCGGGAAATGGATCAACGCCGCACATGGCCGTGGAACTCTTTGCACGCGCTGCCGGCATTTCCCTGATGCATGTTCCCTATCGGGGCGGAGCGCAGGCCATTACCGACACCATCGGTGGCCAACTGCCGCTGGTTGCGGTCAATGCGCTTGAAGTGCTTCCGCATGTGAAGAGCGGCAAGCTCAAGGTGCTGGCGGTGTTGAGCGCCGACCGCAGCCCGATCTTCCCGGAGGTTCCGACGATTGCGGAGTCCGGCTTTGCCGGCTTTGAAGCCTCGGTCTGGTATGGGCTGCTGGCTCCCGCCGCAACACCCAAGCCCATCATCGTCAAGCTGCACGCCGAAGTGCAAAAGGCCTTGCAATCGGCTGAAGTCCGCTCACGCATGACAGGTGTCGGCGGCGAAGTGATTCCCGGCACGACCGAGCAGTTTGCCGCCCTGATCCATTCGGAACGCGTCCGCTACGAAAAGCTGATACGAGAAGCCCACATCAAACCCGATTGAACGCGCACCGAGTGGCACTTCACAAGACAGTTGGCTGGCTTGACTGGCGCGCTGAACCTGGCAAGCCGCGATTTCAGGTACCCAAAGGAAGCGTGGATGCTCATTGCCATGTCTTCGGCCCGGGTGACGTGTTTCCGTTCGCGATAGAGCGCAAATACACGCCTTGTGACGCATCTGCAGACCAGTTGTTTGCGCTGCGCGACCACCTTGGGTTTGAGCGAAGCATCGTGGTTCAGGCAAGCTGCCATGGCGCCGACAACCGCGCGATGCTGGACGCGCTGGCACGCTCCGCGGGGCGGGCGCGCGGTGTTGCCAGCGTCAAGCGCAGCGTGAGCGACTCAGAACTGCAAGCCATGCACGACAGCGGCGTACGCGGTGTGCGTTTCAACTTTGTCAAGCGTCTGGTGGACTTCACACCGAAGGACCAATTGCTTGAGATTGCAACGCGCATCAAGCCGCTGGGCTGGCACGTACTGGTCTATTTCGAGGCGGCAGACCTGCCCGACTTGTGGGACTTTTTTGTGGCACTACCGACCCCGGTGGTCGTCGACCACATGGGTTGCCCGAACGTCAACAAGCCACACGGCGGGCCGGAGTTTGAACTGTTCATGCGATTCCTGCATGAACACAGCAATGTCTGGAGCAAAGTCAGTTGTCCGGAACGACTCAGCCTCGCCGGCCCAGGCGCATTGAACGGCGAAAACAATGCCTACCGTGATGTCGTGCCGTTTGCCCGACGCATTGTCGAGACCTTCGCGGACCGCGTGCTTTGGGGAACGGATTGGCCGCACCCCAATCTGAAAGACCATATGCCCGACGACGGCGCGCTGGTCGATTTCATCCCGCACATCGCGAGGACGGCAGAATTGCAGCACAGACTTCTCGTGGACAATCCGATGCGCTTGTATTGGCCGGAAGAACAGTGATCTTCCGGAAACTGTCAGCTGCTATTTTGGCGGATGCTCGTGCTGCATGAGTTGATGAAGCCACTGCATCCTCTGCTTGGGCTGAAGGTATTTCAGCGTTTCAAGATCAAACACTTTGCGCTGGGAAGGTGTCAGGGTTGCGTAGAATTTTTTCGCGGCGTCCCCACGCTTGTCAAGCAGCGATGCGTGCTGCGCCCGCAGCGCGTTCAGTCGATCAATGCGATCCGGTGTAGTTAGCTTTTCAAGCTCCTCGCGGCTGGGTCGTGCCGGTCTGCTTGCAGGCGGCGTCATCGCGGAATTGAATGCTGCCCAGTCGCTTTCCTGATTTGGCGCCAATTGCAGGACGGTTTTGAGCCTGGCCATGTGCTTGTCGAACATGGCCTGCATCTTGGCCGGATCAGGGCGGTGCATGGGTCCGAAATGCGGCCCCGGCATACCCATGCCCATCGCGTCCTGAGGGCCGCGTGGACTCTGTGCCTGAGCCAGCGCTCCCACACACACCAGCGCGGTTGCAATCAGGGTTTTCTGAAAAGTCTTGTTCATACCTTACTCCTTTGATAGCTAAATGGAAGTCTTAAGCCAGTTCTACCAAAGTTCAGTGTACGCAGGGAGATTCTCGCTTTGATGAAGTTTGTGTAAACATTTCA
>JBAXNI010000030.1:0-25743 GCA_037133835.1 Comamonadaceae bacterium | reverse complement strand
GCCGCGACATCGTTGTTCTGATTGCCCAGGCTGAACACATCGTTGTGAAAGATCACATCGCCCGGATAGAGTTCGTCGCCGAAGAATTCCTTGATGTACTTGCACACCGGTGCCAGCGAGAACGCCAGGATCGGCAGATTCTCGGTTTGCTCCAGCATATTGCCGTCGGCGTCGTACAGGCCCGTGACGTAGTCCTTGGCTTCACACAGAATCGGGGAGCGCGTGGTCTGCGCCATGGAAATGCTCATCTCGTCGGTAATCGCCTTGAAGGAGCGCGCGTAGACCGACAACAAAATGGGATCGATCTTGCTCATACGCCAACCTCCTCTTTCATGCACGATGCGACCAGATCGTCGCGGCCCTTTTTGTAAAGAGCAAAAGAACCCAGCGCATCCACCACGCAGTCAAATGAAGCGCTGACAAAGATGGCAGTGGTTTCCTGCTCGATCAGCGCCGGCCCAGCAACCCGATTCCCATACGCCAGCTGGTGACCATCGAACACCCTGATATCGGCGAACGCCTTGGTCTCGGGAATGTAAACCGACCGCTGACCCTTGAGTGCGTGTTCACAGCCGGTGCCGGCCCAAGTCTGCTTGCGATAGCCTGGCTTGTCGGTCAGCCCCACCGCCTGCAAGCGCACATTGATAATCTCGATGGCGGCGTTTTCCTGCGCCAGTGAGTAGCCATACAGACGGTTGTGCTCTGTATGGAAGGCCTGGGCTATGGCCGGCGCATCATGCGTCTGAATCAGTGCCTGCGGCACCAGTACCGACACTTCGTGATACTGCTTGAGGTAACGGCAGTCCAGCCGGACTGCATGGCTGCGTTGCGCTGGCGCGATCTGCTCGTGTTCGAGTTGGCGCGTGCCATCAAGCAGCATCTCGTCGATGATGGCGCCAAGGCGGCTCCAGTCCACCGCCTCGAGGCGCGCGACAAAGGTGCGGACAAAGTCGTGCTTGAGCTCGCTCAGCAACATGCCGAACGCACACAGCACAGAGGATTCGCGCGGCACAATCTGCAGCGGGATTTCGAGTTCGTTGCAAATCAGACAGGAGTGGATGGGGCCAGCGCCTCCAGCCGGAATGTAAGGGAATTCACGCGGATCGAAACCGCGCTTGATCGTCACTTCACGCACCCCTTGCGCCATGTTGTTGCAGGCCACGCGGTACATTCCCGCAGCGGCCTCTTCGATGGATAGCCCCATGGGGCGCGCGATGTGCTCGTCGATCGCAGCGCGTGCCGCACCGACATCCAGGCGCATCTTGCCGCCGGCAAAAAAGGCCGGATCAAGGTAACCCAGTACAACGTTGGCATCGGTCGTTGCAGGCAACTTGCCGCCCTTGTCGTAACAGGCCGGACCGGGGTCAGCGCCGGCGCTGTGTGGTCCCATGCGCAACATGCCCCCCTGGTCGAGCCAGCCAATGGAGCCGCCGCCAGCGCCTATGGTGTGGATGTCGAGCATAGGCAGCGCAATCTTGTGGCGGGCAATCTCACCATCGTTCTTGACCAGTGGGTTGTCGACCGCGACCGAGGCTTCAAAACTGGTGCCGCCCATGTCGGTCGTGATGCACTTGTTCTGTCCGTGGACCCGTACATAGAAAAGCCCCGCCACCGGCCCACCGGCCGGACCCGAGAGCAGCGTCAGCGCGGCCTTCTCCCGCGCCAGTTGGGGTGAAATCACGCCACCATTGGACTGCATGATGAGCAGCAGTCTGGAAAATCCGATGCCCTTGAGTCGCGCCACCAACTGGTCCAGATAATGATTGAGCTTGGGGCCGACATAGGAATTCAGCGCCGTCGTACTGACGCGCTCGTAAAAGCGGATCGAGGGCAGCACGTCGCTCGACACCGACAGGTAGGCGCCGGGCAACTCGCGCCGTACCAGCGCTGCCGCCGCCTGCTCATGCTCCGTGTTGGCGAACGAGTTCATGAAACAGATGGAGACCGCCTGCACACCCTCACGCCTGAACAGTTCGATGGCTTGGCGCACTTCCTCCAGGTCCAGCGCCTGTGCTTCCTGCCCGTTGCGGTCGATTCTTCCGGCGACGCCGATGCGCAGGTAGCGCGGCACCAGTGGTGCCACATTGGTATAGCGGTTGTTGTATTGCTCCTCGCGTATGCCGCGACGCATTTCCAGCGCATCTCGCACGCCTTGGGTCGTCAGCAACGCGCTCTTGGCACCCGTGCCAGTGAGCGTGGCGTTCGTGGTGACAGTGGTGCCGTGCACGATCGTGTCGATGGTGGCGACGAACTGCTCCAGCGTCATCGCGGGACGCATACTTGCAGCCATGTCGCGCAAGCCGTTGACCACCGCGATAGACGGGTCGGACGGCGTGGAAAGCGATTTGAAGATAACCGGATCCGCGCCCTCTCTGGTTAAAACGAAGTCGGTGAAAGTGCCACCAACGTCAATTCCAATCTTGGCACCGCCGCGGGCACCGGTTGGCACTGAAACTTTGCTTTGCTCTGTATTGGGATTCATGGTCATTCCTTGCGACAGTCAGGTGGTCTCGACGCTGGCGCTGCGCCGAACTGAGGTCTTGATTTGTTCTCGCATCAGCTTGCCCAGTGCGGTTCGCGGCAGGCTCTGCGCCACGACGACCTCGCGCGGTAACTTGTAGCGTGCTACCTGCCCCCGCAGCAACTCGACAACACTGTCGGGGCTGACCTGCCGGCCTGGCTTGGGCACGACCACGGCGACCACCGCCTCGCCCCAGCGCGCATCCGGGCGTCCCACGACGGCCACTTCAGCCAGGTCGGGGCATTGGCTCAGGACGTTCTCCAACTCCGCCGGATAGATGTTTTCGCCGCCGGAAATGATGAGGTCAGTGCGACGACCATCGACATAAAGATTGCCGTCCTGATCGAGGTGGCCGACATCACCGCTGTGGTACCAGCCATCAGCCAAGGCCACCGCCGACTCGGCCGGCTTGCCCCAATAGCCTGTCATCACGTTCGGGCCGCGTATCCAGATCTCACCGGTTGCGCCTTGCGCTACTTCCCGCCCGCTGTCATCGACCAGGCGCAGTTCGCAATGCAGCGCAGCCTTTCCAACCGAGCCTGGATGCTGTGCCGCATCCGGCGCGCGCTGGTAGGCCGCTATCGGGCAAGTCTCGGTCGCGCCATACACTTGCAACAGCGGTACTTCCGCTCGGGCGTGCCGGCGATATTCGGCCGTTCCGATGATGGTGGAGCCCGTGCTGATGGAGCGCAATGTGCCTGAACGCAACTGCGCCCAGCGCGCATCCGCCGCCAGTTGCTCAAACTGCGCCGGCACCAGCACGGTGAGCGTCACACCCTGCGTCTGCAGCGCATCGATCACAGCGCCGGGATCAAAACGCGCGTGCAAAATGACAGTGGCGCCGCAGTGCAGAGCCGGCAGTGTCTGGATATTCAGGCCACCCACATGAAACAAGGGCAAGCTGGTCAGAACCACATCACGACTGCTCATGTCATGCATGTGCGTACTGTTCACCGCGTTGTAGAACAAGGCGTTTTGCGTCAGCACCACACCTTTGGGCTGGCCGGTGGAGCCGGAGGTGTAGCACAACAAAATCGGGCTGTCCAGGCTGCCATGGCTTGGTGCTGGAGAAACTGTAGGGGCGGCACCCAGCATCTCCTCAAGAGTTATCCAACCCGAGCGTGCCAGGCCCCCACAAACCCAAACGGTGGCGCCGGGCAGGTCACGCAAAGCTGCACTGGACTCAACAAAGGGCTCTTCCACCATCACCAGGCGCGGCTGGCAGTCATTGAGCATGATGCGATGTTCAGGCGGCGCCAGACGCCAGGACAGCGGTACGAACATCGCACCCAGGCGCGCGCAAGCAAACAGCAGCAACAGTTGCTCTGCGCTGTTGTAACCCAAGTGCGCCACCCGGTCGCCCGACAGCACGCCCCGGTCGGCCAGCGCAGCCGCCATCCGAGCGATGGCGCGCGACAGTTCGCCATAGCTCCAGGCGCGCCCGGCGCACACCAGTGCCACCTTGTCGGGCGCAAAAGCCGCGTGCCGTTCAATCCA
The DNA here is from genome assembly GCA_037133835.1 of Comamonadaceae bacterium. GTDB lineage: Bacteria > Pseudomonadota > Gammaproteobacteria > Burkholderiales > Burkholderiaceae_C > Rhodoferax. The sequence goes on along the minus strand of JBAXNI010000030.1, from coordinate 21,725 downwards.
GTGCGACAGGTCCATGCAGTTCTCGATCAATGCGGTCGACTCGTGTGCCCGCCTACTTGCGGTCAACCACTTCCAACACGACCGCCATGGCCGAATCGCCCGCCGCACAACCGGTAAACAGGCCACGCCCGCCACCGCGCAGTGCGAGTTCTTCGATCAACTCGATCACCGAGCGTGTTCCCATCGGCGCCTGGGGGTGCCCCCACACCAGCGAAGAGCCGTAGTTATTCATGTCAGCACTGTTCACACCCATGGTGCGGGCAAAGTACAAGTCGTTCAGGGCAAACGGGTTGTGCGTCTTGATGGCATCGATCTGGCCGATGGTCAACCCGGCCTGCGCCAGAGCGCGCTGCGCTGCCGGCACGGTCGCTTCGGGCATGCGCGCCAGCGCCACGCGGGCCTGGCCAAAACCGAGCAGGCGCACCGCCATCTTCGGGTTAGTGGACAATTCTGCCGCGCGCTCTGGCGTGGCAACCAGTATGGCGGCGTTGCCGTCCGCCGGATGGGTCTGGCCGCCAAAGGTCACACTGCCACCCTGGCGCACCGGCACCAACTTGGCCAGACCTTCGGCTGTCGAGTGGCTAATGCCTTCATCGCCTCCCAGGGTGCTCATGGTCTTGCGCAGGTTCGCCGTCGGAACCTCGAAAGGCAGGGTCATGAAACGACGCAGGAAAGCCGAGTCGTCCTGCAGTGCCATGCGGTACTGCTGCTCACGACGCAACACGATTTCGTGCTGTTCGGCCGTGCTGAAACCGTGCGCTGCCGCGACGTTCTCCGCAGTTTCCAGCATGGCGTGACCGCCCAGCGGATCACAGTTGAAATTATCCAGAACCCAGTCTTCGCCGGCACCGGTTCCGCCGACACCCTTGGGGTTGGGGTAGTAGACGTGCGGACCATTGGAGGTGCGGTCGCAGGTCAGTCCAAGGGCCGCGCTGGCCATGCCGAACTGAACTTCCTGGGCGCAAGCCAGCAACACGCGCACGCCAGTGGCGCACGCCTGCATGATGGTGGGGCCACCCACCTGGGCCAACCCGGCCAGCCCTGTGAGCCACGGCAGCCCATAGAAAGCATGCTTTTGCGGAACGGAAAGGCCCAGCACGCCGTAATCGATTCTCTCAGCCTCGATGCTGCGGCGTGCCAGTTCCTGCCTGGCTACGTGCGCAGCAAATTCAATGCTGTGCAAGTGCGACAGGCTGCCCTGCCAGCGCACGAAAGGTGTACTCCAGTAAGCGCCATAGGGGATTTCCGCGTGCAGGGTCATGGCATCGTCTCCGTTAACAGTCAATCGGTATCAAGCTGGGGTGGCGACCGCGTTTTCTGTCCGCAGCTCGCGCTCCATGGCGTCGAGTTCGACACGCAGGAACTTCCGCGCGGTCCCCAGATGCTCACGCATCACGCGCTCGGCAGCGGCGCCGTCGTGGCGGCGCAGTGCGGCATGGATCTTTTTCATACCCGACAAGGTGGCCTTGCGCGCCGCTGCACTGCCTAGCGTCAGCACACGCAGGTAGCGCACATGGCCGACATACAACTCAATCGCATGGATCAGACGTTGGTTGGGTACCATGGCCTTCCAGGCCTGGTGAAAAGCTGCGTTGGCCTCACGGAAGGCGTCAGCGTCGCTGCTGGCGTGTGCCGCTTGTGCGTCCGCGAAGGCGCGCTCCAACGCCTGCAAGGCGGTTGGCTGCGAATTCAGCTGCGCCACCAGGGCCAGCGCGGCGGGCTCCAGAATGCCGCGCAACTGGTAGATTTCGTCCACATCCGCGTCCGACAGAACGGGCACCACGAAGCTACGCCCCTCGACCGCGACCAGACCCTCACTCAGCAAACGCGACAGTGCTTCGCGCACCGGCGTACGTGACACGCCCAGACGCAAAGCCAAAGACGCCTCCTGCATAGACTGCCCCGGCCGAATGACGTGACTACCCAAGTGCTCGCGCAAAGTTTGGTAGACCTGGTCGGCCAGCCCGGCCGGCCGGCTGATGGGGGTCAGATTTGACGTCATGATGTTGCTCTTCTGGACTGCACCTTGTATTCGGTATACGATATGCGTTTTTAATGCCCGTGTCAACCATGTCGATCAAATTTGCGCCCCACGCCACTATGCAAGTACCTCTGAACAATCCATTGCTGCAGACCCCGAGCCGCGGCATGCCACGTCACGTTGCCGTCATCGGCGCCGGCGCCATCGGTCCGGACATCGGTTACTACCTGAAAAGCGCCTTGCCCGAGCTCAAGCTGACCATCATTGACATCTCGCAAGCCGCCATCGATGCCGCGCTGAGTCGTTTCGCCGACTACACGCGCAAGGCGCTGGCCAAGGGAAAGATGAATCAGCAGCAGGCCGCCGCCGTGATGCTGCAGGTGCAGGGCAGCACCGACTACGACGCCATCAAGGAGTGCGACTGGGTGATCGAGGCGGCCACCGAAAACCTGACCCTCAAGCGGCGCATCTTTGCCGAGGTGGAGGCGCGCGTGGCCGTTGACGCCGTGATCACTTCCAACACCAGTTCCTTGCCTGCCGAGCGCATCTTTGCCGAGCTCAGGCACAAGGAGCGTGCCACCGTGACGCACTTCTTCGCCCCGGCCTGGCGCAACCCGGCGGTGGAAGTGATCGAGTACTCAGCCAGTGCGCCGGAACTGGTGGCCTGGTTGCGTTGGGTGTTCTGCAATACCGGCAAGTTGCCTCTGGTTACCAAGGACGTACCCTGCTTCATGCTCGACCGCATCTTCGACAACTGGTGCAACGAGGCCGCGCTGTTGCTGGACCAGGCGAGCGCCGCTGAAATTGACAGCGTGGCCAGTGAGCTGGTCCATGCCGGACCCTTCTTTGTGCTGAATCTGGCGCGCGGCAACCCGATCATCACCGAAACCAACACCTTGCAAGCCGATGAAGAAGGCGAACATTACCGGCCGGCATCGATTTTCAGATCGGTCGACCAGTGGCTCACCCTGGCACCCGGCAAGCGGGTCGAAGTGTCTGCGGTCAAGGCCGCGTCCGTTCGTGATCGCCTGCTAGGCATTTTGTTGTCGCAGGCCGTGGATATTCTGGACCGTACCATTGGCACGCCCGCCGATCTCGATCTGGGATGCTGCACGGCGCTCGGCTTCAAGGCAGGGCCGGTGGCGCTGCTGCGCGACATGCCAAACGCCGAGGCGCAACGCATACTGGAACGCCTGGCGCTCGAGCGCCCCGGAATGCCCATGCCGCAGCGCGAACTGTCCACGTACCTGCGTTTCGAGCGCCACGTTCTTGTGGACGATCTGGACGGTGTCAAGGTCATCACCCTGCGTCGCCCCGAAGCATTGAACGCCTTGCATGACGAGATGACCGATGAGATTCTGGCGCTGATCCGGCGTTACGAAGACGACCCCGCCGTGACCGGGTTTGTGATTACCGGCTACGGCACCAAGGCTTTTTGCGCCGGCGCCGACATTGGCCGCTTCCCGTCCATGCTCGACAACAAGGACGCGGCTGCCCAGTATTCGCGTGACTGCTCGCGCCTGCTGGTGCATCTGGACGCGATGCAAAAACCGGTGGTCGCTGCGCTGAACGGCATGGCTTTGGGCGGTGGCTTTGAACTGGCCATGCGTTGCCATGCGCTGGTGGCGACGGAGCAAAGCTGGATGCAATTGCCTGAAGTGAGCTTGGGCATCCTGCCCGGCATCGGTGCCATGGTGGTTCCCTATCGCCGCTGGCCACTGGCCGCCAGCACCTTCCACGCCATGCTGCGACGCTGCGAAAAGCTCAAGGCCGGACAGGCGCTCTCGTTGGGCGTTGTGGATGCTTTGGCGAAAGATTCATCCGAGCTGATTGCGCTGGCCGTCGCGCGCGTGCAGGCCATGGCCCACGGACATGCGCGCATCGCCGACGCACCAGTCGCCCTGCCCGCCTTTGAGCCCATGGCTGCCAAGTCCGCAAGTGGCATGGCCCTGAGCCCGACCACGCTCGCCTTGCTGGAGCGTGCGGTACAGCAGGCAGCGCAAGCGCCGACCCTCGCAGCAGCGCTGGAGATAGGTTACCTGGCCTTTGGTGACAGCGCCTGCACAGCTGCTGCCCGTGAAGGCATCACCGCCTTTGGCGAACGACGCGCGCCGGACTTCGCCGCCGTTGGATGAACGCCGTGGTTACGAATGGGGTCCACAGCCCCCCGGTTACCCGGTTTGAAGCCTTTTGCCGTGCACATCAGCCGGTTTGCGAGCACGGTTCGGTCAGCCTGAAGATTTCACGGCAGGACCGCCTGCCTATTACCGTGAAATACTCAGGCTAGGCGTCGGAACAGGGGACATCATGCCGCTTGCGGTGGCTCGCCAGATCGGACTCTTGGGGTTGAACCTGTGAACAAGATGCCAGATGTCTACCCGACGGTTGTGCATATGCTCGCCGCGGCAGTTGCGCAGGCGCCAGACGATGAGGCCCTCGTCTGTCAGGACGAGCGCTTGAGCTATGCGCAGTACTTCCGTTGCATTGCCTGGTTCTCCCACGAACTGGTCGATCTGGGGGCCAACGGCAAGCGCGTCGGCATCGTGCTGGGCAATTCGCTCGACATCTGCGTGGCGATGTTCGCTGCGCAAGCGGCGTCTGCCCAGGTTGTGCCCTGCAATCCGATGTACACCGAGCGGGAGTTGCGAACCATTTTCGAAGATGCTGATCTGCATACAGTCATCTACGCTGATGAAAAGCATGATGTAGTGTCGTCTCTTGCAAATGAGTTCGCGATTCCAAACCGTATTCGCATCGGCTCCGCCGGGAGGCGACTGATCGCGTGGCGCGCAGCTGCCAACCGGGAACTGCCGCAGCCGATGCCGGTCCCTGCGGATTTGGCCACACTCCAGTACACCGGCGGAACGACCGGTCGACCGAAGGGTGTCAACCTGACTCATTGTTCGGTTGCCACGAACATCAGCCAGCGCGAAGCACTGGTTCCTACGCGCACGGGCTGCGAGCGCCTGCTTTGCGTCATGCCCTTGTTTCATGTTTATGCCACCGCCATGTGCTTGCACAATATGGTCCACGCGCGCGGCACGATGATCGTGGTGCCACGCTACTCACCGGAGGCTGTCTTTGAGCTTCTGGCTAGCGAACGCATCACCATCTTCGCCGGAAGTCCCACGCTGTTCGTGGGACTGATGAGCCACCCACAGTTCACCCGGACCGATTTCTCCCGCATCTATCTCTCCTACTCCGGTTCGGCGGCGCTCCCGGAAGAACTGCTCAGGCGATGGGAAGTGGCTACCGGTGCGCCAGTCATAGAAGGGTACGGCCAGTCGGAAGCCGGGCCCGTCATCTCATTCAATCCCCAGAACGGAATCAGAAAGCCGGGCTCAGTTGGCTTGCCAGTGCCGCATACGCTGGTCGAAATCGTTGATACGGATGAGGGTGCAAGAGTGCTTCCTATTGGGGAGAAGGGCGAAATCCGTGTGCGCGGACCGCAGGTCATGGCCAGCTACCGCAACCTCGCTGGCGAGACCGCAGGCACGCTGCGCGAGGGCTGGCTCTATACCGGCGACATCGGCGAGTTTGACAGCGACGGCTACCTCTACATTCGCGATCGCAAGAAAGAGATGGCCAAGGTCTCTGGCTTTAACGTCTTTCCGCGCGAAATCGAGGAGGTGATGTATCTGCACCCGGGCGTGCTGGAGGCCGCAGTGGTGGCAGTCCCGGACAGCTATCGTGGGGAAATCGTGATAGCGCTTGTGGTTCCGCGTAGCGGCGACCTCACCGTCGCCCAGCTCACTGAACACTGCAGAGCAAACCTGGCAAAGTACAAGGTGCCAGAGACCGTGGTCCTGGTTGCAGAATTGCCAAAGACCGTTGTAGGAAAAGTCGACAAGAACCGTATTCGCGCCGAGTTGGCCTCAGGGACTGCCCGCGAGCCCGTCAGATAGACGCTGCCTGCAATCGTGCGGCCAAGCTTGAACTCCCCGCACCTCAGTTTTATCGCCAGACTTGACAATGCAGTGCCAGTCTCCCATGCAGGGGCTTTCGCCAATGTCGCGCTTCAATGCTCCAGCACTTTTTCAATTCGTCGGTCAGGAAGAAACCAAATCAATGCGACTGCGATCAGGAGTGCTCCAGCCAGCCATGAATAACCCGCCAGCGCGGTGGGTATCGCAATGACGTAGGCGCTCAGGGATATCTTTCCCTTGGTGTCACCTCCAACAGCCGCAGCCAATACCGACTCGTTGCCATGCAGTTTGATGATTTGTGTCTGCAAGATGATGTAGGCCACGGCGCACATCAGGAGATCGAGCGCGTAGAGCGCAACGGGGGTCGATGCGAAATGGTTCTCGCCCATCCAGCCGGTGGTAAAAGGCATCAGGGACAGCCAGAACAGAAGATGCATGTTGGCCCAGAGAATGCGCCCATTGACCTGCTTGACGGCATGCAGCATGTGGTGGTGATTGTTCCAGTAGATGCCGACGTTCAAAAAGCTCAACACATAACTGAGGAAGATCGCGCCAAGCGAGGACAAATCCGCCCAACGGTCACCGTGCGGTACCTTCATCTCCAGGACCATGATTGTGATGATGATGGCTATGACACCGTCACTGAATGCTTCGAGTCGTCCTTTGCCCATTGATCACTCCTGACGTTTGGCGCCGACACCAAACTCAGTCTCGGCGCAGCATGCTGCAGTCAAGTGTGTGACGATAAACCACCCAAGCTTGGTTGACACCCAAGCAGGGTCATTACTTCGGGATGAGATCAGCAGCTGGCAGGCAGTTCATGGCGACCCGTAAAGTGCCCCTGGCGCGTGTTCCTGCTCGTGGAGACCGTTCATTCAATTTTTGGACGCGTAAGCCAACAATCTCTCATTCACAGTTCGCGTAACGCAGCAGTCACTGGCAAGGTAGCCGCGCGCAAAGCAGGAAACAGGCCGCCAACGAAACCGATGGCCAGTGCCCACTTGATGCCTTCCCACAGCAGGCCTGGCGACACGGCCAGGTTGAAGCTCAGCTTGCCCACCGAACCGGCGGCCATCGTCGAAGCCTCGAAGCCGTTGAACAGGAGCCAGGCCGTCAAGCCGCCAATGAGACCCCCCAGCAATGCCAGCAGCGTAGTCTCCAGCATCACTGCCACAACTACCGGCATGCCGCGAAAACCGATGGCCCGCAGTGTCGCGATTTCGCGCGAGCGCGAAGCCACAGCAGCAAACATCGTGTTCAACGCGCCGAACACCGCTCCTACCGCCATGATGGCACCGACCGTGATGCCAATGATGCGCAACACCTGGGTCATTTTTTCCGACTGCTTTGCAAAGAATTCGAGCGTTGTGCTGGTTGTCACCTTGAGCTGTGGGTTGGCCTCCAGCGCGGTCTTGAAACCAGCGAACTCTGCAGAACTGCTCAGTTTGACGGTGGCGGAGTTGCGGCCAGCGCCACGCCCGTAGCTGTCGTTGACTACGTTGGCGTCGGCCCACAGCTCCGACTCCATTGCATCGCTGGAGGCGAAAATGCCGACCACGGTCCAGGGCTGGTTGCCGAGCTTGAGGGTGGCGCCGACCGTCAGGCCGGTGAACTGTCGCACAGCGCCCTTGCCGACGACCAGTTCGCGCAGACCCGCCTGAAAACGCCGGCCTTCGATGATCTTCACGTTAGGGCGCACTGCAAAAGCAGCCTCGCTGACACCGCGCACCTGTGCGCTACCTTCCTCATTGCTCTTGGAACCTGTGACGGGCAGGTTGGCGGCCACGACGGTCTCGGCCGAGACAATGGGCTCTCCCCTCGCGTTGCGCGCGATGCCGGGCGTTTGCTCTATCTGCACGACGTCCTCGCGGCTCAGTGATGACGTCACTTCCGCTGCCGAGGCACCGCGCAGCACGATGGCGGTATCTGTGCTGCCGGAGTTGCGCAGTGTCTGTCCGTAACCCTCAGCCATGGCCAACAGTGCGACCAGCACGCCTACCACGCCGGCAATGCCGACGACAATGACTGCCGATGAGCCCAAGCGCTGACTTAACGTGCTGATGCCCACCGACGCAACGGAGAGCGCCTGCACGCCGCTTCGGGTCAGGACGAGCCACAAACCAAGCACCAGCACGAGTGCAAGGGCACCAGACCATGGCAACATCACCCAACCGACAAGCACAATGACTGTCAACAGGATGAGGCCAAATTTCTTGAGAAATTTCATGCTCATGCCCTCCCGGCCAGGGCGTCGGTGATATTAAGTCGCATCGCATTGAGCGCCGGCAACGCGCCGACCGCCAGACCGAACACCAGCATCAAGGCTACACCGATTGCCCAACTGGCGGCGCCGGCTACGGGCAGGTTCAACGCACCGTTGCTGGCGGCACCCACGGCCGGCCCGATGATGCTGGCCAGACTCAAGCCTACGCAACCGCCGATCAGAAGCAACAACACGGCCTCTACCAGCACCATGATCAGTACGCTTGCACCCGAGAAGCCCAAGGTCTTCAGGACTGCAATCTCGCTGGTGCGTTCACGCACTGCCTGCATCATGGTGTTGCCCGCGAGCAAAAGCAAAGTGAAGAACACCGCGCCCATGATCGATGTGACGATGAGATTGATGTCGGCTAGCTGTTTCATCCAGGCAGCTGTTGCTGCCTGCTCGGTCAGTGTGCGGGTTTCGTGATCTGAGTTGGTCGACAGCGTATCGATGGCCTTGGCCACGCGGTCTGCCTGATTGACGTCAGTCACCCGGGTCACATACCACCCTACCTGACCACGGTTCCATGGCGTCGTGTCGTCGAAGTACTTCCAGTTCAGCAGAAACATCTGGTCAAACCAGCCGCCGGTTTTTTTGTCCGCCACATGGATGAATCCGACAATCTTGAACGGCCAGTTCTGGCTGCCATTCCTGTCCGGGAAGATGGTTGACTGCATGGGTACCTGGTCACCCACTTTCCAGCCAAAGCGCTTGGCCAGTCCTTCTCCGACGAGGGCACCGTCCTTGGTCTCGGCGAAGGCTTTGCGCGCCTCGGCGGAGACTTCCATCTCCGGATAAATGTCCAGGTAGTTGGTCGCAACAGCGAAGCTGAAGACCTGGTTTTCGGGCTTTTGGTAGGCGCCGCCGAACCAGTTGGCGAAGGTGGCGTCCTTGACACCATCGATCTGCGCAATACGTGCTCCAAGCGACATCGGCAGCAACTGAATGAAACTGAGTTTGGAACCCGTCTGCAATCTCTGGGCACCATTGGCACTTTGTCCTGCCTGGTCGAAACCCACACGCACTGCGTCAAGAAGTCCGAACAGGAGGAAGGCCGTAATGATGGACACCAGCGTGAGAAAGGTCCGCAGCTTGCGCCGGAACAACGCCGCCCAGATCAGGTGAAGGTACTTCATGGCGTGCTCCTGCTGCTCAGGCCACAGCCTCGGCAGATGTCACCAGCGTGCCCTTGTCCAGATGCAGCGTTTGACTGGCACGGGTCGCGGCTCGCGGGTCGTGCGTGACCATGACGATGGTCTTGCCATGTTCTCGGTTGAGTGCCTGCAGCAAGGTCAGCACGTCCTCGGCCGACTGGCGGTCCAGATCCCCGGTGGGCTCGTCGCAGACCAGCAGGGCCGGGTCTGACACGATGGCCCGCGCGATGGACACGCGCTGCTGCTGGCCGCCCGACAGCTCGGTGGGCTTGTGCGTGGCACGATCGGAAAGACCCACCAGTTGCAAGGCGATGGATGCGCGCTTCCTGCGCTCGGCGGCCGAGAGCTTGGTCAGCAGCAGCGGCAGCTCTACATTCCTTTGCGCCGAGAGCACAGGCATCAAGTTGTAGAACTGGAACACGAAGCCGACTTTGGATGCGCGCCACTTGGCCAGCGCAGCACCGGAGAGCTGGTCGATGCGCTCGCCTCCCACTGTGATGGCGCCACCGCTGGGCGCATCAAGTCCACCGATCAGGTTCAGCAAAGTGGTCTTGCCTGAGCCCGACGGACCCATCAGCGCGAGGAAGTCCCCTTGATTGACGTCGAGGTTGATACTGTGCAAGACCTCCACCTTCTGCTTGCCGCGGGTGTAGACCTTGGAGAGATCACGGATTTCAATCAATGCGCTCATGCTCATTCCTTGCTCACAACGGTTGAACCATCCTTTAGCTCGGCTGACGGCGACAGAATGACAGTTTCACCTGCTTTCAGCCCTTCGGTGACCAGCTTGAACTTACCCACATCAGAGCCGAATTTGACCGCATTTTGGGTCGCCTTACCTTCGCGCACCACGAAAACCACTTCGCCGCCATGGCGCTGCGCCAAAGCAGCTGGCGGCAGCAGTACGCCGGGCACCGGTACGGCTTGCACCTTCGGTCTTGCCGAAAGGAAGCTCACGCGCACGCCCATGTCGGGCAGCACACGGACATCCTTCTGGTCGAGCGCCACGCGCACCTTGACCGTGGCCTTGCCGCGATCCGCACTCGGAATGACCGCAACCACATGGGCCGGAATCTTCCAGTTGGGATAGGCGTCGAGCACTGCTTCGCAGGGCATATCTGACTTGACTTGGGCGATATAAGCCTCGTTGACATCCACTGCCACTTCCAGCGAATCCATGTCAACGATGGTGCCCACGCCGGTGCGCGTGAAGCCACCCCCGGCCGAGAGCGGGGAAATGATTTCACCGACTTGAGCCGAGCGCGCTGTAACGACTCCGTCAAAAGGTGATCGCACCGTGGCATAGTCGAAATTGACCCGCGCAATACTGACCTGCGCCTGCGCGACCTCGGATTGACGATGGGCTGCGTCGAGCTGGGCGGTATAGGCTCGCACGGCTGTTGCTGTTTGCTCCTGAGCTTGTCGCGTAGCCATACCCGAAGCTCCCAACTCGGCCTGGCGACGTGCATCGGCCTCGGCCTGGGCCAGCTGGGCACGCAACTGAGCGACAGCTGCCTGCGAGGCCCGTGCCTGCGCCTCGGCTGCAGCCAGGCCGGCTCGAAGGGCGCTGTCATCGAGTCGGGCCAGCACTTGGCCCTTCTTTACGCGAAATCCCTCATCAATCAGAACTTCGGTCAGGGTGCCGGTAATCTGGGCTGAGACCGTGGCCGCACGACGTGCCGTCACATAGCCCGTGGCCTGCAGCACTGCGTCCCCCGTTGCGTCCTGGCCATTGGCACGCACGACAGCAGTCTGCACTGAAACGGGTCGGTTGCTCGCCAGGTACCACCAGATCAGGGCTGCCGCGAGCGCCAGCAAAAGCCCGGCAACGCTCAAAGCAAGGACCCATCGCGGTATTCCGCCCGCATCGAGGCTCTCGCGATGTACTCCATCTATGCGCAATTCGCTTAGCAGTTCGGTATCGATAAAAGGCTCCAAAGGACCATGGATATGTCCGCTTGAAATCTAGTCTAGCATTTAGTTTGTTCGAATGAAGCCGGAAGAAAAGTGGCGTTCGCTGAAGGTTGTTCCAACGTCAAATCAGGAAACGTGCAGCTGCATTCCCTGATTGACCTCACTATCCAAAGACGGTCGCCTTCGGCGAGAAGTCGCCGCCTACATCTACTTATCCTGGCCTCGCCACACCTTCATGAGAAGTTCCGACCCTTGCGACCGGATGCTGTTGCTGGTCAGGACCTCTTCAGTGGCTGCCAACATGTCCTTGTGACGGAAAACGACCCCTTCACCACCCTTTGTTTCGATATCAAAAGCAACAAACTCGTCTTTCATGTCTCGCAGCAGCGCCACCAGATGTGCGAGGCTTCGCACGGGCGTGCCATTGACCGATTTGATGACGCGAAATGCCAGGTTGCTGTAACCAGTAGCTACCTTGTGCGGGAAGAATGGAGCGGAGACCACGACCAACTCTTCTTTTTCTGTGCTCGCATTGTCGCCGCGCTGCGTCACCAAGGGGTTGCCCGTCAGGCTCCAGTTCACCAAAGCGTTGATCGTGCCAGCGTTGGATGACCCCGTGGTCTGATACCCGGGCAGCATGTCCGCAGTGACCTTGGTCAGAACCATCGGACCGTAAATGAAATAAGGCGGGTAAGTGCCTGCGAGATCAGGTATTAACCTGGAAACGCCAGTCACCACAGGTAACTGCAGGGATACAACCTGACCTGCACGCAGCACGGTCAAGGGCACAAACCCGTTCTTCGCCACTTTTTGCACCAGATAGTTCATCCTGACGCGCAGACCGCCAGCCACAGTGATCATGCCCTGTCCATCCACGGGGGTGCCACCAATATGAGTTAGCACATCCCATTTCTTGAGCGGATAGTCTGAATCTGACCGCTCGGGTTGAGATACAACCAGGCCCTTGGCGTCCTTATCGAGTTTCAGGAATGCGCGTAGCGCCGGGTTCTCCAGCGTCTGAAAGGTGTCAAAGATCGCAGGTTTTCCATCGTAATGCCCGTCGGCAATGTCTTTCAGGAACAACTCGATCTCTTCGTTGGGAATGATGTAGCCTATGTTCTGTGCGCTTGGAATATTGGAGAAGATCAAGCCGATCATCTTGTCGCCTGCCACCACCGGCCCGCCACTGTTTCCTGGATTGATGGCTGCATCAACCTGAATCCGCAACCCAGAAACCTGATGTTTGTATCCCGCGAACTCAATCCGCGAAACAATGCCTTTGGTGATCGATTGTGAGTCGCCACCAGCTGGGAAGCCATACGCCAGAACGGCATCCTTGATGCCCGGCAACGTGGTGGCGCGTGGCATGGGGGCGTGCGTCTTGAAGAAGCCCTCGTCGTCCAGCTTCAAAATGGCCAGGTCAATGCCCGGTGCAATGAACTCCACCGTCGCAGCCATTTTGTCGCCGGCCTCGTTGGCCTGGACCTGGATTTCGCTTGCATACAAAGCCACATGCGCGTTGGTCAATATCCGTTTGCCCTCTATCACCACACCGGAACCGGTCACATTGGATGGCGACTGCTTGTTCCATGGTTTGAACGTGTCTGGATTGACGCGTGTCGCAAATATCTTCACCACCGAATCGGAGAGCGCTTTGTTCGCGTCCACATCGATTGAATCAGCGGCAAATGTCGGCAGCGACATGGCGACCGCTCCCACAAGCAACAGTCTGCGTAGCGTGCCATAGAGGGTGCAGGATGTCATGGTGAGGTGGAAAAGATGACCGCTCCAAAGTGAAGCAGGGAGAAAGCGCGAGTCTAGTGCATTCTGTGAGCCAATATGGGATTTCCGGGGGGAATACGATCATCACCATCGGCAGTCGGGCAAGCAGTAAAGTCGCGAAGTACGATTGGTGGCACATAATTCAGCGCCGACGCCATCGTGGCGCACAAGGAGATGCAATGTCAATTTTCAATCGGTTCGTGATGAATGATGCGGGAAGAACCTGGGCAAAAAAGGGGCTCCTTTTGGCCGGAGCTGCGTTAGTGATTTCCATCCTGGCTCCGGTCGCGGTGGTTCCAGCGGGGAACCGGGGTGTCATGACCACCTTTGGAGATGCGCGCGACGCACTGTACGAACCTGGTTTGCATTTTCGTTGGCCTATCGCCCAAACCATGCACTTGATGAATGTACAGATTCAAAACGGGGAAGGTGAGGGAGACGCTGCTTCCAAAGACCTGCAATCGGTGCACACCAAGGTGGCCATCAACTATCACCTGCAGCCTCAGTTTGCAGTGGAGGCTTTCAAGAATGTCGGACCTTCCGTCAACATCCTCGCTGAGCGAATCATCCTGCCCGCAACCCACGAGTCGGTCAAGGCGGTAACCGCACGCTTTACGGCAGAAGAACTGATCACGCGGCGAACCGAGGTGCGTGATGCCATTGCCGTGCTTCTGAAAGAGAAAATGAGCCGCCACGGCCTGATGCTGGACGAATTCAACCTGATCAACTTTGCTTTTTCCAGGAGCTTTTCCGACGCCATCGAAAACAAGGTGAAGGCTGAGCAACAAAAGCAGCAGGCCGAGCGAGACCTCCAGCGTCTCCAGGTCGAGGCGCAACAGAAGGTGGTCGGAGCAAAGGCAGAGGCGGAATCGCTGGCCCTGCAACGGCTGCAGATCACGTCCGAGTTGTTGGCGCTGCGCCGGATCGAGAACGAACGCGCGGCCATCGCCAAATGGGACGGAAAGCTACCGCAGGTTAGCGGAAACGCAACGCCATTCATCAATCTGGAGCATGCCGTGAAATAGTTGGTCATTGACTTAGCGCTGAAGCGGTCAATGACAAGGTGTTGTATGTCAACAATCACACACCCGCAAAATTGACACCGTCGAATACGAGTGTCGGCGTGCGCAGAGCGGAGTAAGGGAACGGGTCGTTACCGATCAGCACCAGTTTCTTCCAGAATTCGAGGTGGTTGCCCGAGATGTTCAACTCTCCGACCGGCTCGGCGATCCGTCCGCTGCGAATACGAAAGCCCTGAACGCCGAGCGAAAAATCCCCCGTCAGGCTGTTCGAGTTGCCGCCCAGAAAGCCGGTGACGAAGATACCGTCCTTGATGTCACCAACCAGCGCGCGGCCGTTCTTGTCACCCAGGCTCCAGCGCAGGTTCGACGGGTTACCAGAGGTTGGCGCGACGCCGAGTTTGCGGCCATAGTACGTGTCGATGTAATAGCTGCGCAGTACGCCGGCCTGCACCACAGGGCGCGGTTTTGCGGCGATCCCTTCGTGGTCCCAGAGACGGGAACCGAAGCCCTTGGGTAACAGTGGATCATCGACGATGCTCACCTTTGCAGCCATCACCGGCTGGCCGACTTTGCCTTCAAGGAAGGATCGCTTCTGCTGCAGTGACGCGCCCGAAAGTGGCTCCAGCAGAAAAGCCACCATCCGGCCCGCGGCGCGGTTGTCGATCACCATGGGCAGTGTCGCCGATTCACCCTTTTTGGTGCCCAGCCTGGCGAGGGTACGCTCGGCTGCCTCCCGTCCTATCGTGGCGGCGTCTGGCACCTCGCTGAAATGCCTGGCACCGGCGTAGGCATAGTCTTCCGGGCGGCGTCCGTCGGCGTCTTTCACGCTGACCGAGGCGGAGACAAAGAACGAGGTGTCGCGGCGCTGCCCGACAAAACCGTTTGAATTCATCAACACCCGTTCAGTCAAGGTGTCGCTGACACTGGTGCTGACGGACAGGATCGCCTCGCTGCCTTTGACGGCGCGCGCGGCCGCCTCTGCTGCTTCGGCAAGGCGTCGGCGCGTTGGGGCGTCGACGCTGGCGTATTTGGGATCTTCGAGATCAAGGTCGATCTCCGACTGCGCTTTGTACAACGCCGGATCTGGCAGGCGTCGGTAAGGGTCTTTGGTCAGACTCCTGGCGAGTTCGACCGCGTCACCGATCAGGGTCTGTAGCGCCTCCACGCGCAGATCGCTGGTGGAGACCGTGGCGTACCGCCCATCAACGAAGAGGCCCACTTGCACGCCGCGCTTGGTTGATTCCTCGACCTTCTCCGGCTTTCCATCGCGCCAATCAAAATTGACATCGCGATTGCGCGAGGCGCTCGCCGTTGCCTCATTCGCGCCCTTGCTCGTGGCGATCCGGATGCAGCTTTGCACGATCCCCAACAGGTTGTCGGCCTTGTCGTTGGTATTGCTCATGATCGCCTCCTCAGCCTTGTTTCGTTTGCTGCCGGCCGCCAACGTTCATCGAAGCGACGCGCACGGTGGGCATACCTTGTGATACCGGCACCGACTGGCCGTCCTTGCCACAGGTCCAGCCGCCTTCGTCTATCTTGAGATCGTCGGCGACCATGTCAACAAGCTCCAGCACCTTCGGACCATTGCCTATGATGTTGACATCCTTGATCGGTCGGGTCAGCTTGCCGTCTTCGATCAGAAACCCATTCTTGACGAAGAAAGTGAAGTCGCCGGCGCCGATTTGTACCTGGCCATTGGAGAAGTGGTCGCAGTAGATCCCTTTCTTGACCGAGGCAATGATCTCTTCCCTCTTGTGTGGGCCGTCGAGCATGTAGGTCGAGCGCATGCGCGGCATGGGCGCGAACTCGTAGCCCTGGCGACGCCCGTTGCCGGTGGGCTTGACGCCATAATGCCGCGCCGAGATCGAGTCGTGCAGGTAAGTTGACAAGATCCCCTGCTCCACCAGCATCGTCTTGCCAGCTGGCGTGCCTTCGTCGTCGATATTGATGGCGCCACGCGCCGCCGTTTGTGTGCCGTCATCGACGATGTTGACAAAACTCCTGGCAACCGGTTTGCCGATCTTGTCAGAGTAGATCGACACATTCTTGCGGTTGAAGTCAGCCTCCATGCCGTGACCGATGGCCTCATGCAGCAATATGCCGGACGAACCCGCTCCGAGTACCACCGGCATCTCGCCAGCGGGCGGCTGGGTCGCGTCGAACAGGATCATCGTCTTCTCGATCCCGTCAGAAACCAGCTTGGCCAGGCGCGCTGGATGGTAGAAGTCAATGTCGGCGCGCGCGGCCAGATTCACCGAGTTGCTCTCCTTGCGCCCGTTCTGCTCGGCGACAACTGTCAGGTAGACGCTGGTCATGGGTTGCGAGTCCTCGACGATGCGGCCGGTGGAGTCGGCGACGAGGATGACGCCGCTGGCGTCCATGAAGTGGATGTTGACCTTCTGCACGCGCGGGTCAGCGGAGAAGGTCTTGCTGTTGAGTCCATCCAGGATCGCCAGCTTGCGAGCCGGCCGGACATCTTCCCAACGCACCCCTATCGGGTAGCGATGGGCTGTGTCGCTGAGGTTGAGGCGCTGCGGCGCGAGCTTCGATGCGCCTTGCGCGATCGAAGCGGCGGTGAGCGCCGCGCGCCTCATGGCCTCGGCCGTGATGTCCTCGGTGAAGCCATATCCGGTTTGATCGCCCCAGACAACGCGCACGCCGACCCCGAGCGCCACGTTGGCGCTGGCGCGTGTGACGGCGCCGTCCTCAAGCGTCATGTTGTTGAGAACCCGATGTTGAAAGAACAGATCAGCGTGGTCTCCGCCGCGTGACAGCGCCGCACCGAGCGTGTCGCGGATCAATTGTTCATCGACGCCAAAGCGCGCGAAATAGCCTATGCCTGCAGTCGGACCGGCCGCCGCAAACGCTTTGCCAAGGCCGAACAGATCGGGCAACGCCAATGCCGCCGCTGTGCCTGCGCTGGTCTGTACAAAAGTGCGGCGACCGATGCAATTTTCGTTTTGCATGAAACTCTCCTCTTTCGGTTGTTCAGTGAATCCGCCTGGGCGCCCTGACCGTCACGCTGAGCGCCATCGCGGGCTGCGCTGCTTGCAGCGTGCTGCTTGCGACCATGGTCGCCGAGACAAGTGCCTTTCTTGACATGGAGTGCCCTTGGCTTCATGAGAAAACGTGAGAATACCGCCGATTTGAATTGCTTGTTGCGCCGGACCATCGATTTTCTTGCGAACTGCTGGAACTTTTCCATGCCTTCGTTGCAATACAAGGCAGGCTGTGTACGTTTGAGCAACCTCAAGCGTGGGGAAGCCGATGCAGCGCTGTTTAAGGTGCCCGCAGGTTATGAGGTCACCGGACCAAGCACCGCACAGCGCGCGGTGAAGATCATCAAGCAGGCTCCATCTGCACCCACGCCGGCATCCAGGGGTTGACACGCCTCGGTCATCAAGTAACGCCCACTACGTCGCTGCGCCAATCGGCATTCTGCAAGACGATGCGATAACCATCTTGGTCCTCGTATGTTCGACCGTTGGTGTCCCAATACGGATTGAAAGATGCGACAGATTTGAAGCCCGCATTCTCCATGTCCGCACACGAGCTTTGCCACTCCAACGTTCCTGGAATGTAAAAGACGATCAGGTCCTCCTGCGTGGGGGCAGGACTGACGGGATGGCTTCTGCATTGCGTGAATTCGAAGTGGTAGGTCCCGTCAGCCACGCCGAGCATGACGCCGTCAAAACCCTCATGGTTCTGAAAACTGCCCAAAACCTGCATTCGCAGGCCATGAACATACATGACTTGTGTTCTAGACAAGTCGCTAACCGGACGCGCGAGGCGAAGCTGATGCTGCATAAGTATCCGATGGGTTGTCGCCAGTTCTTTTTGTACATCGTACCAAGCCGGCCTGCTTGAAAGAAAATGTTTCTATGAGCAGCTTACTTTTCGGTTTTGGCTTTGTTGCCAGCCTCTTGGCCCTGGTGAGAAGCACCCTGGAGCGCCGCGCCGCACACAAACTACCGATCGCTGTGCTTGTCTGCGACCGATATGCCAGTCCGCAACTCAACTCGATGGTGATCGGTTTGACGTGCGGAACCATCATCGTTCTGGGCCCCTTGGGTCTGTCCATCGGTCTCGACTGGGCTGAAATTCGGCCAGCGAACCCTCCTGGCGCAAACGCATTCGTCCTTGGCATTGCAACAATCTTCATCAAGTTGGCGTGGGCTGCTGTCGAAGAAGTGATCTTTCGCGGGGCACTGTTGCCCCAAATTGCCAAATTGACCAATGGCACAGTGGGCCTGATCGCAAGTTCGCTTCTCTTTGCCTGGGGACACCTGGAACGTGGCGGGGAACAGACGCCTGACCTTCTTTCTCTGCTCGTCTTCACCCTGGATGGGATCGGTTTCGGGATCGCATATCTGGCGACCAGGAACCTGTGGATGTCTACTGTCTGGCATGCCACCAAGAACATCTGGATCTGGCTGCTATTCAGCGAAAGCACATTCCAACTCACTCAGGGACTATTTCAGTCGAGCTATTTCGGACCTTCACTCTGGATAGGGGCACCGGGTCAAGCTGGTCTGCTTGACGCGATCCTGTCCGCACTGTTGGTTGCAGTTCTAGTCATTGTTTACCGACGTCAGATTGCCCGGAACTTGATATGGATTCAAAGTCAGTAGTGTGCTGCCCAATCCGCGGTTGCAGGCGACTCGCCCTTGGCTGCGCGTTACGGGTGACCAACTCAGTACGATCTGGCGTACTTCACATCTTCCTTCAGGATGTGCTCAATGAGCAAGGTCTTGATCTGCAAACCGGCTTCTATCCATGGCGCGTTCAGGTTTATTGAGACATTGCTCGACATAATTGCGTGTAATTTCCCAATGATCTGAGCGTGTATAGCCGCATGGTTTTGGGAGTCGGCGTACTGCCATTCCTTGAACAATCGTTCTTCATGCTCGAAGTGTTGCACTGCGTCGTCGATGATCATTTGCAGTCTGCGACGAATTTCGGGCAACTGCGCCCTATCGACAATACTTCGATTCAGTTCGTTGACCAGACGAGCAAATCTCTTGTGATCTTCATCAATGTCCGTGATGCCGACACTCAATGCTTCGCTCCACTCGATCTTCCAGATAGGGGTTCCCACCTGAGGTACAGACGCTATTTCCGTTGCCATGGAAGTGTGCTCGCTATACGGGGAACTTGTAAGCGCGTTCGTGAAAGAGTTTGATGCAGGCATCCACTACATCTTGATCGTAGAGCGTCCCTCGATGTAGTTCGATTTCCTCCAATGCCGCGTCGATACCCAATGCGGGACGATATGGCCTGTGCGAGGCCATGGCCTCGACCACATCGGCCACCGCCAGAATGCGTGACCCCATAAGGATTTGGTCACCCTTGAGCCCTTGGGGATAGCCCGAGCCGTCCAGCCTTTCATGGTGCTGCCACACATTGATTGCGAGGGGCCAAGGAAACTCAATGTCCTTAAGAATGTCGTACCCACGCTGCACATGCTGTTTCACCAGCATGAATTCCACCTCCGTCAATCCGCCCGGTTTCGAGAGAATTTCCGCAGGGACACTGATTTTCCCCAAGTCGTGAACGCTTGCGGCAAGCCCTATGCCGTTAGTCGTTTCATCCGGCAATCCCATTTCCCTGGATATGGCCACAGCCAGCTGGCTAACACGCGATTGATGACCAGAGGTATAGGGGTCGCGCGCCTCAACGGTGGCCGCAATGGCCTTGATGGAGTCTTCCATGCTTCGCAGCAGTATTTCTGCATGTTGCTGATGTTCGACGGCAATACGGTCGCGCTCTGCTTTGGTACGCAAGGTGACGATGCCAAATGCGAGGTCATTGGCAAGTTCTTCAAGCAAGGTAACCTCTTCAGGAATAAATGCACTCGGCTCTGGTGCATACAAGGTGAACGCTCCCAGTACGTTGTTGTCGAAGATGAGAGGAAGTGCCGCGCTTGATTGGTATCCAAGCTTGAGTGCCGAGTCCCGCCACGGAGCCATTCTTGGATTGCTCAGGTAATCCTGGTTGACGACTGTTACCCCTGTCCTTATGGCGGTACCGGTGGGTCCCTGCCCTCGCTCAGTGTCTGCCCAGGTGATACTCGCTCTGTCCAAGTATCCGTTTCTGGCGCCCGCTTGAGCAACGGGACGCACAGTCCTGGCGGCGTCGTTCTCCGCGAAGCCGACCCAGGACATCAGATAACCGTTGTCCACAACCAATTGGCAAATTTCGGCAAGCAACTCTTGCTCATCGTGCACATGCACCAGTACCTGATTGCATTTACTCAGGATCCTGAGCGCCCGGGTAAGCCGCTTCTGGGTTTCTTCGGCCCGCCTATGTGCAGAGACGTCTTCGAACACCCCCAAAATGCCAATTACATTGTGCTGTGCGTCCCGCAATGGGACCTTTGACGTACGTACCCAAATGGTTCTTCCTTCAAGGGTCGCTTGGGGTTCTTCATAAGCAAGCTTTGGAACTTCAGATTCCATTACACGCAAGTCATCGGCTCGGTAAGCCTCGGCTAAATCCTTCCACCTCATATCGAAGTCTGTCTTCCCGATCAATTCCTCGGGGCGAGCAAACCCGGCATCGACGGCAAATAGCGTGTTGCAGCCCAGGTATCGTGAATGGCGATCTTTCCAGAACACACGTATCGGAAGACCTTCAACTATGGAGTGAAGAATCACCTGACTTAAATCTGGTTGAAAGGTTTGGTCCATCGGGCGCTGTCAACTCGCAAAGTCGCGAAATCATCGCATTCAGGCCTGATCCTACTCCGATCTCACCATGTATCTCTGCTTTATGGGATCGTCAACAGTGACCGCCCCCCACAAGACCAAGCGTGTCACCTTGACCAATCGGTTGCTTCGGAGAGAAGTCGCTGGGTCCTGAAGACACGTTGCGGCCAGCCATCGACAGCGGCCCATCCTGCCAAGGATCACTCAAGTCGCTTGCCCGCGATCTGTCTGTCACCACCGTCAACCCTGGCCGTAATAGGCGCCGGGACCGTGCTTGCGAAAGAAGTGTTTTTCAAGCAACTGCTGCGGCATCGCAGGCAAATTGCCATCCATCTGCAGCGTGAGCAGCGCCATGCGCGCCACCACTTCCAGCACCGCCGCATGGTGTACGGCTGCATCGGCATCAGCACCCCAGGCGAAGGGGCCGTGATTGGCCACGAGCACCGCCGGCATCTGTGTTGGCGTGACGCCGCGCTGACGCAGGCAGTCGATGATGGCGACGCCGGTCTGCGACTCGTAATGGCCGGCAATCTGCTGCGTCGTCAATTGCTGCGTGCAAGGAATCTCGCCAAAGAAGTAATCGGCATGGGTGGTTCCCATGGCCGGGATGCCACGACAGGCCTGCGCCCAGACGGTGGCCCACGTCGAATGCGTATGAACGATGCCGCCCAACTCCGGAAAAGCACGGTACAGCTCCAGATGGGTCGGTAGATCGGAAGAAGGCTTCAGGTTTCCTTCCAGCACGGTGCCGCTGGCATCGAGCACGACCATGTCGCTTTCGGTCATGCGCGCGTAGGGCACGCCACTCGGTTTGATAACGATGGCGCCCGTGACGGCGTCGCGACCGCTGACGTTGCCCCAGGTGAAGTCGACCAGGCCGAGTCTTGGCAGTTCCAGGTTCGCCGCGAGCACCTGCTTCTTGAGTGCTTCATACATGGGCGTAACCCCCCTGTCTCATGCGCTCGCCCACCCACTT
>JBAXNI010000029.1:0-26086 GCA_037133835.1 Comamonadaceae bacterium | reverse complement strand
GGCAAAGATCGAAGTTCCCGCGCTCAGACTCACCCCGGCCTACGCTGCCTGATCATTCAACCCCCCAAGCAAAGCGCCCTGTCATCTGACGGGGCGCTTTGCTTGGCACCGATCTCATAACGGTGTTCTGTTTTTTTCCAGCGCCAGTGGCATCAACTTCATGCGTAGACCGACGCGAGTCTTGTTGCCCCGGCGGCACAGTATGTTTTCGGGCTCATTTCAACGCTTTGCACGGATGATCAAGGGTTAGAATTTCACGATCAACCTGGCAGGAAGGTCTAGCATGGCTTCGCACACATCCAGTTCCCAGTCGGCAGCCAAAGGTGCCACCGCGGTCAAGTCGGTCGCCAAGAAGTCAGCTACCTCAAGAGGTGCTGCTGCAAGCAAAGCGATCGCCAGTGCCCCCAGGCGCGCGGCAATCAAATCCAGACCAGTTGACTCAGAGATCGTCTTGCAAACGGGTCTGGACATCCCGCTGTACTACGTGGGTATCGGCGCCTCTGCCGGTGGATTGGAGGCGCTGCGACCGTTTGTTGCGAACCTGCCGCAACACGCAAACATGACCTACATCCTGGCGCAGCACATGTCGCCTGACCATCGCAGTCTGATGGTGGAACTTTTGGGGCGAGAAACGTCGCTCAAGGTGGTTGAGGCAAAGAACGACACGCATCCGATGGCTGACATCATCTACATTGCGCCGCCCAATACCGACGTTACGGTTGTTCATGGCAAGCTCATGATCGGCAAGCCCACCAATACCGTCGGCCCAAAACCGTCTGTGGACCGATTCTTTATCAGTCTTGCAGACGATCAGGAAGACCGGGCTATCGGCATCATCCTTTCAGGTACAGGATCCGACGGTGCCCGAGGCATCAAGGCAGTCAAGGCGGCCGGTGGCATCACTATCGCGCAAGAGCCAAAGTCTGCCAAATACGACAGCATGCCTGTCGCAGCCGTGCGGGTTGGAGGTGCCGATCTGGTGCTGCCACCGCACGAGATCGCGGCTCAACTGCAGGCGATTGTCGAGCGCCCGCGGGCGCCCTTTGGAGGCGAGCCCGATGAGACGCCGCCAAACACCATTCGGGAAATCGTTCGGCAGATTGCTGCTCATACCGGAATGGACTTCACCAATTACAAGGACGCAACAATTCAGCGCCAGATCATGCGCCGGATGGCCGCCTTGCAGATCCCGGGCCTTGATGCCTATGGTATGCATATTGCCAAGAATCGTCGGGAACTCAGCGATTTGGCCAGTAACTTCCTGATTTGCGTCACCTCATTCTTCCGGGATCGGGATTCGTTTGAGGGCTTGCGTCGGGTCATGCGCGACATGCTGAGCACCAAGAAGCCTGGCGACGACATCCGCATCTGGGTTCCCGGCTGCGCGACCGGTGAGGAAGTCTATTCACTGGCCATCATGCTGGTCGATGAACTTGGCACAGAACGAGACAAGTACCGGATCCAGTTATTTGCGACGGACATCAACAATGACGCAGTGGCGACTGCTCGCGCGGGAATCTACCCGGAGTCGGCACTCAGCGAACTCGACAGCAAGTTGATTGAGCGCTATTTTTCAGCGCAGGACGGGATGTACCGCATCGATCGCAGTCTCCGGGATATGACACTGTTTGCACGGCAGGACCTGGTGCAGGATCCGCCCTTTGTCCGACTCGACATGGTGAGTTGCAGGAACCTGTTGATCTATTTCAAGAGCGACTTGCAAGAGCGGGTGATGAAGATATTTCACTACTCATTGCGTCAGAACGGGGTGCTCTTCCTCGGCAAATCCGAAGCGGTGGGTCGACTTGCCAACCTGTTTTCCGAGAGAGACCGCAAGCACAAGATATTCCTGAAACGAGCGGTTGCCTCGCCGATCGTCGAAGGATTTCCGCGGTCAAGAGGCATTACAGATGGTCAGGGTCGGGACAGGAACACGGCAAGGGCAGCAGCAGCAACAGCAGCGCCTGCATCCATACTTGGGCGAGAGCGTCTGTTTTCACTGTACGCACCGGCAAGTTTGTTGATGAGCGGTTCTGGCGACCTGCTGGAGACGTTTGGGGATTGCAGCAACTTCTTGTCTTTGAGACCGGGCAAAGCAGACTTCAACGTATTTACGTTGATCAAGCCGGATTTCAGGGCTGAGTTGCGAGCCTTTACGCATCGGGTCAGTCGCACCAAAGAGAGTCACACAACCAGCCCCGTGGAGATCACCGAAGCCGGAAAGTTGAAGCACTTTCGTATGTCGGTGCATTATGTGGGTCAATCCGAACTGGATGAGTCAGACTTGTATCTGGTGTGCTTCGAACCTGTGGAAAGTCGAGGTCTTCTCGCGAAGTCCGAAGCGACAACCGACAGGGAAACACAGGACCTCATTGCTCAGCTGGAACACGAAAGCGTCATCAATCGGGAGAATCTCCAGTCCGTCATTGAAGAACTTGAAACCGCCAATGAGGAGTTGCAGTCGCTCAATGAGGAGGCGCAAGCTGGCAATGAAGAGTTGCAGGCTTCCAACGAAGAACTGGAAACAGCCAATGAAGAATTGCAGGCGTCCAACGAGGAGCTGATTACTGTCAACGATGAACTGGGTGTTCGAACCGTGGAGCTGAGTGAGGCAATCAATGATCTGACGAATGTCTTGAACAGCCTCTACAAAGCCCTGTTGGTCATTGATGACAACCTCTTCATCGTGCGTTACAACAAGGTTGCGCTTCAGTTCTTTGACATTCCTGCGGATGGCAGAGCCAACCTGGCGAATGTTGCAACTCACTTTCATTGCCCGCGCGTGCTCACTGTGATCAGTGAGGTCCTGAAGACGCAAGCGCCGGGAGAGTTCGAGTTTCAGCACGAAGACGGCCGGTACTTCGTCTTGCGTGCTTTCCCTTATCTCGATAGCGACCATCACAAAATCAAGGGTGTGGTTGTGACGATTCTGGATATCACCAAGGAGACCCTGGCGCAGGAACAATTGCGTCTCTCTGCCTCGGTTTTTGAGCATACATCGGAAGGAACGATGATCACCGACGCGGCGAATCAGATCATTTCCGTCAATCCAGCCTTTACCACCATTACTGGCTACAGCGTCGAAGAAGTGATTGGGAAGAACCCGAGTCTGTTGAAGTCTGGCCAGCACTCGAAGGAGTTTTATCAGCGGATGTGGCGGGATCTGCTCTCGAAAGGCACCTGGACTGGCGAAGTTGTCAACAGAAGAAAGAATGGCGACCTCTATACACAGTCTGTTTCGATCAACACCCTCAAGAACGAAGAGGGTGAAATCAGGCGGCACATTGCGGTTTTCAGAGACATCACGGTTTCAAAGGTGGCTCAGGAAACGATTGAACGACAGGCCACCTATGACGCTCTGACGGGCCTGCCCAACAGAAACCTGATACTTGATCGCCTTCGTCTGTTGTTGTTGCGCTGCCGCCGCGACAACAGGATGCTGGGCGTGCTGTTTCTGGATATTGACCATTTCAAGCTGATCAATGACTCCATGGGTCATCTGGCCGGAGACGAACTGCTTGTCAAAGTGTCGCAGCGGATTCGCAGCGCATTGAGAGAATCCGACTCCGTCGGTCGGTTGGGTGGTGATGAGTTCATCGTGTTGTTGAGCGATCTGACAGGCATCGAAGATGTTGTGCGCATCGCGAACAAAGTCTTGTGGGAAGTACGGCAACCACTTGTCGTCGCCGGGCAGACATTGCAATCATCCACCAGCATCGGCATCACGATGTACCCGATGGATGCAGACAACCCGGAGACGATGCTGATGAACGCTGATGGCGCCTTGTATGAGGCCAAGCGCAAGGGGCGAAACACATTCTGCTTCTTCACCCAAAGCATGCAGGATGCAACCAACAGGCGTCATTGGATTGAAGTTGAATTGGGCACCGCCATTGAGAAACGGTGCCTCGCAGTTCACTACCAGCCCATTGTTGACCTTGAATCGATGAACGTCGTTGGTGTTGAGGCATTGATGCGTTGGAATCATCCAGCCAGTGGTTTCATTCCTCCCGAAGTATTCATTCCGGTCGCGGAGCAGACCGGAATGATCAGCACACTAAGCAAATGGGTCTTCGAGACGGCCCTCAAGGATTGGAGTCAATGGCGTCCCGAGTCCAAGGTCCCCATGAATCTGGCCTTCAATCTGTCTGCAGCGCAATTCGTGATGCAGAGCCACGTGGCAGATCTGCTGGAACTTGTCGACGGCTACATGCGAACCTCGGGTTGTTTTGTGACAGTCGAAATTACGGAGAGCCTGAAACTTGTCGAAAGCACGGAGTATCTGGACGTTTTGAACAAGTTTCGTCACATCGGGTGTCGTATCGCCATCGACGATTTTGGAACAGGCTATTCGTCCATCAGCTACCTGAAACGCCTGCCCATTGACGTTGTCAAGATTGACAAGTCGTTCGTGCGCGACATCACTTCCAACCCATCGGGTGCCGCGACAGTCCGAGCGATATTGCAGATGGCCATTGCTCTGGACTTGAAGGTCGTGGCCGAAGGAGTTGAGACGAAAGAGCAACTCGATTTCCTGCGCCAGCATGGGTGTCACTTCGCTCAGGGGTTCTTGTTCAGCAAGCCGGCTCCGCTCGCTGATCTGAAACCCCTTCTCAATAACTGGACAGGGGCTTTCTGATCTGGCGCGGCGGTCCACCGGCGATCGGGCTCAGAACGGCGTCCTGTCTTTCTCAAGCCCGAGCCGCATCAACTTCATGCGCAGACCGACGCGCGTCAAACCGAGTTCTTCGGCAACGCGTGTCTTGTTGCCCTTGTGGCGCAGCATGGCTTCGCGCAGAACTTGCGCCTCGACGCGTTCAAGCTGGTGCTTGAGCAGGCTTGAATCAAGCTCGGTTCTGGCTGGGTTGGCGACATTGCCATGTCCCGGCTGGCGCAGGCGCGGCGAGAGCAGATCGGCGCCCAGCACCGGACCGTCGCCAAGCGCCAGCGCCCGCCCGACCTCGTTCTGCAGTTCGCGCACATTGCCAGGCCAGGTGTGGGCGAGCAGGCAACTCATCGCTTCGTCCGACATCTGCCGCCCTTTCAGCGCGGAGCGGGCAAGCATGTGCGACACGATGGGCGCGATGTCCTGTGGCCTCTCCCGCAGCGCCGGCAGATAGAGCGTGATACCGGCCACGCGGTAATAGAGGTCTTCCCGGAAGCGCCCACTGGCCACGTCGGCCTCGAGATTGCGGTTGGTGGCGGCAATCAGTCGCACATCAACCGCCACCGGCCGCGGACTGCCGACGGGGCGGATTTCGCCTTCCTGCAGGGCGCGCAGCAGTTTGACCTGAAAAGCCGGTGAAGTCTCGCCAATTTCGTCGAGGAACAGGGTGCCGCCATCGGCCTGCTGGAAGAGTCCTATGCGTGACTCGGTGGCGCCAGTAAAGGCGCCCCTCTTGTGGCCAAACAGTTCGCTCTCAAGCAGCGTGTCGGGCATGGCGCCGCAGTTCTCCACCACGAAGGGCTGATCGGCGCGCGTGCTGGCGTAGTGGATCGCGCGTGCCAGCAGTTCCTTGCCGGTGCCCGACTCACCGGTGATCAGTACCGACAGGTCGTGGCCGGCAATTCTTGCGGCCAGCGTACAGACCTCGTTCAGGGGACTGTCGGCGGCGCGCGTCAAGCGGTCAAAGCCTGACTGGCTTCTCACCTTCTTGCGCAGGTGGGCAACCCGCTGTGAAAGGTGTTCCGGGCTGGAGCGCAACTCCAGAGTCAGCCGCTCGTTCTCCTGCTGCAGGCGCCACAGCTCAGCGGCGTTTTGCAGGGTCAGCAGCAACTGGTCCGGATGCCAGGGCTTGAGGAGGTACTGCCAGATGCCCGCATCATTGACACCTGCGATGATGTCTTCGGCATCGGTGTGGCCGGAAAGAATGAGCCGCATCGTGTTCGGCCAGCGCGCCCGGACATTGCGCAGGAACTCCACTCCCGACGTGCCCGGCATGCGCTGGTCCGACAGCACGATCTGGATGTACTCGCCTTCCATCAAAGCCAGACCTTCTTCCGCCGAAAGAGCGGTAAAGATCGTGAAGTGGTCTTCCAGTGTGCGGCGTAGCGTCTCCAGCGAGCGTTGCTCGTCGTCAACGACCAGGACCGACAGAGGTGTGCGACTGGTCATGGCAGCCTCCACCCCAGATCGCGGTGCCGCGCCAGGTGGCGTGGTGTCCAGGAAGCCGGAGACTTATGAACGAAGTGGTGGCGCGCAATGTGATAGCTCGGATCAAAGCCGTAGAAGTTGCGTCGCATTTGCGTCAACTCTTCCTCGCGGTAGGCGGCAAGCGGTTTGGCGGCTTCATCGCGTTGGCGCGATTCACGTTTGATGGCTAACCGTTGCGCAAGGTCGGGTTCGGCGGCCAATGCTGTTGCGTGCTCCGCGACCTTGGCACGAAAGTCTGTCAGTTCGCCGTCGACGCAGGCGTCGCTGAAACCGGTCTGCAGGGCACGCTGCGCCGTCATGGGTTGACGGTTACGCATGATGGCTTGCGCCGCGTCGTTGCCCATGCATCGTGGCAGCAGGTAAGTCCAGTATTCCGAGCCGTAGAGGTTGCCCATATTCTTGTAGTGCGGGTTAAGCAGCACTGCTTCGCGCGCCCACACCAGGTCGCAGGCCCGCGCCAGGAAACAGCCGCCGGCGCCTGCATTGCCGCCGAGCGCCGCCACAGTGATTTGCTGCTCCGAGTTGATCAGTTCCAGCGCGAGGTCGTTGATGGCGTTGATGTTGCGCCATGACTCGTCAGCGGCCGAACCGCCGCTCAGGCTGGCCGCTTCAATCACGTTCAGGTGGATGCCGTTGGACCAGAAGTCGTGGCCTCCGGTCAACACCAGAACCTGCGTCGGGCGTTGTTTCGCCCAGGCCAGTGCCGAGCGTAGCCGTTCACACTGGCGACTCGACATGGCACCGTTGTAAAACTCAAAAGAAAGAAACCCCACACCGGCTTGTTCTTCGTAGGCGATGTCCTGCCAGCTTGGCGTGCCGCAGCGCCACCAGTCTTGCAGCGCGATGTCGGGAAGTTGCGCCGCTTCTTGTTCAAATGCCAGTGTCGCTGGCAGTTTGATGCTGCCCTGACGCTTGACGTGGCCAATCCAGACGGCGCCATCGACAGTGGCCCGCAGCAGTGCGGTTTCGCGTCTCGCAATGACGGCACCCGGTGATCCGCGCAGCGTTGCTTCGGGCCAGGCATCAAACAGATGGCAGGGCTGGCCAAACAGATTGTCTGCCACACCCGGAAAACCATCGGCTGCATGGATGCGCCTGAGCACCGTAGCGCTGCTATCCCGCTGCCAGTCCAGACTGCGCTGTTGCTGTTTCATGAAGGGTCGCCACAGCCCCTGTGGCGCTGGCAAGGTGGCGGATGGCTGCGGCGTAAAGTTGCCGGACTCGAAGCGCTGCAGCGCCAGCAGGACCGCACTGCAGGCTGCTTGCGTCACCTCATGGCGGTACAGGCTGGACTTGCTCGCGTTGCGCATGGCAAATGGCACGCTGGCCCAGACCGGCCCGGCGTCCATCCCGGCCTGTGCCTGCAGCACCGTGACACCCCATTCGGTCTCCTCGTTCTGGATCGCCCAGTCGAGGGCTGAGGGTCCGCGGTCACCCACAATGCCGGGGTGCACGATCAGACAGACGATGCGCGACCAGATGGATTCAGGAATGGCGCGGCGCAAATAGGGCGCCACGATCAGGGCGGGCGCAAACAGTGCCACCGCTTCCTCTGTGACGCTGTCGGCAATATCAAACTCGATCGATGTCTGGTGTCCAAGCTGCTGCAAGTCAGCCGAGAGACGCTGCGTCAGGCTGTTGAATGCGTGGGTTAGCAACAGGATGCGCATGGCACAAATCTAGCAAATTCTGGGAAGCTGATCACTGGCCAGCCAGTCCACGATGCGCCGACCGCCGAAGGCGGTGCTCAGTTGCACGAAATGATGGCTATCAAACGACACCTCGCCGATCAGCGCGGCGTCCCGCCCCATCGGATGCGACCGCATCGCCTTGAGCAGCGTGGGCGCGTCCGCGCTGGCGCAGATGGCAATCAGCTTGCCCTCATTGGCCACATTGAGTGGGTCCAGCCCCAGCAATTCGCAGGCCGCTGCCACCACCGGCTTGACCGGAATTGCGCTCTCGCGCAGCATCATGCCAACGCCAGACTGGCCGGCAATTTCGTTCAATGTGGCGGCGAGTCCTCCGCGCGTCGGGTCGCGCAGACAGCGGATGTCGGCGCCGGTGGCCAGCATGGCTGCAATCAGGCCGTTCAGCGCCGCAGTGTCGGAAACAATCGGGGCGTCAAACGACAGGTTCTCACGCTGGCTCATGATCGCCACACCGTGATCGCCGATGGAGCCCGAGACCAGCACCACATCGCCGGGTCGCGCGCGGTTGCCACCCAGTTCCAGACCATCGGGCAGGACACCGACGGCGGTGGTGGTGATGAAGATGCCGTCACCCTTGCCGCGCTCCACCACCTTGGTATCTCCGGTCACCACTGGTACACCGGCTGTGCGGGCCGCCTCGGCCATCGATTCGACAATGCGGGCCAGGTCGGACAGGGCGAAGCCTTCTTCCAGAATAAAACCGGCGGCGAGGTAAAGCGGTGTCGCACCCATCACCGCCACGTCATTGACCGTGCCGTGCACCGACAGGCAGCCGATATCGCCGCCGGGAAAGAACAGGGGCGAGACGACATGGCTGTCGGTCGACATCACCAGGCGTGCTGGCTTGCCGTCCAGCATCGGAGCTGGCAGCACGGCGCCGTCGTTGCCCTGACCCAGGTACTCGTTGCCCAGATGGCGCGCGAACAGTTCCGAGATCAGCTGCACCATGGCGCGCCCGCCGGAACCATGCGTCAGATCGACCCGACCGTTCTTCAGATCGAGTGGCCGCACATGGCCTCTTTTGACGTCTGCCATCAGTTCATGTCCTTGTAGCGTCCGTAACTGTAATGTGCAGCGCAGGCGCCTTCGCTGCTGACCATGCAGGATCCAATCGGATTCTCGGGCGTGCAGACGGTGCCGAAAATCCTGCAATCCTGTGGTCGCTTGACGCCGCGCAGAATGGCGCCACATTCGCAGGCCTTGTTGTCGGGCACGGACTGGTATTCAAGATGGAAGCGCTGTTCAGCGTCGAACGCTGCGTACTTCTCGCGGATCTGCAAGGCCGAGTAGGGCACGACCGAGAGGCCGCGCCACTCGAACTCGCGACGCAGTTCGAACACCTCTGCCACGCGGTCCTGGGCTTTGAGATTGCCCTCGCGCGTGACGGCCCGCGAGAACTCGTTTTCGACCTCGGCACGGCCCTCGTTGACCTGACGCACCAGCATCAGTATGGCCTGCATCACATCGAGTGGCTCGAAGCCCGCAATCACCACCGGCTTGCGGTATTCCTCGGCGAAGAACTCGTAAGGCCGGCTGCCAATCACGGTCGAAACGTGGGCCGGACCAATGAAGCCGTCGATAGGCACGGTTCCCCACTGGCGTACCTCGGGCGACTCCAGAATCTGACTGATCGCCGCTGGCGTCAGCACGTGGCAGCACAGCACACTGAAGTTGCCAAGACCCTCCTGCTCGGCCTGCTGGATCGCCAGCGCCGTTGGCGGTGTCGTGGTCTCGAAACCAATCGCAAAAAACACCACCTGACGCTGCGGGTTCTCCCGCGCCAGGCGCAGCGCATCGAGCGTTGAATAGACCATGCGAATGTCGCCGCCTCGCGCCTTGGCTTTCATCAGCGAGAGCCCGTTGGACGCCGGTACGCGCAAGGTATCGCCGTAGGTGCACAGAATCACGTCCTGTTGCAGCGCCAGATGGATCGCCATGTCGACGCGACCTATGGGCAACACGCAGACAGGGCAACCGGGGCCATGCACCATGCGCACATTTTCCGGCAGCAGGTCCGACAGGCCGTAGCGCGAGATGGCATGCGTGTGACCGCCGCAAAACTCCATGAAGCTGTAGCGACGATCACCCTCGACACCGCGGGCAATCTTGCTGGCGATGCTTTGGGCGACTTCGCCGTCGCGGAATTCGTCTATGTATTTCACGCTGCCAGCTTGTTCTGATCGAGTTCGGCAAACAGCGCCAGTGTTTTTTCTGCTTCCTCGGGGTCCAGCCTGGACAGTGCGTAGCCAACATGCAGGATGACGTAGTCGCCAACCTGCACGCCATCGAGCAGCGCCAGCGAGATTTCCTTGCGCACGCCGCCCAGATCCACCACCGCCTGGTCGCTGTCTGCGCCGCTGCCTATTTCTACGACCCTGACCGGAAGTGCAAGACACATCTCAGCGTTCCTTAGAGTTGATTGCGATCCAGGCCTGCCCGACTGCAATACTGGCATCGCCTGGCGAGAAGCGCTGCGGCGCCAGCATCCAGATGCCGCGCTGTTCCAGAGCCTTTCGCAGCCCCAACGATAGCAGGGAGTTCAGGAAACAGCCGCCGCCCCAACTCAGGGTTTTCACTCCCCCAGCCTCGGCCGCCCGCGCGACCCAGTGGGCCAAAGCGTCGACCAGCGTGGCGTGAAAGACGGCTGCCGCCTGATCGACATCGGCGGCGCCGTCCAGCGTAGCCAGCAGCGGCAACAGGTCGAGTTGCCCATCGCTGCCAATGGACCAGCCGCTGTCGATGGCGCGCGGCCAGCCATGCCGCTCGATGTGGCGTGTCGCCGCCTGCTCCAGAAAAATCGCTGCTTGCGCCTCGTACTGCATCTGGTCGCACATACCCAGCAGACCCGCGGCGGCGTCGAAGACACGGCCCATGCTGCTGCTGCGCGGGCAGTGGAGGTTCTGGCGCAGCAGCTGGGCCACGATGCCCGAGCCTGCTTGTGCGAAGCGCGTGCTGATGTCTGCATTGCGGCCAGTCTCATGCCATACCGCCGCTGCCATGCGCCAGGGCTCACGGGCCGCTTTGTCGCCGCCGGGAAGCGGCAGTGGCCTCAGATGGCCAAGTCGCTCGAACTGCGCGCCATCGACGCGCAGCAATTCACCGCCCCAGGCTGCGCCGTCAGAGCCGAGGCCGACACCGTCGAGTGCCAGACCGAACACGGGGCCGCAATAACCATGTTCCGCGCAGACAGCGGCGATATGGGCATGGTGGTGCTGCACAGCGATGGTTGGCAATTTGTGGCGCGCGGCGAAGGCCAGCGCGGCCTGCGTGCTGTAGTAGTGCGGGTGCAGATCGTGGGCGACGAGTTCTGGCTGCACTTCGAGCAAGTTGAGCATGCGATCGACGGTCTCGTCGAGAAACTCACAGGTGGCGGCGTTGTCCAGATCGCCGATATGGGGCGAGGCAAACAACTGGTCGCCGCGCGTCACGCAGACGCTGTTCTTCAGGTGTGCTCCGAAAGCCAGCACAGAGGGTCCGCTACGTGAGAGCTTGAGCGCGGCCGGTGCGTAACCGCGGCTGCGCCGGATAAATTGCCACGGATTGACTGTCATCCCGGACTCGATCCGGGATCCAGTGTCTTCGGGGACCTGGATGCCGGATCGGGTCCGGGATGACAAAGGTCCAGCTGAATCTTCATACTCAGTCAGCGGCCGGATCACGCTGTCATCGCAGCGTGCGACGATGTCACGGTCGTGGTCGAGCAGAGCGTCGGCAATGCCGGCAAGGCGGCTTCGCGCCTCGGTCGTGTCGCGCACGATGGGCTCGCCTCCCGGGTTCGCGCTGGTCATCACCAGCACCAGTTCCTGCGCTGCTGCCAGCCAGTCGGTACCACTGGGTCGGCCCGCCGCCTCGTGAAACAGCAGGAAATGAATCGGCGTGCTGGGTAGCATGACGCCCAGGTTCAACAGGTCCGGCGCCACACCCGCCAGCACCTGATCGCTTTGGGCAAGCGCGCGCAGCAGCACCACAGGCCGTTCGCGGCCCTCCAGCAGCGCACGCTCATGCGTCGATACGCTCGCGTAGGGTGACAGGCTGGCGACGTTGGCCGTCATCACGGCAAATGGTTTGGCTTCCCGGTTCTTGCGCTCCCGAAGGTGCGCCACCGCAGCGCTGTTGCGTGCGTCACAGGCGAGGTGAAAGCCACCGAGACCCTTGATGGCGACGATGGCGCCAGACTTCAGCAATTCGAGTGTGACGGCGATGGGGTCACCTTCGATGCGGCGACCGTCAAGCTGGTTGAGCGAGAGACGTGGACCGCACTGCGGGCAGCAGGTCGTCTCGGCATGGAAGCGTCTGTCAGCCGGCGTCAGGTACTCTCGCTCACACTGCGGGCACAGCGGGAATGGCGCCATGCTCGTCTGCGGCCGGTCGTAGGGCAGGGCGCGAGTGACGGTGTAGCGAGGGCCGCACTGGGTGCAGGTAATGAAGGCGTGGCGCCAACGGCGATGGGCAGGATCAAACAATTCCGCGAGGCAGTCCGGGCAGACCGCCACATCGGGTCCGATCGCGGTGTGGGACTGTCCGGCAACGCTTGGCAGGATGCTGAACGCACCGAGCGTACCGAGTGCGACGTCCTGGCTTTGTATGCTGTCAACGCGTGCCAGCACCGGCGCCTCGTTTCGCAGTCGCTCAAGCAGAACGGCCATTTGTGACCTTGATCCCTGGACGGTGATCTCTACACCGCGGGCGTCGTTGCGGACCCAGCCACTGAGTTGAAGTTCTTGTGCCAGACGCCAGACAAACGGTCGAAATCCGACGCCCTGCACGACGCCGCTGACGTTGATACGGCGTGCGATCAGGCTCAAGACCGGGGCTGCTGCAACTGCGCTTCGAGTTCGGAGATACGCTGCTTCAGGCGTTCGACGGTTTCCTGCCTGGCAGCGCGCGCACCGACCACGCCGGCACGCAGAAAGTCCAGCCACTCGTCCATGCCTTGGCCGCTGGTTGCGGACAGCTCGATAACGCGAATCCGGGGATTGACACGGCGTGCGTAGCCTATTGCCCCCGCCACGTCAAAATTCAGATGCGGCAACAGGTCAATCTTGTTGAGCAGCATCACACTGGCGGCGCGAAACATGTCGGGGTACTTGATCGGCTTGTCCTCGCCTTCGGTCACCGACAGGATCACCACCTTGTGCGCTTCGCCGAGGTCAAAGGCCGCGGGGCAAACGAGATTGCCGACGTTCTCGATCATCAGGAGGCTATCGGCCTGCAGATTCAATTGCTCCATCGCGTGGCCGACCATGTGAGCGTCCAGATGACAGCCTTTGCCGGTGTTGATCTGGATGGCAGGTGCACCGGTGGCACGGATGCGCTCGGCATCGTGCGTGGTCTGTTGATCGCCCTCGATCACGGCAACCGCCTGGCCCTCCAGCAGTGTGATCGTCTTGCACAGCAGGGTGGTCTTGCCGGAGCCCGGGCTGGAGACCAGATTGAGCGCAAAGATGCCCTTCTCCGAGAGTTGCTGTCGATTCGCCTGGGCATAGGCATTGTTCTTCGCCAATATGTCCTGTTCGATCTGAACCATGCGCCTGCCATCCATCCCCGGTGCGTGGGAGTGCGCCGCCTGTCCGTGCGCATGCTCGTGCGCGTGCGGGTGTTCATGCGATTCGTCGCCATGTTCATGACCGTGACTGTGCCGGCTGCCATCTGCATGCACATGCTCGTGGCTGTGGTCATGAGCGTGGTGGGCGGTCTTGCCCTCAATCTTCACATCGCTGGCACCGCAGCCGCAAGTTGTGCACATTCGCTTTCTCTCTTTCAGGTTGAGGACAGAGCTGGCTCGCTTTGCGTAGCTGCGGTCTGTCCCACAAAGTCTCAGGTTGTTTACTCTACTTCAAGTTCCTTTAAGCGCATTTCTGTGCCACCCGTTACCTGCATCTGGTAACCGCCGCAGTGCGGGCACTCACCAAAGACTTCGGCCATGGGCACCGACAACGCGCAGCCCATGCACCAGCCGGTGCCAGGCAAAGCAATGATCTCCAACTTCGCCCCTTGCACCAAGCTGCCGCGTGTTACGGCGTCGAAGCAGAACTTCATGGCTTCGACCTCGACGCCTGAGAGCTGGCCGATCTCCAGCCATACTGTCTTGACCCTGGCAAAGTTCTGTTGCCGCGCCGCGTCCTCTATCAGCTGTAGCACCCCTTCGGCAAGCGACATTTCATGCATTTGGACTATGGAGTGGTGCGCAGAAAATCGGCAAAACGCTGGTCACGCGTGCGGATATGATTTTCGATGAAAGCCAGCGCTTCGTCCGTGACTGCTTTCAGCTCAGACGATTTTCCTGTCGCGTGGTCGATGGCGATCACTTTCAGCAGGTCCATCATGTGGCAGTGATCATCGGCGTGATCCTCGTACTCATCAAAGCTGTTTTGCCGCATGATCAATTCTTCGGAAACGAAATGGGCCTCGCAATAGGCGCTGAACTGCTCCAGCAGTTGGGCCACTTCACCGGCGTTGCGTTGTTCGCGGATAGCCTGGCACAGCGTGCGCAGCAGGCTCAGTTGAACCTCATGCTCGCGATCCATGCCGGCCTGGGCCGCAGTATTGAAGTCCAAAATCGTCGACATGCTCAAGCTCCCCTTCTTATCAGCTGCCACAGATGCCAAGCTTAGCGCAAGGCAAAGAAGCGCCGGCGCGACAGCGACGGCTTCTCGATCGGTTTCTCTTTGCCACCTGCCGGCGCCGCCGCCGGTGCGCTCAACAAACCGATCAACGACGCACGCGCCGTCTGTGTCGCCTCAAGCTGGGTCGAGAACTTGTCCATCGGCGAGAAAAGCGAACAGCTCTGATATTCACCCAGTTCCGCCTCGGCGCCGCCGAGAAAGGGGAAGTCCCCAGCTGGAAATTTGACGAATCGGCGTTTGTTTTGGCCCGCGGAAACCCAATTGTCCTGGCTGCCGGGCAGCAGCAGGATGCTCATGCACCAGGGAGTGATGACAATGCCCAGCCAATGGGCCTGCCAGCGCTGGAAGTCGACCGCCTCCACCACAAGCGCTGGATTGAGAATGGGAACATCAGACATTTGTTCACGCTGGATGCGAAAAAAGGCGTCTTCGACCAAGTCCGTGGGACTCTGGCTGTGAATGCGAAAATTCATGGCTTCACCTCGCCCCAGCTGCGAGCGTCAGCGCCTTGGCTCATCAGTTGCTTCATCAATCCGAGGGCTTCCAGCGCGCGCTGCGGCTCTACCCGCTCGAAGGCGAAACCTCCAGCCTGAATCAGGAGATAGTCGCCAACCGCGACCTCTTCCTCCATCAGCATCAAGCTGACCTCGCGCCGCTGGCCAAAGCACTCGGTCAACGCCATCCCTTCGCGCACTTCGATCACAAGCGACGGCGCAGCGAGACACATCTCAAGCCACCTTCGCAGGCAGTGCCTGCACTGCATAAGCACGCGCCAACAACTCGGCAACGGCCATCTCGACCAGTTCCGGAACTTTGGCGGCGATGGTGCTTGTCATGTCCATGCCGAGTGCCAGCGAAATCGGCTCGACGCCGAGCACAATGATCTCCTTGGGCATGGTGTCGAGCAATTCCAGGCTGGCCAGCACGTCGGGCAGACCGATCTGGTGCGGTGATAGCTTGCGCCGGAAAAAAACCGGAATCTCTTTGCCCGAAATCTTCACAACGGTCCCCGGTTCTGCGCCGGTCTTGACAACGTCCAGCACGATCAGTAAATCGAGGCTCGAGAGGTCTTCGATCATCTCCATGCCGGAGGTGCCACCATCGATGATCATGACGTTGTCGGGCATGCGGTAGTCGCGCTCCAGCATTTCAACGGCGCGTACACCCGCCGCTTCATCGGTCAGGATGGTGTTACCGATACCGAGAACAACTGCACGCATAGAGCAAAGCCCAACAAATGAAAAGGGCCGGCAAATGGCCGACCCTTTGATGGTAACCCGAGCTTAAACGGCCTTGATCGAAATTGCCGTGCCACTGTCCTTGTCGGTGAGGTGGATGGCGCAGGCGATGCAGGGGTCGAACGAGTGGATGGTGCGCAGAACCTCCAGGGGCTTTTCCGGATCGGCAATCGGCGTGCCGGCGAGCGAGGCTTCGTAAGGTCCGGCTTCGTCCTTTTCGTTTCTGGGGCAGGCGTTCCAGGTCGATGGTACGACACACTGGTAGTTCTTGATCTTGCCGTTGTCGATGACGACCCAGTGCGACAGCGCACCGCGTGGCGCCTCATGGATGCCCACACCCATGACCTCGTCCTTCGGAAATACCGGCTTGTTGAAAGTGGTCAGATCGCCCTTGCCCATATTGGTTAGCAGGGCGGTCCACTGGTCGGCCAGGATATCGACGTTGACGCAGCAGGTGATGGCACGCGCCGCATGCCGTCCGATGGTCGAGTGCATGGCACCCAAGCCGATCTTGGTCTTGGCAAGCGCCGACACGGTATCGAGCGCAGCAGTGGCGTATTTGGTGGTGGGCGCGTGACCGGCAGCCAGTCCATTGAGGACGCGTGCCAATGGGCCGACTTGCGCCGGTTTGCCGTAAAAGGTGGGCGACTTGAGCCATGAATACTTGCCATCGTCCTTGAAATCGGAATAGCTCGGCAGCGTCTCGCCCTTGTAGGGGTGCAGCGGACCAGCTGCATTGTCCTTGTACCAGGAATGCTTGACCGCCTCCTGGACGCCCTTCATCCAGTATTCGTCGTTGAAGGAACTGATCGGTTTGCGTGTTGCCAGATCACCGCCTTCGATGAAGCCGCCGGGGTAGGCAAACTGCGTTCCCTTGGTATCGAGCGGAATGTCAGGTACCGACAGGTAGTTGGTGACGCCCTTGCCGATCGTCGTCCACTCGGGGTAGAAGGCGCCGACTGCGGCGACGTCGATCAGGTAGACGTTCTTGACAAAATCAGCCAGCTCGTCGATCCAGCCCTTGATCGCCATCAGGCGTTCCACCGTGAGCACCGCCTGCGAATCCGTAGCCAGTGGATTCGAGACGCCACCGACCGCGACGTTCTGGATGTGCGGCGTCTTCGAGCCCAGGATGGAGACGATCTTGTTCGCCTTGCGCTGCACTTCGAGCGCCTGCAGGTAATGCGCCACTGCCAGAAGATTGACTTCCGGGGAGAGCTTCATGGCCGGATGGCCCCAATAGCCGTTGGTAAAGATGCCGAGTTGCCCGCCATTGACAAAAGTCTTGAGGCGCTCATGCACGCGCCGCATTTCGTGCTTGCTGTTGAGATGCCAACTGGAGAGGCTCTCGCCCAGTATGGAGGTCTTGTCCGGGTCGGCTTTCAGCGCCGACGTCACATCAACCCAGTCGAGTGCAGACAGATGATAAAAATGAACAATCGCGTCGTGCACCGAGTGCGCCGTGATGATCAGGTTGCGGATGAACTGCGCGTTCAGCGGAACCTCCATCTTCAGTGCGTTCTCTACGGCGCGTACTGACGTGATGGCGTGCACGGTGGTGCAGACGCCGCAGATGCGCTGCGTGATGGCCCAGGCGTCGCGCGGATCGCGTCCCAGCAGAATCAGTTCGACGCCGCGCCACATCTGGCCGGAAGACCAGGCCTTTTGAACCTTGCCGCCGTCGATGTCGACATCGATCCGCAGGTGACCTTCAATGCGGGTGATCGGATCAATCGTGATGCGTTTGGACATTTGGAGTCTCCATCTTTATTTAATTGGCCACCTGAGCGTTTTCCCTTGGCAGTACCGGGAAACGCCGCGTGATGATGATGTAACCGAGGACCTCGACGCTGAACATCCCGGTGGTCACCATGACTTCCGTGAATGAGGGGAAATAGGTCCAGCCAGTCCCGGTGTGATGTCCGTAGCCGATCAGGAAGCCGTTCAACCGCAGCAGGATGCCGCCCAGCATGATGGCAATGCCAGCCAGGAACAGCCTTGCCGGATTGCGCCGTGACTCGACATTGCCAATCAGGAAGAAGGGCGCCACAAAGCAGAGGTTCTCCAGCCAGAAGGCGAGTGCTTGCAGGTTCGGCTTGAAGGCTTCGCCCAGCGCGCCGCGCGCCAGCAGGTCACCGAGCCGGACGATCAGATAAACCGCCAGTACACCAAGCATGACTTTAGACATCGGGTTGAGCAGATGCATCTCGATTCTGCGACGATAGGCTGATGCCGCAACGCAGGACTCGAACAGCACCACGCCATAGCCGATGACGATCGCCGTCAGCAGGTAGATCAGCGGCACCGCAGGTGTCTGCCAAAGCGGGTTGACCTGCCCGCCCATGACCACCAGCATGGTACCGAGCGAGGCCTGGTGCATCATCGGCAACACCATGCCCAGCGCGATAAAGAAGAACAGCACTTTCGTCAGCTTCTTCTTGGCGTCAACAAGGCCGAGTTTCTCCAGGAAGACCGGCGAAAATTCAATCCACATCACCATGATGTAGGCTGTGACACAAGCCGCCACCTCGAACATCACCGAATTGGCGTTCACGTAGCCGGGCCAGAAGATGTGCCAGAAATTCCACCAGCGACCGAGGTCAAAGAAGATGCCACCGCCAGCCAGCGTGTAGCCAAACAGGCTGGCCAGCAAGGCCGGGCGGATCAGCGGGTGGTACTCGCCCTTGTTGAAGATGTAGACCAGCAAGGCGACCGAGAAGCCGCCGCAGGCCAGCGCCGAGCCGATCATCACGTCGACGACGACCCAGATGCCCCAGGAATAGCCGTCGTTGACGTTGGTGACCGCTCCAAGACCAAAGACGAAGCGCACCAGAAGAATGGCAGCCATGACGGCGATGAGCACGCCACAGACCAGGGTGGCCGCATTGAGCAGGCTGCCGCCGACGGGTGCGGGACTTGTGTGTTGATGATGCGCCATGCTCATTTCTCCCCTGTTCCGCGGCCGTCTGAATCGTCTTCTTCGTGGACGTTCTTCTTGGCGATGAAACTCAAGGCGCCCAGTACCGCGATCGGCATGATCAGGCCGCCGTACAGCGAGTGCTGGATGGTCTCGGACGTGGCGGCCGACGACTTGGGCGGCAGATCGGGCATGCCGACTTTCGCGAAATTGACGCTGGAGAGTTTCAGCACTTGCGTGCCGCCATATTCCTTCTCCCCGTACACGTGTTGCAGGTACGCGCCAACCGGCCCTTCGTAGCTCTGGTCTGGCCCACCCAACCTGCCGCGTGGGTAACGTGTGACGCTGCCGGGTTTGAGGGCCAGGCGCCGCTTGGCTTCAAGCAGCAGGTCGCTCGTCTTGCCCGCCAGGGTGGCGCCAGTCGGGCAGACTTCAGCGCAAGCTGAATAGTGACCGTCCTTGGTGCGATGGCGGCACAACTCGCACTTGCCGATCTTTCCGGTAGGCGAGTCGTACTGGTATTTTGGAATACCGA
Organism: Comamonadaceae bacterium; assembly: GCA_037133835.1. Lineage (GTDB taxonomy): Bacteria > Pseudomonadota > Gammaproteobacteria > Burkholderiales > Burkholderiaceae_C > Rhodoferax. The sequence continues at coordinate 6,907 of JBAXNI010000029.1, read as the reverse complement.
ACGGGCAGGCCACGACGCAGTAGCGGCAGCCGACGCAGGCGCTTGGTTCGTAGGCCACGATGCCGGTCACCGGGTCCTTGGTCATGGCAGAGACCGGGCAGGCTGAGACGCAGGACGGGTCTGCGCAATGCATGCAGGAGGTCTTCATGAAGGCGTAGCCATTGACCTCGGCGTCTTTGGTCTCCATGGATCCGTTGCGGTACATCTTGATCAGGTTGAAGGTGTAGCCGGAAGTGTCAAGCGGCGTGTCCCACAGATGGTCTTCGGTGGAGAACTCTGGCGGGTTGTTGTTGGCTTCCTTGCAAGCGGCAACGCAGGCCTTGCAGCCCACGCAGAGTGTGGCGTCGTACAGGAGTCCGAGTGCCCCGGTCGGGACGCTCAGGGTCTCCCGGGCGCAAGCGGGTGGCGCAACAGTGGCCGCTGTGATGGCAGCACTGCTTGCGAGAACCCCTTTGAGGAAATCGCGGCGGGAGTCCATGTTTACTCCCGTGCCTTGTCTTGTGGCTTGCCTTCTGACTTGACGCGCCCAGCCTCTTCGGCGGCGTGCGAGAGGCCGAGGTTGCGCGTCAGCATCACGGCAGCACCGGCTGCTGCACCGGCCAGCGCCGCGAGCGCCGCGGCAGAGGCGAAGGAGGCACCCTTGCCCTGCTCTTCAACAATGCGTGCATATTGAAGTGGCGGTGCTACATTTTTCATGGTGGCTACCTGATGGATCGGTTTGGCAAACCCAACGCCTTTCTCCGTGCAGCCGATGCAGGGGTGACCGCAGCCTACCGGCCAGTTGTTCTCGCCGGCATCGCCAAAACCAAGCGTCGGGCAATTGGCATAAGTCTCTGGCCCCTTGCAGCCCAGCTTGTAGAGGCAATACCCCTGACGATGCCCGGCGTCACCGAACTCCATCGCAAAGCGGCCGGCATCAAAGTGGGCGCGGCGCTCGCAGTTCTCGTGAACCAGTCTTGAATAGGCAAATTTGGGGCGCCCCAGTTTGTCGACGTCGGGCAATTTGCCAAAGGTGAGAAAGTGAACTACCGTGGCAAGGAAGTTGTAGGGATTGGGTGGGCAACCCGGTATCGTGACCACTGCCTTGCCTAGCACTTCGGCAACGCTTGATGACCCGGACGGGTTGGGACCGGTTGACGGCATGCCGCCCCAGGACGCGCAGGAGCCAATCGCGATCACGGCGGCAGCGTCCGCGGCGCATTCCTTGAGCAGGTCGATGGCAGTGTGGCCGCCGATCTTGCAGTAATTGCCGTTCTCCTTGACCGGAATCGCGCCTTCGACCACCAGGACATACTTGCCCTTGTTGGCCTTCATCGCGTCCTTGCGTGCCGCTTCGGCCTGATGCCCTGCGGCAGCCATCAAGGTTTCGTGGTAATCCAGTGAGATGACATCCAGGATCAGTTTTTCCAGTGTTGGATGCTCGGCGCGTAGCAGGGATTCGGTGCAGCCCGTGCACTCCTGAAAGTGCAACCAGATGACGGAAGGGCGTTTGGCCGACTCAATCGCCTTCGCGACCGCAGCATCCGCGCCCTTGGGCAGACCCATGGTGACGGCCAGCGTAGCGCAGAACTGCAGGTAGTCACGTCGGGACATGCCAAGACGTTGTTCAATGCCTTGCAAGGCCTGACGACCTAGCTTGAAAATGTCGTTCATTTCGCCCATGTTGTCTCCTGGAGCCAGACCTCGGTAGAGTCTGATAGGACCAACAAAAGCAAATAGTGCGCCAGCATGATGCGCAGTGCCAAACTGCCTTGAATGCCAGGGTCTGCCTAGGGTGCATCGCTACTGCAATGCAGCATTTTTGATGGTGACGGTTAGAAAATAACCGGCAAACTAACCAGTTGCAGTGAATTTTGCAAGCCATTGGATAGGTAGCCGAGCGCTGTTTGATTGGTAACTGATCTTGTTGCGCGAGCGGCACGGATCTTGTATGGTGGGGGCTCATGGAACTTCCTAATGACTGGATTGCCCTGCTGGCTCTGGTGTTCGTGTTTGGCGCCAAACACGGGCTTGATCCCGACCACCTGGCCACGATAGACGGCCTGACGCGTTACAACCTGCGTCAGGCGCCGGCGCGCGCGCGCTGGTGTGGCTCGCTGTTCTCTCTGGGTCACGGCAGCATCGTGATGCTGATCGCGCTGGGTGTCGGCATGGCGTCCAGCCAGTGGCAGGTGCCGCCCTGGATGGAAGATGTCGGAACCTGGATATCCATCAGCTTCCTGACGCTACTGGGATTGCTCAATTTGCGCGCAGTTTTTAGCGCTGCGCCAGATGCCATCGTCGCACCAGTGGGCGTCAAAGCCGGCTTGCTGGTGCATCTGCAATCGGCATCGCATCCTTTGGCGATTGCCGCCGTCGGGGCACTTTTTGCACTATCCTTCGACACCATGAGTCAGGCAGCGCTGTTTGCCGTAACCGCCAGCCGGCATGGCGGGATCATGCACGCGCTGGTGCTGGGTCTGGCCTTTACCTGCGGCATGCTGCTGATGGATGGCATCAACGGTTTGTGGATCGCCCGTTTGCTGCGTCGCGCCGATCAGCGCGCCCGCCTTGTCTCGCGGGTCATGGGTGTGATGGTTGCAATGATCAGCCTGGGCGTGGCCGCTCTTGGCCTGCTGCGCTGGCTGCATGTTGATGTTGCGCAGTGGTACCAGGGCAAGGAAGTCGTGCTGGGCGCTGCGTTGATCGTGACGCTGGGCTTGAGTTTTGCGGCTGGCCAGTGGTTCTCTGCGAAAGCTTTGCGACCTTAGCCAGCGCACGGCTACCAGTCCTCCTTCACCGCCAGCACAGCGTCCTTGCCAGCCGCTGCCCGGCCCGCCAAACTGGCTGTCAAAGTGCCAGCAGCAATCACGGCAAGGCAGAGCGCCAGCAAGCGGCTCCACGGCAGGACCAGATCCATGGTCCAGTGAAAGCTCTGTGGATTGACAACGTGCACCAGCACCAGCGCCACGGCCAGGCCCAATGCCAACCCTGCAATGGCGCCCAAAGCCGTCCAGGCGGCCCCCTCGAAAGCCACGACCGCCAGGATCTGGCGTCGTGTCAATCCAAGATGAGCCAGCAGGCCAAACTCCTTGCGCCGTGCCAGCACCTGGGCACTGAAGCTGGCGGCTATTCCAAACAGGCCAATGCCTATGGCCACCGTCTGCAGCCAGTAGGTGACGGCAAAGCTGCGGTCAAAGATCTTCAGCGAAGTGGCACGGATCTGTCGTGTGGTACCAAATTCAAGCAGCGCCCCAGCACCGGGATCCGCCGAATCCGCCAGGCGGCGCAGCGCTTCCTGTACCGCGGCGGGTTCAGTCTTTTCATCAAGCCATAGTGCTATGTCATTGGCGCGTCGATCGCCGCTGAGTTGCTCGAAGGTCTTCTTGTCGATCGCAATGGCGCCGCCCTGGTGTGCATAGTCGCGCCAGACACCAGCGACAAAAAACGGACGGCCCTCGGATTGACCGTTCGGCGTCAGGGTCTTGAAGGCTGCCGCAAGTGGCGTAAACAGTGCGCCGACGCGGGCACCGTGCAGATCGATCATGGTCTCGCTGACATAGATGCCAATGGCGCCGCTCGGCACTGGCAATGGCTCACCGACCATGGGCAGATCGTGTCCGGGGCTGGTGAGCTGGCGCGCCATCAGCGCCACGGGGGGGCGGTCCGGACTGAGCAGCAGCAGGACCAGACGCTGTGCCTGCAGACCCTGCACACCGGGGAGCTTGCCAGCGGCCTGAACAAATTCGGGGTGAAAGTAAACCGTGTCGCCAGCGCTCAGGTTGCGGGCACTGCGCAGGTACAAATCGGCCGGCAGCACCTGATCCAGCCAGTGAATCATGGAACCACGAAAGCTCGCCACCATCACCGTAAGAGCCACTGCCAGACTCAGAGACGCCACCACGGCGCTGACTGCCACTGCGGCACTCTCGCGCACACGCCGCGCCCGCTCAATCGCCAGCAGCGCCAGTGCGTGGCGACTCATTCGCGGCGCCAACTGATCAAGCAGGACACCGATCAACCAGGGCAGAGCAGTGATGCCGCCCAGTAGCAGCAAACCGATCGACAGGTAGGCCGCCAAAGGCAGGTCAAACACCGGTGGAGCGTATGCCAGCAGGGCGCTAACGATCAGCAACAGGATGCTGAGCCAGTGACTGCGCTGTGTCATCAGATCCGCGCCCAGACCTTTGAGCGCCAGGGCAGGTGCCATGCGCTGGGCCTGACGCGCCGGCCACCAGCCACCCAGGAGCGCGGCAAGGATGCCCAGGCCTCCGTAAAGCAGGGCCGCCGAACGGTCCCATTGCAGCGTCGGCGCTGCGCCGGCAAAGTAGCCGCCTCCCAGGTCGCCGCCCAGCAAGCGCAGCGCCAGCGCCGCCAGCGCGCTACCGAGCGCGATGCCGCTGGCACTACCGAGCAGGCCCAGCGCCAATGATTCCCACAATACCAGGGAGAGCCGGCCGCGCGCGCTCAGACCCAGCACGCCAAGCAAAGCGAATTGCTGGGATCGCTTGGCAACGCTGAGCGAAAGGACCGAGAACACCAGGAATGCACCGGTGAACAGAGCCACCAGCGCCAGCACGCTGAGGTTGACGCGATAGGCGCGCGACATGTTGCTGACCTGAGCCAGTGCGTCACCCGGCTCGGTCAAAGTGACGTTGGCTGGCCAGTCCGGCCTGCTGCGCAAGCTGCCGACAAACTGATTGCGATCAACGCCGCCCTGAAGACGCAGATCGATGCGTGACAACTGTCCCTGTTTGCCCAGGAGTTCCTGCGCTGCGCCAATGTCCATCAGTGCCAGCGGACCGCCTGCGGCGCTGACACTCCCAGCCACGCTGACCCGTTTGAGTTGCAGAGCGCTTTGCAGTTGCAGTGTGTCACCGGTGAAGCGCTGACGCGCGCTGGGGTTCAAATATGCAAGACCGGGCGAGAACAGGATCAGCCGAGGGGTACTGTCCCTGGGCTGTGGCATCAATGCTGGCGCCACGCTGGCCACCAGCAGTGCGTCAACGCCGACGATGCGCAGCGGCACACGCTCGCCCTGGTCGCTCAGGGCGTAGCTGTTGGCTTCAAGTACGGGCGAGGCAACGGCCACCTCTGGCAGCTGCGCAACACGGGCATAAAGCGCTTCGTCGAAGCCGCCCTGCACGGCGCGCAGTTCCAGATCCGGCTGTCCACCGACCGCGCGCACGGCCTGCGAGAATTCGGCCAGCGCCGAGGCATTGATCAGGTGCACCGAAAAAGCCAGCGCCACACCGAGTGTTACTGCCAGCACCGCAGCGGCGTTGCGCCAGGGATGATGGCGCAGTTCCTGCCATGAGAAAGTCTTTAGCAACTCTGGATACACTGAGCCTGTTGCCTTGAACGACATCTTTGACTTGAATGGAATAGTTGCCATGTTGATTTTGCCGACCTACCAGGACGTGACCGCGGCTGCCGCGCGACTCCAGGGCCACGCTCACCGCACGCCGGTATGGCGATCGCGCACGGCGGACGAGCGACTTGGTGCCAGTGTATTCTTCAAATGCGAAAACTTTCAGCGCATGGGTGCTTTCAAGTTTCGCGGCGCCTTCAATGCGCTGTCCAGTTTCAGTGCCGCACAGCGCCAGGCCGGCGTCATCAGTTTCTCGTCGGGCAACCATGCGCAGGCGATTGCCTTGTCGGCGCGACTGCTCGGCATACCCGCCACCATCCTGATGCCTCTGGACGCACCACCGAGCAAGATCGAGGCAACGCGAGGCTACGGCGCAGAGGTGATTCTGTTTGATCGCTACCAATGCGACCGCGAGGCCATGACCAGGGAGTTGGCAGAGCAACGCGGCCTGACCTTGATCCCGCCCTATGACCACGCCGATGTCATTGCCGGGCAGGGCACGGCCGCCAAGGAACTGTTGGACGAAGTTGGTGCGCTCGATTTTCTGCTGGTGCCACTCGGTGGCGGCGGGCTGCTTGCCGGCTCTGCCCTGGCGGCGCGTGCGCTGGCTCCTGACTGCCAGGTCTACGGTGTCGAGCCGCTTGCCGGCAACGACGGTCAGCAGTCTTTTCGATCGGGTGCCATCGTCCACATCGAGACCCCGCATACGATTGCCGACGGCGCACAGACGCAGCACCTGGGACACTACACTTTCGCCATCATCCGGCGCGACGTCACTGACGTGCTGACTGCCAGCGATGCCCAGCTTGTGGAGGCCATGCGCTTCTTTGCAGAGCGCATGAAAATGTTGGTCGAGCCGACCGGCTGTCTGGGTTTTGCCGCTGCCTGCCACGCTGGATTGCAACTGGCCGGCAAGCGTGTCGGCATCATCCTCAGCGGCGGCAACGTCGACCTGCGGCGCTTTGGAGAGTTGCTCTCGGCATGAGTGCGGCAGCACCGATTTCCAGGACGGCTCTGCTGACCACTGGGGTCATGCACCTGGCCTTGCTTTGGCTGGCGCTGCAGTCAGCGCCCATGGTGCAGTCGGTGCGATCGGTAGTCCGGTATCTGGCACCGATCACGGTGCGACCCGAACAAGCGATCAAGCCGATCAACCCGCCGCGGCCCTTGCCGGAGCCCAGGCTGAAGGTAGTGACGGAGATGGCGCCGCCCTTGCCTGCTGTGATCCAGCCCAAAGCGATCGAACTGCCGCCCGAGAAGCCAGTGGAGTTGAAGCTTCAGCCCGTGTTGCCACCACCAGCGCCGCTGCCAGCGCCAACGCCAACGCCAACGCCAACGCCAACCAGGGCGGAACGTGCGCTGCCGGAACCACCCGCGCCGACACTGCAGGCCGCGCCGGTTCTTGCCAGGCCTGAGCCAGTAGCGGTGCCCCTGGCACCGGTCGAAGTTCGGCCCGAGCCCGTGCCAGTCGCCGCACCTGCTCCGGTCCCGGTCCCAGTTCCGTTGCCCGAGCCAACGCCAGTCCCGGCGCCAGCACCAACGCCAGCACCAACGCCA
>JBAXNI010000028.1:0-28136 GCA_037133835.1 Comamonadaceae bacterium | reverse complement strand
AGATTGAATCGCTTGATACGCCAGGACACTTGACAGAAAAGTCGGTATTCTTGGTGCCACAATAAGGACTTGATATGAAAAACGATACTTTGGAAAGCAGCCTTCCCTGGTGGAAATATGGTCACGTCTGGCTCGTTCTGGCCGGACCTGCGTTGGTCGTCGTGGCCAGTTTTGTGACGCTCTATATCGCCGTGACCAGGATTGACCCGGTCGTTACCGAGGACTATTACCGCAAAGGGCTGGAGATAAACAAGACCTTGAACAAGGAAGCCAATGCGGCCAGCCTCGCGCCGGCGATTCAGGCCAGAAATCATGCTGCTACAGGACTCGCGCCAGAGAACAACGGTGTACCCAAACCCTGAGACGTAAGACCTCGTTGAGGAGGCTCGCATTTTGGTGTGGTCCGCCGTGCAGTGCTCGCCGCCTGGCGACGGGTTGCGTGTTCGAAATCAGATGGGTGCTTTGGGGCTGACAATGTCACGCAGCCCCGAAGTACTCAATATACGGACGTGACGCTGCTTGACCTCAACGATTCCGTCTTCGACAAATCTGGAAAATGTCCGGCTGACCGTTTCAAGTTTCAAGCCCAGGAAACTGCCGATTTCTTCACGCGTCATTCGGAGAATCAGCTCCGACTGCGAAAAGCCCCGGGCATGGAGCCGTTGCACCAGATTCAGCAGAAAAGTGGCCAGACGCTCCTCGGCGCGCATGCTGCCAAGGAGCAGCATCACGCCATGCTCGCGGACGATTTCGCGACTCATGATCTTGTGAATGTGATGCTGCAGTGCGTTGACCTCGCGGGAGAATTCTTCTATCCGGTCAAACGGCATCACACAGACTTCGGCGTCTTCCAACGCCACGGCATCACAGGTATGATGATCGTTGACAATACCGTCCAGTCCCACAATCTCGCCAGCCATTTGAAACCCTGTGACCTGATCCCGACCATCCTCAGAGGCAACGCAAGTCTTGAAAAACCCGGTCCGAATCGCATACAAACTGGTAAATTTCTCACCGTTTCTGAAAAGCGATGTCCCTCTCTTGATCTTGCGTCTTGCTCCAACCAGTTCATCAACGCGATCAAGTTCCTCGTTGCTCAAGTCTACCGGCATGCAGAGTTCCCGCAGATTACAGTTGGAGCAGGCTACTTTGATGGTTTGAGGATTCATGTCCCTCATTTTGGCACTAATTTGTAAGCTATCCTGATGTCAGTCAAATTTGTGGGTTTGCAATCCCTGCGAAACTTGACGGGTATCAAGACTATTTTTTCGTTTTGAGGCATATTTGAATGTCTTGTCAAGGAGTATCCATGAATGCAGCAGTAGCTGAACCCATTTCCGAAGATCTGTTGCGTCGCTTTGATGTGTCGGGCCCGCGTTATACGTCCTACCCGACCGCCGACCGTTTTGTCGAAAGCTTCCCGGTTGATGACTATCTGCAGGCCCTGACGCTGCGTAGCACGGGCGGCGTTGCCTCGGCAACGCCGTTGTCACTGTACGTGCACATCCCTTTTTGTGAGTCCTTGTGCTACTACTGCGCGTGCAACAAGATCATTACCAAGCACCATGACCGGGCTGCGCCGTATCTGAGTTATCTTGCTCGTGAGGTGGCGCTTCACATTGCCAAACTGGGCACAGGACAAGCGGTCTCGCAGTTGCACCTGGGCGGCGGTTCGCCGACGTTTCTGACCGACGATGAACTGCGCGAATTGATGACGATGTTGCGCAACAATTTCACGTTGGTGCCGGGCGGCGAGTATTCGATCGAGGTCGATCCGCGCACCATTGACGCCTCAAGGCTCGATACGCTGGCCGACCTCGGTTTCAATCGCCTGAGCTTTGGTGTGCAGGATTTTGATCCTGCAGTGCAAAAGTCCGTCAATCGCGTGCAACCGGCGGAGCAGGTTTTTGCTCTGGTGGCCGCCGCAAGAGAGCGCAATTTTGACTCCATCAATGTTGATCTGATTTACGGCTTGCCGCTACAGAACCCGGAGTCGTTCGACCGTACACTGGCACAGGTTGTGGAACTGCGACCCGAGAGAATCGCCCTCTATGCGTACGCGCATCTGCCTGAGCGCTTCAAGCCGCAGCGTCGAATCGAGACCACCGAAATACCCAGCGCCGGCGCAAAAGTGGCGATGTTGGCGCGCTCTATGGCCGCATTCATGGGCGCGGGTTACGTGTATGTAGGTATGGATCACTTTGCGCTTCCAACCGATCCATTGGCGATTGCCAAGCAGCAGGGTCGCTTGCATCGCAATTTCCAGGGCTACAGCACACAGCCCGACTGTGACCTGATTGGCTTGGGAGTTTCATCGATTGGCCGCGTTGGTTCCACCTACAGCCAGAACGCCAAGACCATGGAAGAGTACTGTGGCTACCTGGATCAGGGTCGCTTCCCCGTAGTACGTGGTTTGAGTCTGACCGCAGATGACCTGTTGCGTCGCTCTGTCATCATGGCGGTCATGTGTCAGGGGCTCGTTGTGTTCAAGTCCGTTGAAGCAGCGTACGCGATTGACTTTCGCAGCTATTTCGCCGCGGAAATGGTGACTCTTGAAAAACTGGCCGAGCAAGGGCTGGTGAGACTCAACGCGAGCAACATTGAGGTCACAGGCACCGGCTGGTTCTTTGTCAGGGCCGTTGCCATGGTGTTTGATCGTTACCTGCAAACCGACCGCACCAGCGCGCGTTTCTCGAAGATTCTCTAGCACTGTCCGATGCAGTCCTCCCTGGTGCTGACCTCATTCTTGATGGGATTGGCTGGTGGACCGCATTGTGTTGCGATGTGTGGCGCGGCCTGTGCAGCGATCGGGCAGTCGGCTGGAGCGCGCGGTAGTTTTGCCATGTGGATTTTTCAAATCGGACGGGTGCTTGGCTATTCGGCGCTGGGTGCCCTGGCTGCAGCGTCGATGCAGGGTCTGGGATGGCTCACGGTCCAGTCGGCCGCGCTGCGCCCGGTGTGGACGCTGTTTCACGCAGCGACCTTTGTGCTGGGCATGCTCCTTCTTTTGAAAGCACAGCAGCCGGTGTGGCTTGAGCAGGCTGCCCGGCGCGTCTGGTACCGCGTGCGGGCACTGGTGCCGGGGCAGGGCGGTGGCGCGCCGTTGCTGATGGGAGTGCTTTGGACATTTCTACCTTGTGGTCTGCTCTATTCGGCGCTGATGGTGGCCGCCTTGACCGGCAGTGCGCCCTCAGGCGCGGCCGTCATGGCGGTGTTTGCAATGGGTACCAGCGTCTCCATGATGGCGGGCCCATGGTTGTGGCTGCGCTTGAAAGCGGCCGGTAACGGAGACTGGGGGGTACGCGTGGCCGGACTGGCGTTGGCCGCAAGTTCCTTGTGGGCCTTGTGGATGGCCTTTGCCCACGATGTGGCGCCTTGGTGCACCGTACCGTGATCGGCTTGCTGGGTGAGTGAAACCGGGATAATCGATCGGATGACAGGTCGATCAACCACACTCCCGAAGCACTGCAGATTGTCGGTCGCGCCTATGCTCGACTGGACCGACAGGCACTGCCGCTATTTTCACCGTCTGCTTACCAAGGATGCGTTGCTGTACACAGAGATGGTGAGCACTGGTGCGCTGCTTCATGGTGACGTAGAGCGGCATTTGGACTACAACGAGCAGGAACACCCCTTGGCACTGCAACTCGGAGGTAGCGAGCCAGCGGAACTGGCACGTTGCGTCAGACTCGCTGCAAAGTGGGCTTATGACGAAGTTAATCTGAATTGCGGTTGCCCCAGCGAGCGGGTCCAGCGCGGCGCGTTTGGTGCGTGTCTGATGGCTGAACCACGCTTGGTAGCGGACTGTGTCAAGGCGATGCTTGATGCCGGATCGGTCTCAATTACGGTAAAGCACCGCATCGGAATCGACAAACTGGAAAGCTATCCCTTCGTCCGCGATTTTGTCGGCGCTGTCAGCCGGGCCGGATGTCAGACATTCATCGTGCACGCGCGCAATGCATGGCTTAAGGGCCTTTCGCCTAAGGAAAACCGAGAGGTGCCGCCTTTGCGCTACGAGATCGTGCACCAGTTGAAACGGGACTTTCCACACCTGCTCATTATTGTCAACGGCGGCATCCGGACTACATCTCAAGTGCTGGAGCAGTTGTGTGAGGTGGATGGCGTCATGGTTGGTCGCGAGGCTTACCACAATCCATGGTGGCTCAGTCAATGGGATGATGCCATTCTTCGAAGCCCCCCGGCTGACGCAACAGGGCGCGCAACGCGCGAGCAGGTGGAAATGGATATGGTGCTCTATATGGAGCGCGAAATGGCGACACGCGGCACACCCTGGTTCTCGGTTGCTCGCCATATGCTGGGCTTGCGCCAAGGTCTGCCCGGCGCGCGCCGCTGGCGTCAAGTCTGGAGCAACAGCAGATTGAAGGATCTGGCACCACGCCAGGTGCTGGCGCTGGCACACGGTGCTGGCAGTGCGGGTCAATCCCTGCGCCCAGTCCAGTTATCATGATGACCTGTCTCGTGGGTCGGGGTTCAGCCGCCGATTCTGCTATTTCAATTGCTTCATTTGTCAGTGATCCGTGCGTCTAAATTCAATCAAGCTATCCGGTTTCAAGTCCTTCGTTGATCCGACCAATTTCCTGCTGCCTGGACAACTTGTTGGCGTGGTCGGTCCCAATGGTTGCGGCAAGTCCAATATCATGGACGCGGTGCGCTGGGTGCTTGGTGAGTCCAAAGCGTCGGAACTGCGCGGCGAGTCGATGCAGGATGTCATTTTCAATGGCACAGCGAGTCGCAAACCGTCAAGCCGTGCCAGCGTCGAACTGGTATTTGACAATGGTGACCACCGTGCAGGGGGGCAGTGGAGCCAATTTGCCGAAGTTGCCGTGAAGCGGGTCTTGACGCGTGATGGCACCAGCAGCTACTACATCAACAATCAGCCGGTACGTCGGCGTGATGTGCAGGACGTCTTTTTGGGAACCGGTCTCGGACCGCGCGCTTACGCCATCATTGGGCAAGGCACCATCAGCCGCATTATCGAGAGCAAGCCGGAAGAACTGCGGCTGTTTCTTGAGGAGGCGGCCGGCGTCTCCAAGTACAAAGAGCGACGCCGCGAGACGGAGAGCCGCCTGCAGGACACTCGGCTCAACCTGACACGGGTTGAGGACATCCTGCGAGAACTTGATGGCAATCTGGAGAAGTTGCAGGCGCAGGCTGAGGTGGCACAGAAGTTCAAGGCACTGTCCTCGGATGCCACGCTGAAACAGCAGCAACTCTGGTATTTCAAACGAAGTGAATCCGAAGCCGAGCAGGCCAAAGTAAAGTCCGACGCGCAACTCGCCGTCAATGCGCTGGAGGGACGCCTCGCCGATTTGCGACATGTCGAAGCAGAGTTGGAGACGATCCGCCAGGCTCATTACGATGCTGGCGATCAGGTCAACCGGGCCCAGGGGCACTTGTACGAAGCCAGTACCGAGGTTGGCAGGTTGGAGGCTGAAATTCGATTTGTAGTGGAGAGTCGGCAGCGCGTTGTTCAACGCCTTGCCACACTCAAGGAGCAGACTGCGGACTGGGCGCAACGCAAAGGCGATGCTTTGCGGGAGATGGCGAGCCTTTCTGACCTGGCACTTCTCGGAGAAGAGAAAGCCGCCACGCTGGGAGCACAGGCGCAGGAACAGGCAACCCGATTGCCGGGACTGGAAGGCAATTTGCGGCTGGCTCAACAGGCGGCGAACGTGCAGCGCTCCGGCGTCGCCGAGGTGCAGCAGAAGATTCAGGTGCTTGCGGCAGAGCAGCGTGGCATTGAAGAACAGTCACGTCAGCTCAGCGGGCGCCGCGAACGCCTGAGCCTGGAAAACAGCAAACTGGGTGCGCCGGACGAGGCCCATCTGGCGCGATTGCAGAGCGAGTTCGAACAGGCTCGGGAGGATGCCAGGGCGACGGAGGCACGGCTGCACGAGTTGCAGGAAGCAGTGCCACGATTGGACGATCACCGACGCGAACAGCAACTGGCTGTCAATGCGGAATCCGACCGCCTGGCAACGTTGTCTGCCCGTCTCGACGCGCTCAGGGCTTTGCAGGCGAAGGTCAAGACCGATGGCAAACTGCAACCATGGCTGGCGCGACATGGGCTCGATAAGCTGGCGGGTTTGTGGAGCCGCATTCACGTCGAGGCGGGTTGGGAGAACGCGCTGGAGGGCGCACTGCGCGAGCGTCTGGGAGCGCTGGAGGTATCGAGGCTCGACATGGTGAGCGCGTTCGGTCGTGACGCACCTCCTGCAAAGCTGGCTTTTTATTCAGCACCAGTTGCCTCGGTGTCAAAACCTTCGTCGCCGAAGCTGCCGCTGTTGTCCGCCCTGTTGCGAAACAATGATGCCGCACAGGCCGCACTCTTGACCGATTGGCTGCATGGTTGTTTCACCGCTTCAAGTTTTGAGGAGGCGCTGGCCCATCGCGATCAGCTGCAGCCCGGCGAACTCATCTTTGTCAGAGCCGGGCACGCTGTTGGAGCATGCAGCGTCAGTTTTTACGCACCTGACTCAGAGCAGGCCGGCCTGTTGGCGCGCGCTCAGGAAATTGAGAATCTCGAAAAGCAGCTCAGGGCGCAGGTCCTCATCAGCGATGAATCGCGCTCGGCACTGGTGCGCAGTGAAACTGCCTATGCGCAAGCGTCGCAAAGCTTGATGGCGAGCCGCCGGGACTCCGCTGCAATTCAAAGTCGTGCGCATCAATTGCAGGTTGAGGTTCTGCGATTAACGCAAGCGGCTGAGCAGATGCGTCTGCGCGGTCAGCAAATCGCCGTCGACCTGGCTGAGATCGATGCTCAACTGCAGGCACTGCAGGAGCGTCGTGTGCTGGCAGAGGGCGACTTCGAAGCGCTGGATGCGCGACTTGCTGTTGGCCAGGAGCGGCATGCCGAACTCGACGACAGCGTGATGGTTGCGGAGCGTCAGCTAACTGATGCGAGAGAGCAGCAGCGCCAGCTTGAGCGCCAGGCACAGGAGGCGGCGTTTGCATTGCGAACCCTGTCGGCTCGTCGCGAGGAGTTGTCCAGAGCGGTCCAGACCGCGACCGAGCAGGCCGGGGCACTAGGCTCCGAGATTGACAAGGCCGAACAGGAACTGGGACAGCTCAATGACGCCGCTGCGCAGGCAGGATTGCAGAGCGCGCTTGCTGTCAAACTTGAGCGCGAACAGGTGCTCGCAGCCAAGCGCAACCATTACGAAGAATTGACGGCGACATTGCGTTCGACTGAAGAGCGTCGACTCAAGCTTGAACGTGAGCTTGACCCAATGCGGCAGCGCATCACCGACTTTCAGCTCAAGGAACAGGCTGCACGCCTGGGCTTTGAGCAGTACAACCAGTTGCTGGTCGAGGAGCAGGCCGATCTGGACCTGATTGCGCAATCACTGGCCGATGGTGCGGTTCGAGCCGGACGCCTGCAGGCAGAAATAGACAGCCTGCACCGCGACATTGAATCTTTGGGCGCCGTCAATCTGGCAGCGCTTGATGAGTTGGGTTCGGCCAGTGAACGAAAACAATTCCTTGACGCGCAGTCGGCGGACTTGAACGAGGCCATGTCAACGCTGGTTGAAGCGATTCGGCAAATCGACGCTGAAACCCGGGATTTGCTGGCCGCAACTTTTGACGCCGTTAACCAGCATTTTGGCCGGATGTTCCCGGAATTGTTTGGTGGTGGCAACGCGCGCCTGGTGATTACAGGGGATGAGATTCTTGACTCGGGGGTGCAGGTTATTGCACAGCCACCCGGCAAGAAGAATCAGACAATCCATCTGCTATCCGGTGGAGAGAAGGCACTGACCGCGATCGCACTCGTGTTTGCAATTTTCCAGCTGAACCCCGCGCCATTTTGTCTGCTCGACGAGGTTGACGCACCGCTTGATGACGCCAATACGGAACGTTATTCCAAGCTGGTGCTGAGCATGAGTCGGGAAACGCAATTCCTGTTCATCAGTCACAACAAGATTGCTATGGAAATGGCCGAACAACTGATCGGTGTGACGATGCAGGAACAGGGTGTTTCGCGCATTGTGGCCGTGGATATGGACGCGGCTGTCTCGATGGCGCAAGTCGGCTGATTTCAATGAGGGATGGCCATGAGTAATCTTCAGATCGGATTGGCAATCGCAGGTGGTTTGGTGCTTGCAGCGATGGTCGGACACAGTGCCTGGTCGACCAGCCGCAATCGACCACGGCAGCCTGTCGCTCCGGCACCGGAAGATGTACACGTGACCGGACACGAGTTCGGCTCCGGTATTGAGCCAGAGCTTGATGCGGCGGCGTTCGAACTGGCGCATTTTCCATTGGCTGCGCCCGAGGCCAAGCCGGTACTGGACGCATTGATTGACGTGATTGCCCCGATTGAACTGGACGCGCCGGTTTCGGGTGATGCTGCACTTGCCGCGATGCCGGCAACGCGCCGTGCCGGCAGCAAACCGTTCTTTATCGAAGGATATTGCGAAAGCAGACAATGCTGGGAAACGCCGGCCGCCGGCCAGCGTTACAGCACTTTTCAGTCGGGTGTTCAATTGGCCAACCGCTCGGGTGCGCTCAACGACATCGAGTACTCCGAATTCGTCATGAAGACGCAGGCATTCGCTGATGCAATCAACGGCACGCCGGATTTTCCGGAGATGCGTGAAGAGGTTGCGAGAGCGCGCGAACTCGACCAGTTTGCCAGCGAACACGACGCACAGCTGGGTTTTGTCCTGCGTGCCCGCAACGCCGCCTGGAGCCCTGGCTATGTTCAGCAAAATGCGTCGCGCCTGGGCTTCGTCGCTGGCGTCATCCCCGGCCGGATGGTCGTGCCGGCAAGTTCACCTGGATTGCCGGCGGTGCTCGGGCTGAGCTTCAACACGCAGGCCGCCATGGCTGATGATCCGGCACTCTCGGCCATTCGTGAGCTTGCCATCAGCCTGGATGTGGCTCAGGTTGACCGCAATGAGCATGCTTTTGCGCGCATGCGCGACGCTGCCCGTACGTTGGCACAAAGCATGGACGGCAGCGTCACGGATGACAACGGGGTTGGACTCTCGATCGAGGCCATGGAGCAGATCGGCAGAGAGCTGGAGTTGCTCTATGACAGACTGGACGAGCGCGATCTGTCGGCCGGATCGGCGGCGGCAAGACGACTTTTTTCGTGAGCCGCCCTGTGCTGGTGCTTTCCGGACTCGATGATGAAGCCTGATCCTTTCATGTCGCCGGCGGATGACGATAGGGGCCGCGCCGAGGAACTCAGACGCTTGTTGCAGGTGCATGGCCATCGATACTATGTGCTGGATGACCCTCTGATTCCTGACGCAGAGTACGACCGACTGTTTCAGGAGTTGCAGACGATAGAGGAGCGGCACCCGGATCTCGTGACCCCTGATTCACCAACACGCCGCGTCGGAGCGCTGGCACTTGTTTCCTTTGCCAGCGTCCGCCATGCTCTTCCAATGCTGAGTATTCGAACTGAAACAGATACCCATGGCAGTGGTGCACAAAAATTTGATTCACGGGTACGACGTGAACTCGATCTTGAGGAAGCAGCGCCTGCCGTGGAGTATTGTGCCGAACCCAAGTTTGATGGACTGGCCATGAGTTTGCGTTACGAGGCCGGTGTACTGGTGCAGGCGGCGACCCGCGGGGACGGAGAAGTGGGCGAGGATGTAACTCAGAATATTCGCACCATCGGACAGATCCCTTTACGCCTGCCCGACACCGCACCCGAATTGCTGGAGGTGCGGGGCGAGGTGTATATGCGGCGTGATGATTTCGAGTCCTTGAACAAGCGACAGCGCGAGAGCAGGCAGAAGACGTTTGTCAATCCACGCAATGCCGCTGCGGGTGCGGTGCGCCAGTTGGACCCTGGCGTCGCCGCTCGGCGACCGCTGAGCTTTTTTGCCTATGGCCTGGGACAGGTCAGTGCGACCGATACGCGTGGCCGGTTGTTCGCGACGCATTTCGAATTGTTGCAAGCGCTCAAGGTCTGGGGCTTCCCCGTGTCGGAACTCGTGAGAACGGCTAGAGGAGCGGCGGGGTTGATCACCTACTACGAGTCTATCGGTCGCGAGCGTGACGCTTTGGGCTTCGACATTGACGGTGTTGTCTACAAGGTGAACAGTCTGGCCTTGCAGGAACGCATGGGCTTTGTCACGCGAGAGCCACGCTGGGCGGTCGCACACAAATTTCCTGCACAGGAACAACTGACCACGGTTCTCGGGATCGAAGTGCAGGTCGGTCGGACCGGGAAACTGACACCGGTAGCAAAGTTGGCGCCCGTATTTGTCGGCGGCGTGACAGTAACCAACGCTACGCTGCACAACGAGGATGAGGCGCGGCGCAAGGACGTCCGGGTAGGCGACACGGTCATCGTCCGACGCGCTGGCGATGTGATTCCGGAAGTGGTGTCTGTGATGTTGGAGAAGCGTCTGCCTGGCGCGCCCGAATTCATTATGGTCCGGCAGTGTCCGGTCTGTGGCAGCACGGCAGTGCGCGAGGACGGCGAGGTCGACTATCGTTGCTGCGGTGGGCTGTTCTGCAGTGCCCAGCGCAAGCAGGCGATTCTGCATTTTGCCCAGCGCCGTGCCGTTGAGGTCGAGGGCCTGGGAGATAAGCTGGTCGATCAATTGGTCGATGGCCAACTGGTTCGCACTTTGCCCGATCTGTATCGGATAAGTCTCAGCGAACTCACTGAACTTGAACGAATGGCAGAGAAGTCCGGCCAAAACCTGCTGGAGGCGCTGGCAAAGTCCAAGCAGACGACGTTGCCGCGCTTCCTGTACGGACTGGGCATCCGCCATGTCGGGGACGCTACCGCGAAGGAACTTGTCCGGCATTTCGGCAGGCTTGACGCCATCATGGACGCCAGTCTTGATCAACTCATGGAGGTCAGCGATGTGGGTCCGGTCGTGGCGCAGAGTATCCGTACCTTTTTTGACCAGAAACACAACCGCGATGTCGTTGATCAGTTGCGCGCGTGCGGTGTCACGTGGACCGAAGGTGAGCCCGCGCCAGTCATCAGCAGGCATCTGTCCGGCAAGACCTTTGTCATCACCGGGACTTTGCCTTCATTGGGTCGTGACGAGGCCAGGGGACTGATTGAAGCGGCGGGTGGCAAGGTGGCGGGATCCGTCAGCAAGAAAACATCGTTCGTTATTGCTGGCACCGAGGCCGGCAGCAAACTCGACCGGGCGCTGGAACTCGGAGTGGCGGTCCTGGATGAGACGGGTTTGAGAGGATTGCTTGATGGCGGTGCGTGAAATTCTCATTATGGGCGATGGCCGGCTGCTGCGTTGTGCTCAGCCCGTCACTGCCTTTGACACCGATGAGTTGCATCTGCTGGTGAGCGACATGCTCGACACCATGTTGGCGGCCAATGGTGCGGGGCTGGCGGCACCACAGATCGGCGTCGATCTTCAACTGGTGATTTTCGGAACGGGTACAGGTAACCCGCGCTATCCCGATGCACCGCCTGTGCCAAGAACGGTTCTGCTGAATCCCGTCATCACCCCGTTGGGACCAGACCATGACCCGGACACTCCACTCGAAGTGGAGGATTGGGAAGGCTGCCTGTCGGTACCCGGTCTACGCGCTGTTGTACCGCGTTTTGAGTGCGTTCGCTACACCGGGTTTGACCAGTACGGCGACCCCATTGATCGAACCGTGAATGGCTTTCATGCACGTGTCGTACAGCACGAATGCGATCACCTGATTGGCAAGTTGTACCCGATGCGAGTCCGGGATTTCAGCCGATTTGGCTTCACCAGTGTCCTGTTTCCCGGACTTGATATACCATCGCGAAAATAGCGATAGCACAATCCGAAAGAGGTCAGCATGGAGAGGAACACAACGATACCGTCAAGTTTGGCGCCCGCGGAGTTCGAGGTCAAGCCGAGGCGGCGCTCTGGCGTGCACCCGATTTTTCTGATCATGCTGGCTCTCGTACTCCTTCTGTTCGTTGTTACGTTAGTAAAGCGTTATTGAGAATTGAGCGTGATCGAAAACAATCCACACTACAAGGTAGTCAACGCGGCTTTTCCGCACCTCGGCAGGAAGCTGAAGTTGTTTTGGGGTTGCCCGGAGTTCAACGCATTGATGGATGAGTTGCAGACCGATACGCGGGGTGGCAAGAGAGCCGGATTTCCTGGTCCCGTACTCAATGCCTTGTTTATGCTTGCCATGGAACATGAGGTTGCGTTTCCCCAGTTGATGATCAAGCAAACGGATCAATGGGTGGCCACCAGGAAGAGGTGATTTTGTCAAGCAATCATGGCCGCATGGCTTTGGCGACCTCCTGGCCCAGTTCGATGACGGCCATCGCGTAATAGCTGCTCCAGTTGTAACGCGTGATGACGTAAAAATTCTCCGTCCCCGCTACGTAGCTGGGTGCGGCATCGCCGTTCTGCAACTCGATCAAGGCGATCGGACCTGCGTGCTGCGTGGCGGCATCTTCCAGCAGCACACCTTTGGCTGCCAGGCCAGCGCTGCTATGAGTTGGCAGAATGTCACTTGCCAGCAAGCTGTCGAGGTCCAGTTTGCCTTCGTCAAAACGGACGGTGTAATGGGTAGGCATGCCGGGTTGCCAGTGGAAAGCCCGGAAATAGTTGGCTACCGAGCCGATCGCGTCGGCAGGACTGTTGAACAGGTCGATCTTGCTGTCGCCGTCAAAATCAATCGCGTACTTGACCCAGCTCGAAGGCATGAATTGGGACATGCCCATCGCTCCCGCATAGCTGCCAAGCGGAATCAAGGGGTCGATGCCGGTGCGATGCATCAGACTCAGGAACTGCTCGAGTTCGGCTTTGAAAAATGCACTGCGCTCGATGGCGCGAGGGTGATTGGCCGGAAAATCGAAGGCCAGAGTGGTCAATGCGTCGATGACCCGATAGGTACCCATGTGCTGGCCGTAAATGGATTCAACTCCGATAATGCCGACAATGACTTGTGCGGGTACGCCGGTCTGCTGTTCCGCCCGATCCAGACTCTCCCGATTTGCCTGCCAGAATTTGACACCTGCCTTGATACGGATCGGCTCCACGAAGCGACTGCGATACAGATGCCAGTTCTTGGCGATGCCTGCGGGCGGCGGCAGGATCAGCTTGGCAATCTGCGGAGAATAGTGCGCCCGACGAATGGCACGACGGACCCACTCCGGATTCAAATCACGTCGGTTCGCGATGTCGCTTGCCGCCGCCATGGCGTCTTCACGCTGAGCATAGGCGGGACCACTGGCAGTATTCTGCTCGGCAGTTCGGGCGGGCACCGTCTTCTTCTTTGGCCTCGATGTCGCGTGCGCCGCACTGCAGACAAGCGCACAGGCGAGAAATACGGCAAAAAGATGAAGAGGTTTGGTGGTCACGGGTGCTGGATCAATCGCTTGAATTCTGCTCGCAGTTTAGCCAGGCCGTCGCGCTCGTGGTTGCCGGGCGCATAGCGCTGCGCTTCGAGCCGCAGCAACCAGGACTGCAGGGCCATCCGTGCCGGTTCACTCGACCCGCATTGCTGACGCAATTGTTCAGCCAAACGGCGCGGCGGGCTGTTGGAGGCGACGCTCAGCCCCAGTTTCTGCAAGTGGCTGGTCGCTGCTCCGAGCAAGCGGAGCCAGGGGTCCTGTCGACTGCGATCCCACAGGGTCCAGGCAGCGCCGGCGAGGCTGGCCAGAACTACCATGCCAATCAGCAGATAGCTCAGATCCTCCCAACTCGGTGAGACAAAGCCGAGCCCGCGCAGCAAGTCAAACTGCTTGCCTTGGGTGTAGTTCAAGACCCACTGGTTCCAGCCGTTATTGACCGCCTCCCACATCGCCCGCACCCTGAGCGCCAAGGCGGGGCTGACGCTGCCAAACAGCGCTCGTGCGATGGCGCCCGACGGGGCCTGCAGTCGTTCCATGGCCCCGGTGCGTCCGGGTGCCACGGCGGCGGTCGGGTCAATACGTGCCCATCCGCTGCCGGCGAGCCAGACTTCGGCCCAAGCGTGTGCATCACTCTGACGCACCACGAAAAAGCCGTCAACAGGGTTGACTTCTCCCCCCTGGTAACCGGTGACAACGCGCGCTGGAACGCCCAGTTCGCGCATCAGAATCACGAAGCTTGATGCAATGTGCTCGCAAAAACCTTCCTTGCGGTCAAACCAGAATTCATCGGCGCTGTGCTGACCGTAGACACCCGGGTCCAGCGTATAACGGTACCCGCCATGGCGCAGACGCTCCAATACCGAGCTAACCAACGCTGTGCTGTCGGCATTGGCGTAACGTGCGTCGTGTCGCAAATCAGCGGCGAGCTGCGCGGTGCGCGGGTTTGACCCTCTGGGTAGAGCCAGATAGTCTTGCAGCGCCGGGACCTGTTGCAGCGGGCCATGCCGGAAGTCGGGATAGCTCTGCGCGTCATAGCGCAGCAGTTCCGTGATCGGGCGGTCGGCAAGCCATTGCAGCTCTGGGGTCATGGTCGCATCAAAGCCGCTCATGACTGGCTTGCCCGGGGCTGCGTCGAGCAGCATGAGCCATGGTCGGCTGTTGGGCTCCAGAGTGACCTCGTAGCTGATCCCATCGCCCCGGACCTGCAGGTTAGCCGGAGTTGGCCGACGAGCAGGGAAAGCCGTTGACAGTACGCGCCACTCACGGCCGTCAAAGCTGGAGAGGACCGGCCCGCGGAAGTAGAGGTCGGACGCGGCCGGGAGAGAACCATGAAAGCGGACGCGCATGGCGATGCTGTCGTCAAGCGCCAATTCAGCGATGGTGCCGACCAACATACTGGCCGAGAGCCCGCTGCGCCCTCGCATTGCATCATTCGGAACACCCCACAGCGGTGCCATTCTGGGAAACAACAAGAACAGGGCGACCATGATGGGTGCGCCCAGCAGCGCCATCCAGCCAGCGGTCCTGGCGGCCTGAAGCAACGGCGGTCTACCGACCGGCATATGGGCATTAACGAGCGCAGTCAGCATGCCCAGGAGAGCCAACAGCATGGCGCCGGCAGTGAGCAGCGATTGCGAATAGAAGAAGTTGGTGAGCAGTGTAAAAAAACCGAGGAAGAACACGACAAAGGCGTCACGCCGGGCTCGCAATTCCAGCATCTTCAGGGCCAGCAGGACGACGATCAGGGTCACTCCTGCATCACGCCCGAACAGCGATTTGTAGCTCAGCAGCGTCGCGCCCACGGTCAGTGCCAGCAGAAAGAACAACCACCAACGCGAGGGCAAAGGTCGCGCGGTTACCGCCAGTGTGGCTCGCCAGAGCATGAGTGCGGCGGCCAGCAAGCTGCACCACAGCGGAAGATGACCCACTTGCGGCAGAAGCACCCAGAGCGTCACCAACAGCAGAAAAAGCGTATCGCGCGCTTCACGTGGTAGCTTGCGCAGCGGCATCAACATAGGGCCAGCGCCTCGAGGCAACGCTTCTTGTGGGTATCGCCACAACCCGGAACAATCTCCATCGTTCCCAAGCGCAGGCCGTAATCAAGATCCTGTTGCTCCGCCAGAAGCACCCAGGCGCACAGACGCGATAGTTGGCGTTCGGCATCGCTTGTGCCGCAGTGCTCCCGGTCGAGCCACAACTCCGTGTGTTGCACTTGTTGCGCGTCACGACTGACCAATTGCCCCGCCTTGGCAAGCTTCTTCCAGATAATCAGTTTCAACGGATCACCGCGCCGATAGGCGCGCACGCCGTCGTACTCGCCGCTGTTTGAAATGTGTGCGCTGGCAGTGCCATTGGAGCGTGGTCGCCCTTCTGGCAGTGGCGGCGGTGCCGACTCAGGCGCGGGATAGATCAGCACTCTGGTGGCCGGCCGCCAGACCGTCCAGACGCGAAATGTACCAAGCGGAAAGCGCGTTTCAGCGGTCAGCGTTGGTACGAGGTGCAGGCCACGGCGCGTCGGTTTGAATGTGAGATGGACCGTGCTGCTTCCCTCAGCGGGCAGGTCAACCCAGAGCCAGTGGCCGGAATTCAGAACTGCCAGACCGACGCCATGGCGGACCGCGCGTCGCTGGCTTTGCAGGAAGATGCCGACCATCGCGACCGACCCGGCGAATTGGGGCTCGGGCGCGATCAGGCTCATCGTCATGCCGCGCAGTGTGGCGTGGCCCACATGCATGCCGACAATGACGCTACCGGCCAACAGGAAGGTCAACAGGTAGCCAAGATTGAGCTGGTAATTGATTGAGGTTAGCAACAGCAGCAGCAAGGTGGCACCCAGCATCAACCCGGGCCCGGTCGGCAGGATATAGACGTTGCGCTGCGTCAGCGTGATGCTGTCGCGCAGCGGCAGGCGCGTCTCAAGCCAACGCCCAAACCAGCTCACGGCAAGGGTACCGCATCGATCATGGCACGTACCTGTTCCACGGACCCGCGCCCGGCATCGCCCACCGGGATCAGACGGTGCGCCACGGTCTGCGGCAAGATCGCCTGTACATCGTCGGGCGCGACATAGTCGCGCTCGCTCAGCAGGGCCTGTGCCCTCGCTGCTCGCAGCACGGCCATGCCGGCGCGCGGACTCAAACCCTTGACAAACCACTGACCACTGCGTGTCGCGGCGATCAGGTCCTGCACGTAGTCCAGTAGCGGTTCGGCGGCGTGAATTGCCAGCACGCTTTGCTGCAGCGACTGCAACTCTGCGCCTGTGAGCAGACTTGGCAGCGTGTCCGCCAGGTGGCGGTGGTCACGACCTGCCAGCAAAGCGCGCTCGGCGCGACGGTCCGGGTATCCGAGCGAAATGCGCATCAGGAAGCGATCCAACTGGGACTCCGGCAAGGCGTAGGTGCCCACTTGATCAAAGGGATTTTGCGTCGCGATGACAAAGAAGGGCGAGGGCAGCGCGCGCGTCTGGCCGTCCACGCTGACCTGCTTCTCTTCCATCGCTTCGAGCAGTGCGCTCTGCGTCTTCGGGCTGGCTCGGTTGATCTCGTCGGCCAGCAGCACCTGCGTGAACAGCGGGCCAGGGTGAAAGACAAAGGACTCCTTGCCGCGCTCGTAAACGCTCACGCCCGACAGGTCGCTGGGCATCAGGTCGGCGGTAAACTGGACGCGGGAAAACTGCAAACCCAGTGTTCTGGCCAAGGCGTGTGCGAGGGTGGTCTTGCCAACCCCGGGCACGTCCTCGATGAGGAGGTGCCCCCCCGCCAGCAGGCAGGCCAGGCAGTCGCGTGTCTGCGCCGACTTGCCGACGATCACCGTGTTAAGCTGATCAACCAGTGATTTAAGTTTTTGCTGTGCATTCATGCCATGCACCTTACCAAAAAATTCGAGAGACGGACGCACATCGTGACTATGACCGGATACTTTACTCACCCTGATTGCTGGAAACATGAAATGGGGCCAGGGCATCCTGAATGCCCCGAGCGACTCGACGCCATCGAAGACCGCCTGCTCATATCAGGGTTGGACGTTGCGCTGGATCGACGACAGGCGCCGGTCGCGTCGCTGGCCGACATTGAACTGGCGCATGGTCGCATGTATGTTGCGGCCTTGCGTGGTTTGAGCGATGGCCTGCGCGAGGAAATTGAGGCAGGTGGACCCAGCCACGCGCAGATTGACCCGGATACTTCGATCAACGTCAACACCTGGGACGCTGCGTTGCGTTCCGCCGGCGCCGCCCTGGCTGCCACGGACGCAGTGCTGGCAGGCGAGATGGAGACCGCCTTTTGTTCCGTTCGTCCGCCCGGCCATCATGCCTGCCGCGACAAGGCGATGGGCTTTTGTTTCTTCAACAATGTGGCGATCGCCGCCAAGTACGCACTGGAGCGCCATGGCTTGAAGCGAGTGGCGATTGTCGATTTTGATGTGCACCACGGCAACGGGACTGAAGACATTGTGGCCGGTGACGAGCGCATCCTGATGGTGAGTTTCTTCCAGCATCCCTTTTATCCGACCGACTGGGCTCATAGCGGCGCCAGCAATCTGGTCAACCTGCCAGTTCCAGCCTACACCAAGGGCATGGACGTGCGCGAGTTGATTGAGAGCGCCTGGATACCGCGGTTGGAGGAGTTTGCACCGGAGATGATATTTGTCAGTGCCGGCTTCGATGCACATCGCGAAGACGATATGGGCCAAATGGGTCTGGTCGAGCAGGACTATGCCTGGATCACGCATCGCGTCAAGGACGTTGCCCGACGCCACGCCAAGGGGCGCATCGTGTCTTGCCTCGAAGGCGGCTATGCGATGAGTGCGCTGGGCCGCAGTGTAGAGGCGCACATCAGGGTCCTTGCGGATGTTTGACCCCCGCATTACGGACCTGGAGAGCTGGATTGCAGCGTTGACCAGGCCCTCCGCCTTGATGGAACTGGGCGCGCTGATCTTGTGTCTGGCGTTGGCCTGGGCGGTCGCCGTGCTGGTCGGGCGGAGTCTGGGTTCGCGCGACAAAGCTTCCATCCTGTTCGGCGGCAGTATCGTGGATGGCGTGCTGTTCCCGATGCTCTTGTTGCTGCTGGCCTACCTGGCCCGTTTTCTATTGCAGCGCTGGTTACCCTTGGTCGTTTTCAAGATTGCCATTCCGGCACTTGTTGCGTTACTGGTCATACGACTGGGCGTCAAGGTCTTGCAGGCTGCGTTCCAGCAAACGCCTTTGGTGCGTCTGCTTGAGAGAAGCATTTCATGGCTGGCCTGGCTCGCCATGGTGCTATGGGTCAGCGGCCTGCTGCCGGTGGTCTTGGAGGAACTTGACCAGATCAACTGGAAAGTTGGTGGATCCTCCATGTCGGTGCGCACGATGATCGAGGGCGTCCTGACCGCTGGCGGGGTGCTGATTGTGACTTTGTGGATTTCCTCCGGCATTGAGTCCCGCTTGCTGCGTGCCGCGACGGGCGGCGAGTTGTCCTTGCGTAAAGCACTGAGCAACGCCACACGAGCCTTGTTGCTGTTCGTTGGCTTGCTCGTTGCCTTGTCAGCGGTCGGCATCAATTTGTCAGCGCTATCGGTCCTTGGTGGCGCGATCGGTGTCGGCGTTGGTTTTGGTTTGCAAAAGCTCGCCGCCAATTACGTGAGCGGATTTGTCATATTGGCTGAACGGAGCATGCGCATCGGTGACAACGTGCGGGTTGACGGATTTGAGGGGCACATAACGCAGATTAACGCGCGTTACACGGTCATCCGATCTCTCACTGGGCGCGAGGCCATCGTGCCCAACGAGATGCTGATCACAGGCCGTGTGGAAAACCTGTCGCTGGCGGACGCGCACGTCTGGCAGTTCACGCTGGTATCTGTTGGCTACGACAGCGATGTCGATCTCGTGATGCGCTTGCTCAAACAGGCCGCCTTGAATCACGAACGGGTGCTGCGCAACCCGGAGCCATCGGTGTCGCTCTCGTCTTTCGGTACGGACGGGCTTGAATTCACGGTAGGTTACTGGATATCGGATGCGGAGAATGGCACCCTGAATCTCAAGTCGCTAATCAACCTTGATATCCTTGCTCTGCTGCGTCAGCACCAGATTGAAATACCGTATCCCCAGCGCGTCGTTCATACGCGGTTGCCTGCAACTGGGTAAATCTTGTCGAGTCATTGTTGCAGTTACAATAAAAAGCACGATCGTACTATTCTGCGCGGTTTTCTTTGCTGATTGTCGTGTGGACGACTAGTCTGACAAAGGACAAGGCATAGAATCCAAGTTGACGTGCACGTCAATCGTGCCACCGTGCTGAACCAATATTTAACCGAATTCTCAACAACTCTGGAGTGGAATCAATGAAAGTCCTGGTCGCAGTCAAGCGCGTGGTGGACTACAACGTGAAGGTTCGCGTCAAGTCGGACAACACCGGTGTAGACATCGCCAATGTCAAGATGAGCATGAACCCCTTTGACGAAATCGCCGTCGAAGAGGCGGTTCGACTGAAAGAGAAGGGCGTCGCCACTGAAGTCATCGCTGTTTCCTGCGGCGTGACCCAGTGTCAGGAAACCCTGCGCACCGCCATGGCCATAGGCGCCGACCGCGCCATCCTGGTAGAAACGGCAGCGGAACTGCAACCGCTCGCCGTCGCCAAACTGCTCAAAGCGCTGATCGACAAGGAGCAACCCGGCCTCGTCATCCTGGGCAAACAGGCTATCGATGACGACTGCAACCAGACCGGCCAGATGCTCGCTGCCCTGGCAGACCTGCCGCAAGCCACCTTCGCCAGCAAGCTCGAAGCCGCTGACGGAAAACTCAAAGTCACGCGCGAAGTCGATGGCGGCCTGGAGACCCTCTCGATCAGCCTGCCAGCCATCATCACGGCCGACTTGCGCCTGAACGAGCCGCGCTATGTGACCCTTCCCAACATCATGAAGGCCAAGAAGAAACAGATGGACGTCTTCAAACCTGAAGACCTCGGCGTGGACGTCACATCACGCATCAAGACTCTGAAGGTCACCGAGCCGCCCAAACGCAGTGCCGGAATCAAGGTACCAGACGTTGCCACGCTGGTGGCCAAACTCAAGAACGAAGCGAAAGTAATCTAATCAACACTGTCATCCCGGACCTGATCCGGGATCCATGGATTGCGGGTCAGGCCCGCAATGACAAACTTCCTGGAGCCGATTCATGACATCCCTAGTTATTGCAGAACACGACAACGCGTCCATCAAGGGCGCAACCCTCAACACCGTCACAGCTGCCCTCAAATGCGGCGGTGATGTGCATGTGCTGGTAGCCGGTGCCAACGCAGGTGCTGCAGCAGCAGCAGCCGCACAGATTGCTGGTGTCTCCAAGGTCCTGCACGCCGACGCAGAAGGCCTGGCCCATGGTCTGGCCGAGAACATGACGGTCCAGATACTGACTGTGGCGCAGAACTACAGCCACATCCTGTTTCCCGCCACCGCATCGGGCAAGAACATCGCCCCGCGTCTGGCAGCCAAACTCGATGTGGGTCAGATCTCGGACATCACCCGCGTCGATGCCCCGGACACCTTTGAGCGTCCGATCTATGCCGGCAACGCCATGGCACAGGTACAAAGTGCAGACACCATCAAAGTCATCACGGTCCGCACCACCGGCTTTGATGCAGCCAGCGCCAGCGGCGGTTCTGCTGCTGTTGAGAGTCTGGCAGCTGTTGCAGCCAGTGACAAGGCCATCTACCTGGGCAGCGAGATTGCCAAGAACGACCGGCCGGAACTCACTGCTGCCAAGATCATTGTCTCTGGCGGTCGGGCACTGGGATCAGCGGAGAAGTTCACTGAAGTCCTGACCCCGCTGGCAGACAAGCTTGCAGCAGCCATTGGCGCGAGCCGGGCAGCGGTCGATGCGGGTTACGCCCCGAACGACTGGCAGATTGGCCAGACCGGCAAGATTGTGGCACCGCAGCTCTATATTGCCGCGGGCATCAGTGGTGCCATCCAGCACCTGGCCGGCATGAAGGACTCCAAGGTGATTGTGGCCATCAACAAGGACGCAGAAGCGCCCATCTTCAGCGTTGCTGACTATGGTCTGGAGGCTGATTTGTTTGTGGCAGTACCGGAGCTGGTTGCTGCGATCTGATTTTGTCATTGTGGCCTTGCGCCGCAATTCAACCGGTATGCCAGTACGGATGCCGGGTCTAACCCGGCATGACACGGCCGCGATGATTAACGGAGACTTGCGATGAGTTATGTAGCGCCCCTCAAGGACATGCTTTTCAACATCAAATACCTGGCCGGGATCGAGCAGATTGCCGAACTACCAGGTTTTGAGGATGCCGGTTTTGATACGGCACAAGCGGTGCTTGAGGAGGCTGCCAAATTTAACGAGTCGGTGGTCAGTCCGTTGAACTGGGAGGGCGACAAGAATCCTTCGAGTTGGCAAGACGGCAAAGTCACCGCAACACCGGGATTCAAAGAGGCGTTTCAGCAGTTTGTGCAGGGTGGCTGGCAAGGCCTGCAGCACCCGGTAGATTTTGGTGGTCAGGGGCTACCCAAAACGATAGGTGCTTCCTGTGGCGAAATGCAGAACTCTGCCAGCATCAGTTTTGCACTGTGTCCCTTATTGACCGATGGCGCGATAGAGGCCTTGCTGACCGCAGGCTCGGATGAGCTCAAGGCGATCTATCTTGAGAACCTGGTGAGCGGCAAATGGACCGGCACCATGAACCTGACCGAACCGCAGGCGGGCAGCGACCTGGCGGCAGTGCGCACACGT
Source organism: Comamonadaceae bacterium (assembly GCA_037133835.1). Taxonomy (GTDB): domain Bacteria; phylum Pseudomonadota; class Gammaproteobacteria; order Burkholderiales; family Burkholderiaceae_C; genus Rhodoferax. The sequence goes on along the minus strand of JBAXNI010000028.1, from coordinate 6,102 downwards.
GCCGAACCGCAGGCAGATGGCAGCTACAAGGTGTTTGGCACCAAGATTTTCATCACCTGGGGTGAGCACGACATGGCTGAGAACATCATCCATCTGGTGCTCGCACGAGTCAGCGGGGCGCCCGAAGGTGTCAAAGGGATCAGCCTTTTTGTCGTGCCTAAATTCAACGTCAACAAGGACGGTTCGTTAGGCTCGCGCAATGACGTGCACTGTGTCAGCATCGAACACAAGATGGGCATCAAGGCCAGCCCGACTGCGGTTCTGCAGTTTGGAGACCATGGCGGTGCACTGGGGTATCTGGTGGGCCAGGAGAACCGCGGCCTCGAATACATGTTCATCATGATGAACGCGGCACGTTTCGGTGTTGGCGTGCAGGGCATCGCCATCGCTGAGCGTGCCTATCAAACGGCTGTGACCTTTGCCAGGGAGCGGGTTCAGAGCCGTCCGGTGGATGGTTCCATCATGGCCAGCGCGCCCATCATTCATCACCCGGACGTGAAGCGCATGCTGATGACGATGCGGGCTTACACGGAGGGTTGCCGCGCCATGGCGACTGTGGCCGCGTCGGCTTTTGATGCGGCGCACCACCATCCGGACGCCCAGACGCGCAAGGACAATCAGACCTTCTACGAGTTCATGGTGCCGCTGATCAAGGGCTACAGCACAGAGATGAGCCTTGAAGTGACTTCGCTGGGGGTGCAAGTGCACGGTGGCATGGGCTATATCGAGGAGACCGGTTGCGCCCAGTATTACCGGGACGCCAAGATCTTGACCATCTACGAAGGGACGACCGCGATTCAGGCGAATGACCTGGTTGGCCGCAAGACCTCGCGCGACGGTGGTCAAAGTGCCAAGGCGCTCGCTAAACAGATCGAAGCGACGGAGGCGTTACTCATCAGCAGCGGCAGCGCAGACGCAGTGGTGGTTGCCAAGCGTCTGAAAACGGCGCGCGAGGCGTTTGTTGACGTCGTCAACTTTGTTGCTGGCAACACCAAGGCCAGTCCGAATGCGGTCTTTTCGGGTAGCGTGCCTTACCTCATGCTCTCTGGAAACCTGATGGCCGGGTGGCAACTGGGCCGCGCCCTGCTGGTAGCCATCGACCAGATTGCCGAAGGTGTCGATGTGCCTTTCATGCAGGCAAAAATCATCACGGCGCGCTTCTATGCGGACCACATGCTGACCAAGGCGCCGGGCATTCGGGACGCCATCATTGAGGGTGCAGAAAGCGTAACCGCGCTGGCACTCGATTCATTCTGATCATCCTATTCAAGACACCATGTCCAGACTTCCTCCCGCTCTCAGGTCGCTGCCTTTCCCGGTCATTGGCTCGCCCCTCTTCATCATCAGTACCCCCAGGCTGGTCATAGCCCAGTGCATTGCAGGTGTGGTGGGTTCGATGCCGGCGCTCAATGCACGTCCGGCCGAACAACTGGAAGAGTGGCTTCTTGAAATTACTCAGGCTCTGGCCGCCCACAACAAGGCTCATCCAGAGCAGCCGGCGGCCCCCTTCGCCATCAACCAGATCGTGCACAAGAGCAACGACCGCCTGGAACACGACATGGCGATGTGCGTGAAGTACAAGGTGCCTGTCATCATCACAAGTCTGGGTGCGCGCGAAGACATCAATGCCGCCGCCCACAGCTACGGCGGCGTGGTGCTGCATGACATCATCAACAACAAGCATGCCCATAAGGCGATAGAGAAGGGCGCTGACGGTCTGATCGCAGTGGCTGCAGGTGCGGGCGGTCATGCAGGCGTCAAAAGTCCGTTTGCCCTGATTCAGGAGATCCGGCAATGGTTTGACGGGCCGCTTGCGCTGAGCGGGTCCATCTCGACCGGTGACGCGGTGCTGGCGGCGCAGGCGGCTGGCGCCGACTTTGCGTACATCGGCTCCGCCTTCATCGCCACCCAGGAAGCACGCGCGTCAGAGGCCTACAAGCAGGCCATCGTCGATTCTGACTCGGATGACATTGTTTACAGCAACCTGTTTACTGGAGTCCACGGCAACTATCTGGCGCCCAGCATCCGCAACGCCGGACTCGACCCCGAGCATTTGCCCGAGAGTGACCCTAGCAAGATGAATTTTGGCGGTGACAAAGCCAAGGCCTGGAAAGACATTTGGGGCTGTGGCCAGGGGATTGGATCCATCACGGAAGTCCAGAGCACGGCCGACTACGTGGCTCAGCTCAAGCGCGAATATGCGGCAGCCCGGGCGCGTCTGCAACTGGGTTGATGAATCCCCCGTGGCTTGATGTTGCGTTCGCGGAACTCGGTGTTGCTCAGGCACCGGTCGGGAAATCCAACCCGCGCATTGCCGGGTACCACGAAGGTACGAATATTCACGGCTATGACGACAAGGCTTCCTGGTGCTCGTCGTTTGTGCACTGGTGCTTCGCGCAAGCAGGCATAGTCGGTACCGGTTCTGCACTCGCACGTTCCTGGCTAACCTGGTGTGACGCGCTCAGCGTTCCTGTTCAAGGCTGTGTCGCTGTCCTCTATCGGGATGACCCCGAGAGTTGGAAGGGACACGTTGGTTTCTTTCTGCGCGAAGATGAGGAATATGTCTACTTGCTCGGCGGAAATCAACTCGGCGAAGTTCGTGAACATTTCTATCCACGAAAAACCGTTCTGGCTTATCGCTGGCCTACTGAACAATTAGGGGGTCCGTAATTCGCGACACTTTTGCGGCCATGCCTTTCTGATACCGATTGCTTTCGTAATCAATATCGCAGGCGACGGGTGGGTGAGGGCGCCGCAGTGGGTGACTCCGCGAATGTCCTCCGGCCTACCCCTGATTTGGCAAGACCCCAAGTCCACGCTACGTCATCCACAGCATCACCCTCCGCGAAAATTGTTGGCGGTTTGCGCACTTTGAATACCAACCCTGCCGGCAAGATCGGGTTGGTGGGGCGCTCAGCGCAGCGACAGGAAGAGGGAGTCCGAAGGACGGAGGACAGCCGCGGAGCTGAGTGCCCCAGCGGCCAGATCTGCTGGAGCGCGCTTAGGTTAGACAAGGGTTTCAGGACTTGGTCGTTCGACTGACTCTTCGGGCCGCGAAGATCAGCAGAAAAGTCACCGCAGCAACTTCATAGACGGCACTGAGAACGTGCTTGGTGCTGGTGAAGAAAGAAGCCACGGCAACCTGCCTGACCGAGAGTTCGGGGTACTGCATCAGCATGGCGGTGATTTGGGCGTTTTCGCACAGGTCCCAGATTCCGGCAACGAGCGGAACAAAGGCAGCCAACCACAGTTTTTCGTTGGGACGAAAGCGGTAGAGCAGGCCGGCAAAAAACGTGACATACAACAGGGGAAACAGGGTGTCCAGCGTGGGACTGGCAAGGGCGTAAACGGCCCGACCATGAGCCCCGTACTGGAGCATGGCCTGCTGAATCGCAGCGAGGTCGTACGACAGTTTCAGGTCGATCATTTCGCCGCCGATGGGCAGGGACGGGAACACCCAAAGCACCATCAGAAGCACACCGGCGAAGCTGATCAGTAACGGCGTGGCGCCGGACGCCAGCTCGAAATACTTTCGAAAAAGTTTCCCCATCGGGTCTCACGTGGGCCAGGTGGAACCATGCTCTGGCACCATGGCGCGCCAGCCCAGTTCATTCTTGATGCGCTGGCGCAATTGGTCTGACGCTTCCGGTTCGCCGTGCACGACATAAACCTGGTCTGGTGCCTGCGGCATGGTACGCAGCCAGGTCAGAATCTGGCCTGCATCTGCGTGCGCTGAGGCCGATTGCAACTGGACGACCTCCGCGCTCAAGTCAACGTCACGCCCATGAATGCGCACGGACCTGGCACCGCTGGCAAGCGTGGCGCCGCGCGTGCCCGGTGCCTGATAACCTGTCAAGATGATCATGTTTCGGTGGTTGCCGGCGTAATGCGCCAGGTGGTGCAAGACACGCCCCCCCGTAGCCATTCCGCTGGCCGAAAGAATCACCATCGGACCATGTCGGCTTGCCAGGGCACGAGACTCATCCGTGCTGTTGATCATGGTCGCCGAATGCGTCAGCGCATGCGTCTCCTGGCTGCTGAGTCGATGCTCGCCCTGATGTTGCTCGAAGAGCTGGGTAGTGTGCACAGCCATCGGACTGTCCAAAAAGACCGGTAGCGAATTCGGGATCTCGCCGCGCAGTTTGAGGATGTGTATGGCGTGCAACAGTGCCTGGGCCCGACCGACCGCAAACACGGGTACCACAGCAACACCGCCGCGCGCTGCCAATCTCTTCAAGGCTGGCGCCAGTTCCGCCAGCACGTCCTCCTTCGGGTGCTCTCGGTCACCGTAGGTTGATTCGATCAACACCGTGTCGGCTGCCGGTGCAGACGCTGGTGGATTCATGAGCAGGTCGTCCGGTCTGCCCAGATCGCCCGAGAACAGAATGCGCCGACCAGCCACTTCAAGCAGCACACTGGATGCGCCCAGAATATGTCCGGCGGGTGAGAGCGTCGCGCGCCACCCCGGGATCGGTTGAAACGTGATGCCAAATTGAACAGCTTTTATCAAGTGCAGGCAGTCGAGTGCATCCTGGCGCGTGTAAAGCGGCATGGCAGGCTCATGTTTGGAAAAGCCATGGCGGTTCGCGAAAGCCGCATCTTCTTCCTGAATATGACCACTGTCGGGCAGCAGGATCCGGCACAGGTCACGCGTACCGCTGCTGGCGTACACATGGCCGGAGAAACCCTCCTTGGCGAGCAACGGCAGGTAACCGCTGTGGTCCAGGTGCGCATGCGTCAGCAGTACCGCATCGATCTGATTCGGTGCGACCGGTAGCGGTGTCCAGTTGCGCAGGCGCAGCAGCTTGTAACCCTGAAACAATCCGCAGTCGAGCAGCAGGCTCTTGCCGTCATGCTGCACCAGATATTTGGAGCCAGTGACGGTCCCGGTGCCGCCAAGAAACGTGATGTTGACGGTCATTCGGATAACTCCTGCTTGGCGTTGAAATCTGACTTAACTGAAGAAACTCTTCAGGCGGTTGGTCCAGCTATCCCCACTCGGCAAATGCTTGCCACCGCCCTTTTTCAGGGACTCATCAAGCTCGCGCAGCAGTTTCTTCTGGTGCTCACTGAGCTTGACCGGTGTCTCAACTGTAATATGGCAATACAGATCGCCCGGATAGCTGGAGCGTACACCCTTGATACCCTTGCCGCGCAAACGGAACTGCTTGCCGGTTTGCGTGCCTTCGGGAATGTCGATCGCAGCTTTGCCAGCAAGGGTTGGCACATCAATTTCACCACCCAGCGAAGCAGTGATCAGGCTGATCGGCACCGAGCAGTGAATGTCATCACCGTCGCGCTCAAAGATGTCATGCTTCTTGAGGCGGATTTCGATGTAGAGATCACCCGGCGGGCCGCCATTGGTGCCGGGCTCCCCGTTGCCGGCACTGCGAATGCGCATGCCACCGTCGATGCCGCCCGGAATCTTGACTTCCAGTGTCTTTTGCTTCTTGATCTTTCCTTGACCATGACAGGCAATGCAGGGTTCAGGAATCACTTTGCCGACGCCGCGGCAAGTCGGGCAGGTTTGTTGCACGCTGAAAAAGCCTTGACGCATCTGCACGGCGCCCGATCCGCTGCAAGTACCGCAGGTCTTTGCTTGTGTTCCCGGCTTGGCACCGCTGCCCTTGCAGGTTTCGCATGCCTCCCAGCTGGGAATCCGAATCTGCGCATCCTTTCCGCTGGCGGCCTCTTCCAGCGTGACCTCCATGGCATAACTCAGGTCACTGCCGCGGAAGACCTGGCGCCCGCCTCCAGAGCGTCCACGTTGTTGACCAAACATGTCCCCAAAAATGTCGCCGAAGGCTTCTGCAAAACCGCCATAGCCTTCGGCCCCGGGTCCACCGCGCATATTGGGGTCCACTCCGGCATGGCCGTGCTGGTCATATGCAGCGCGCTTTTGCGGATCTGACAGCATCTCATAGGCCTCTTTGGACTCCTTGAACTTCTCTTCCGCCACCTTGGCGGAATCACCCTGGTTACGATCCGGATGATGCTTCATCGCGTGCTTGCGATAAGCTTTCTTTATTTCTTCATCCGAGGCGTTTTTGGGAACACCCAGGACTTCGTAGTAGTCTCGTTTGGCCATGGTCTTTTATTGCT
>JBAXNI010000027.1:0-28590 GCA_037133835.1 Comamonadaceae bacterium | reverse complement strand
CAGCGTCAAGCCGCTCTGCGTCAGGAAGCGCAACGTGCCGAGGCCGCAGCGCGGCAGGAAACGGCGCGCAAGACAGATGTTGCAGCGGTCGGTCGAACGATCGAACCGCAAGTTCGGGCACCGATGGAAAGTTCAAGGCGCCGAGCCCTGATCGGGCGCACGGAACAGGACCTGCGTCTGCGAATGATGGCAGAGGGCTGGCGTCAAAAGATTGAACAAAGTGCACCCATGGATGTCTTGCAGGCCGCGAAAACCGGTCCTTATGAAAATCCCATTGTGACTGTGGCTTTGCGACGGGACGGGAGCCTGGAGAGTATTGTGATTGAGCGTTCCAGTGGGGTGCCAGCGATCGACAACGCCATTCGGCGAGTTATATTGATGCTGTCGCCATTCGCTCCGTTCTCGTCGGAACTGGCGGCCGAGTACGATGTGGTCGAAATTCGGCGCGTCTGGACCTTTGATACGGCGCTTCGATTGCTCTTCGGTGGGCGTTGAGCACTTGGTTTTGGCGACTGAAGCGGCTGTGCTGAGCAGGGTTGTGGCAATATAGGCCAATCTGATTGGGCTTGGAATACGGACTTGGCAACAGTTCATTTGTCCATCGAATGGTTCCGTTGTTGCGCCAGGGTCTGCTTCGATAAATGTCAAACTACTATCTCTATTTCTATATCTATCTCGCGTTGTTCGTGATTGTGGTCACCTTGTATCTAGGGCGACGACGCAGAAGACATGCGACTCATTCGGCACAGTTGCAGCAGGCCATAGAGAGCGGTCTGACGGAGCCGCCGTCGCTCCATCCTGTCGTGGATCTCACTCGTTGCATGGGCTCAGGAGCGTGCGTCAAGGCCTGCCCCGAGCAAGCGTTGGGCGTTGTCGACGGCAAAGCAGTGTTGATAAATGCCGCACACTGTATCGGTCACGGCGCCTGCGCGGCAGCCTGTCCGGTGGAAGCCATCAAACTGGTCTTTGGTACCGAAAAGCGCGGCATAGACATTCCGAATGTGACTCCTGAATTCGAGGCGAATGTGCCTGGCATCTTCATCGCGGGCGAGTTGGGCGGGATGGGCTTGATTCGAAAGGCGGCGGAACAGGGGCGGCAGGCCATTGGTGCGCTGCGAAAGAAGACCGGCGGCGCTGCGGATTATGACGTCGTGATCGTAGGTTGCGGACCGGCCGGCCTATCAGCAGGATTGTCTGCGATTGAACACAAACTGAAGTACAAACTGATCGAACAGGAAGACTCTTTGGGAGGTTCGGTCTATCACTATCCCCGGCGCAAAGTGGCGATGACGGCGCCGTTCAAACTGGCGCTGATCGGCAACGTCAAGTTTGGCGATGTACAAAAGGAAAAGCTGCTTGAATTCTGGCAGGACGTGGTGAAGAAGACGGGGCTGGAAATCTCATTTCGTGAGCGTATGGAAGCCATCGAACGCGTGGGCGAGGGTTTTCTCGTGCGAACGAATCGGAGCAGTTACACGGCGCGCACCGTGCTGTTGGCCCTGGGGCGCCGCGGCACGCCAAGAAAACTTGACGTGCCAGGGGAGGAGTCGGCCAAGGTCGTGTATCGACTCGTGGATCCGGTCCAGTACCAGGGACTGGCCGTGCTGGTCGTCGGCGGTGGCGACAGCGCGCTTGAAGCTGCCATCACTTTGTCGCAGCAGTCCGGAACGGAGGTCACACTGTCCTACCGTAGCGCGGCTTTTTCCCGCGTCAAGCAAAAGAACCGTTTGCAGTTGGAGCAGCAGGAGCAAATCGGTCAACTGCGCGTCTTGCTGAACTCGCAGGTCCGCCGCGTCGCCGATGATCATGTTGAAATTGAACATGATGGAGTACCGCAACGTTTGCGCAACGATGCGGTCATCGTATGCGCTGGCGGTTTGCTTCCAACCCCACTGCTGCAAGAGATTGGAATCAGGTTCGAGACAAAATTCGGGACAGAGTGAGCTCTTGTCCTGACAATCATCTTGTAACAATTGCCGGTGTTGTCGGCTTCAGGCACAAGCCACACTGCGTCATAATCGACCGCCGTTTCATCGTCTTTCGGAGAGTTCTTTGTTACTGATTGTTCAAGCTGCAGGATGGCCGATCTGGCCCCTTATTTTTTGTTCACTGCTGGCGCTCGCAGTCGTCATTGAAAGACTTTTCAGTCTGCGCTCGAACATCATTGTGCCCGCCAAACTGCTCAGCGATACGCTGCGTGTGTCACGAAGCGGCATACCAAGACAGGAGCTTGTGGATCAGTTGGCCAGCAACTCTGCATTGGGTGAGGTACTCGCCAGCGGCCTGCGTGCGCTGACAGCCAATCCCAGGTGCAAAGAAGAGGATTTGCGCGCCACCATGGAGGGGTGTGGACGAGAGGTGGCGCACCGAATGGAACGCTACCTGAGTGCGCTGGCCACAATTGCATCAGCCGCTCCGTTGCTTGGATTGCTCGGAACGGTTATCGGGATGATCGAGATTTTCGGCTCGCAGTCGCCGGCTGCTGGTGTAGGTGCCGCAAATCCGGCGCAATTGGCACATGGTATTTCCGTAGCCCTCTACAACACTGCGTTCGGACTGATGGTGGCTATTCCTTCACTTATTTTCTGGCGCTATTTCAGGGCCCGGGTCGATTCCTACCTGTTGACACTTGAACTTTCAGCGGACCAGTTCGCAAGGCACCTCAACGGCTTGCGTCAGCTCGCATGAAGTTCCGTTCGCGTGGGCATGAAGAGCCTGAGATCAATCTGATTCCGTTTATCGATGTGCTGCTCGTTGTCGTCATTTTCTTGATGCTTTCCACGACCTACAGCAAGTATTCTGAACTTCAAATCAAACTCCCGATGGCTGATGCGCAGGCGCAACGCGACTACCCCAAGGAAGTTGTTGTGACGGTGAGCAGCGACGGTCGCTACAGCATCAACGGCAACGTGGTGGCTGGCCGCGCCGTCGATCAGTTGGCCTCGGCCCTCACTGCTGCTGCGAATGTCGGGAAAGAAACGGTCCTGGTGATTCACGCAGATGCCAATGCAGTACACCAGTCGGTGGTTACCGTGATGGAAGCGGCCAGCCGCTCGGGCATCAGTCAAATCACGTTTGCGACGCAGTCGACGGGACTATCGGGCAATCCGTGAAATCGGGACTACCCCTGCGCCACTGGCCTTGTCGCGTCGCTACACCATTCACTCCAACTGCCAGCGTACAAGGCGCTACGCCCCAATCCGGCAACTTCCATGGCGATGATGTTGGGCACGGCGCTGACGCCGCTTCCGCAGTGGTGTACTACCGTTGCTGGATCGCGTTGCCCTAAAAGAGCGTCAAACTCCGCTCTAAGTTGCTGCGCAGGTTTGAATCTTCCATCGGCATCGAAATTTTGACCAAACGGACGGTTCAAGGCGCCAGGAATATGCCCGGCAACCGGATCCAGCGGTTCGACTTCGCCGCTGAAGCGCGGCGCGCCGCGAGCGTCAATCAGGCTTTGCTCCGGTCGGCCCAATTTGGCTGCGACCTGAGTCACTGTGCGCAATGCTGTTTTTGCCTCCGACAGAGAGAATTTGACCGCTGCATGAGGCATCGCCGCGCCGCTTTCGACTGCGCCAGCACAGGCCAGCCAGGCCTGCATGCCACCGTCCAGCACGGCTGCATTTTCATGCCCCACCCATTTCAGCATCCACCAAAGCCGACCACAGTAATTGACACCCTGTCGATCGTAAACCACGGCCTGCATCTGATTGTGAAAGCCGATGCTGCCGAGCCAGGTTGCGAAAGCTTCGCGTGAGGGCAGCGGGTGACGCCCACCCGATGCGACGTCCGCTGCGCCTTTGCCTGCACTCAAGTGTTGATCCAGATCCGCTCGCACTGCACCGGCAATGTGGGATTCCCAGTACTGCTGATCGCCGATCCGGGGTTTGCCCAGTTCAAAGCTGCAGTCAAATACCATGCAGGGCTGCTCGCTCCTTTGCAAGTCTTTGAGTTGTGAAGTGGATATCAGTGTTGTATACATTGGATGGCCTTGCTTGGTAGAGCGTCGTGATGCTGGTGGCTTGTCAGTGAACTTCCGCTGGCGTATCCGGCAGCAGGCGAGTGCGCAGCACGGTCGCAGCCAGGCCGCTGGCCACAATCAGCGCCATACCGGCCCACCCGATGAGCGGGATGCTATCTCCAAGCAGGAGCAGACTGTAGAAGGCACCAAACACAATTCCGGAATATTGCAAATTTGCGACCAGCAAGGTTGAGCCTCGGCTGTAGGCGCGTGTCATGCACCACTGGCCCAGTGATGCAAGTATGCCAATAGGAACCAGCCAGGCGATGGCCTGCCAGCTGACTGAACTCCAGGAACTCGTGCCGGTCCAAGCGATGCCTGCGAGTCCGCAGATGGTTGAACCCAGCGAGAAATAGAACACGGTACGTCCTTCTGGCTCTCCAGCCTTGCCCAAGGCAGTGACTTGCATGTAGGCCAGCGCTGCACCGAGTCCAGAAAGCAGACCTATCAGACCGGCAAACAATTGATTTTGCTCAATCGTGGGGCGCAGCATCATGACGACCCCGGCAAAGCCAGCCAGCACCGTTGCCATCAAAGGGCCTTGACGCTCGGCGCGGCCATAGAGCATGGCTCCCCCCACGATAAAGGCAGCCACCCAGACGCCACTCATGTAGTTCAGTGTCATGGCGGTGGCCAGGGGCAGGTGGGCAATCGCATAAAACCATGATCCCAGTGAAAGCACGCCGACGACGCTGCGCCAGGCATGCATCATGGGAACCGGCGTTTTCAGAGGCGTGCCTCTGGCATGCAGTACCAGTGCGATGAAGAGCACGCTGACGACGCCGCGATAAAAGACCAGTTCGAATGTATTGAAACTAACCGATGCGACCTTGACACCCACCGCCATCGTGGCAAAGAAGAAGGAACCCAGAACCATCCATAACGCCTGCATGAGCGCTACAGCTGAATCTGACCGCGATACCAGTCGTGAAAGTGCTGCATGCCGTCTTCCATGGGACTTTGGTAGGGGCCGACTTCGTTGTCTCCGCGCGCCATCAGCGCACGTCGGCCCGCATCCATGCGTTCGCCAATTTCGTCATCTTCGATGCAGGTCTCCATGTAGGCTGCCTGCTGCGCCTCGACAAATTCACGCTCAAATGCCTGAATTTCCTCCGGGTAGTAGAACTCGACCATGTTCAGGGTCTTGTTGGTGCCTTGAGGGTGCAGCGTGGAGACCGTCAGAACATGTGGGTACCACTCGACCATGATGTGGGGATAGTACGTTAGCCATATCGCGCCGTACTTGCTTGGCTCACCTTTGCGGTAAGTGCGAAGCGCATTTTGCCAGCGCTCATAAACCGCACTGCCGGCTCGTCCATTGGGATTCGCATTGCCAACGGTCTGCACTGAATAATGCTGCTTGAACTCCCATCGCAAGTCGTCGCAGGTGACCATACTGCTGAGTCCAGGGTGGAAGGGTCCTACGTGGTAGTCCTCAAGGTAGACCTCGATAAAGGTCTTCCAGTTGTAATTGCACTCGTGCATTTCGACCTTATCGAGCACAAAGCCGCTGAAATCCAGATCGGCGCGCGGGCCCATGCCGGCGAGATCGGCTTCGATATCGCGACCATTGTCTTCAAACAACAGGCCGTTCCATTCACGTAGCTGGTAGTTGTTCAGGTTCAAACAGGGGTCGCTCGGGAAATGGGGGGCGCCAAGCAGGGTGCCCGCAGGCTGGCTTTTGCTGCCACTGTAGGTCCAACGATGCAGAGGACAAACGATGTTGCCTGCCGCAGCACCGGGATGCACCTTGTCGAGCGAGCCACGCCCTTGCAGCATCACAGCTTGCCGATGGCGGCAGACGTTGGAAACAAGTTCAATACCCTTGCTGCTGCGCAGGAGGGCCCGCCCGTGCCCCTCGTGCGCCAGCGTGGCGTAGTCGCCCACGTTGGGCACGCTCAGGGCGTGTCCAACGTAGCGCGGCCCACGTTGAAAAATCGATTCGAGTTCGCGCTGATAGAGCGCCTCGTCAAAATAACTTGAGACTGGCAACTGGCCAGTGGCTTGCTGCAGTTGAAGACTCAAATCAGACATTGGAGTCCTGGCCTAAAGATTCCCCACAGGGAGAGGCGCCGTGGCGCGGTACAAAGGGCACCGGCAATGCGCCGGTGGCAAGGGTTCAAATTGTACCTGTCGGTTCCAGCGCCTAAAATCTGGCTATTAATCCACCGGAATAGTCCGCACCATGTCATCTGTTGTTCGCGCTAACGCCAAACCGGCGAGTTTTGAGCTTGCTCTGGACGAAATGGAATCGTTGCTTGGTCATATGGAGTCCGGTGCCATGCCGCTGGAGCAACTGCTCGCACAATACCAGCGAGGGGCCGAATTGCTCAAGTTTTGTCGCGAGAGGCTGCAAGCGGTTGAGGCGCAGATCAAGGTGCTGGATCAGGGTGCACTGAAGACATGGACCAGCGATTGAAGGCTTCTGCGGTTTTTGACCTCGGTCAGTGGATGGCTGACCATCTGGCCCGAGTGGAGCGCAGCCTCGAGAGCTGGGTGAGTGCCAAGGCATCAACGAGTTCAGGCCATACAGCACCGGCCGACTTGATCGCTGCCATGCGTTACGCCGTACTTGACGGGGGAAAGCGTTTGCGTCCGCTTCTGGTACTGGCGGCTTATGAAGCGGCTGCCAGTGGAATGAAAGGCTCCGCCGATGTCGCTCTCAACGTGGTGTCGAGCGGCCACGATGCGGTGTTGCGCGCGGCTTGTGCGGTCGAAATCATCCATGCTTACTCCCTGGTACATGACGATATGCCCTGCATGGACAACGATGTGCTTCGCCGCGGTAAACCGACGGTTCATGTGAAATTTGGCGAAGCCCAGGCGCTGTTGGCCGGCGACGCATTGCAAGCGCTGGCTTTTGAATTGTTGACACCCGATACGGGCATACCGGAGGCGCAACAGGCCCGTTTGTGCCGCCTGTTGGCGCAGGCTGCGGGCAGCGCCGGTATGGCCGGCGGTCAGGCGATTGACCTGGCCAGTGTCGGCGCTACGCTGTCGGAGAGTCAGTTGCGCGAGATGCATCGCCTCAAGACAGGTGCCTTGTTGCAGGCCAGTGTCATGATGGGAACCGCTTTTGCTGATTTGCCGCTGGCGGCGCTGAATGCGATGAGAGCTTATGGCGCTGCAATCGGCCTGGCGTTTCAGGTGGTGGACGACATTCTGGACGTCACTTCGGATTCCGCTACGCTGGGCAAGACGGCTGGCAAGGATGCGAATCATGATAAGCCTACCTATGTTTCGGTACTGGGCCTCGCGCGTTCCGGCATGTATGCCCAGGAATTGCTGGAGCAGGCACTGACTGCACTGGCGCGAGGTGGGCTGCGAGATACTCAGGCTCTGCAGGGACTCGCCAATATGGTGGTCCGGCGCACAAGTTGAAATCGGGCCAGGCAACATCCAGAAGAACAAAGTAGCACCAAATCTATGTCGAATACCCTGTATCCATTGCTGCAAACGATCAATGATCCCGCAGATTTGCGGCGTCTGCCACGTGCGCAACTGGATGTTCTGGCGACGGAACTGCGGGCCTATTTGCTCGACAGTGTGTCGCGGACAGGGGGCCACCTGAGTTCCAACCTCGGTACCGTCGAACTCACTGTCGCACTGCATTACGTCTTCACTGCGCCAAATGATCGGATCATTTGGGATGTGGGGCACCAAACCTACCCGCACAAAATTCTTACCGGACGGCGCGATCGGATGAGTTCACTTCGACAGTTCGGTGGCTTGAGCGGGTTCCCGCAGCGCTCCGAAAGCGAATATGATGATTTCGGGACGGCTCATTCGAGTACCTCTATTTCAGCAGCGCTGGGCATGGCTCTGGCAGCCAAGATCAAGGGCGAGGCGCGCCATGTCATTGCCGTTATCGGCGATGGCGCACTGACCGCCGGCATGGCGTTTGAAGCACTCAACAACGCGGGGGTGGCTGACGCCAATCTGCTGGTTATTCTGAACGACAACGACATGAGCATCAGTCCGCCCGTGGGTGCGCTCAATCGGTACCTGGCAAAACTCCTGAGCGGGCAGTTTTATGCCTCTGCGAAGAATGTCGGCAAGACCGTTCTGAAGGGGGCGCCACCGCTGTTCGAACTGGCCAAACGCATCGAAGAACATGCCAAAGGCATGGTGGTGCCGGCTACTTTGTTCGAAAAGTTCGGGTTCAATTACATCGGCCCCATTGATGGCCATGACCTTGATTCCCTGATTCCGACGCTGGAAAACATCAAGCATCTGAAAGGCCCCCAATTTCTGCATGTGGTGACCAGGAAAGGGCAAGGTTACAAACTGGCCGAGGCCGACCCAGTGGCCTATCACGGACCAGGCAAGTTTGACCCAGCGGTTGGTCTGCAGCAGCCCAGCACGCCGCCCAAACCATCGTTCACGCAGGTGTTTGGTCAGTGGTTGTGCGACATGGCAGAGCAGGATGCGCGCCTGGTGGGTATTACACCGGCCATGCGTGAGGGTTCCGGCATGGTCGAATTTGAAAAGCGGTTTCCTGAGCGCTATTTCGATGTCGGTATAGCAGAGCAGCATGCGGTAACTTTTGCTGCCGGGTTAGCCTGTGAGGGGCTCAAGCCCGTGGTGGCGATTTATTCAACTTTTCTGCAGCGGGCCTATGACCAGCTGATTCACGACGTGGCGTTGCAAAATCTGCCGGTGGTTTTTGCACTGGACCGTTCCGGCCTGGTTGGTGCCGACGGTGCGACCCATGCTGGCGCGTATGACATTGCCTTTTTGCGTTGCATTCCGAACGTCAGCCTTGCCTGCCCGGCCGATGAGAACGAGTGCCGCCAGCTGCTGAGTTCTGCGTTTGAACAGAATCATCCGGTCGCTGTGCGTTATCCGCGTGGCTCCGGTGCTGGTGCGGAAGTTCAGAGCGGCTTGGAGTCCCTGCCTTTTGGTCGGGCGCAGGTGAAGCGGTCGGGAAGTGGTATTGCCATCCTCGCATTTGGCACGCTGCTGTACCCAGCGCTTGATGCCGGCGATGCATTGGGGGCGACCGTGGTTAACATGCGCTGGGTCAAACCACTTGATACTGAGCTGTTGTTGAAAATCGCAGCCGGGCATGAGGCCCTGGTCAGTGTCGAGGAAGGCGTGATCATGGGCGGAGCAGGCAGCGCCGTCGGCGAAGCGCTGCAAGCGGCGGGCGTGGTCAAGCCATTGCTGCAACTGGGTTTGCGTGATGAATTCATTGAACACGGCGACGTGGCGAAGCTGCTGTCGCTGCAAGGTCTTGACGCTCATGGCATTGAAGCTTCGATCCGGCGACGGTTCGGGCAGTTGATCGAGTCCGGACGAGCAGCGCTCAAGGCCGTTGCCTGAAATTGACTGTCAATTCCGCGAGGGC
This sequence comes from Comamonadaceae bacterium, assembly GCA_037133835.1. Classification (GTDB taxonomy): domain Bacteria; phylum Pseudomonadota; class Gammaproteobacteria; order Burkholderiales; family Burkholderiaceae_C; genus Rhodoferax. The sequence goes on along the minus strand of JBAXNI010000027.1, from coordinate 19,219 downwards.
TCTGTACCACCTGGGGGTCAGCCCCGCAAGGGAAAACCCCCACGATCCTTGCCGCTGATGGTTTCTACAATGTGGGGTGACTTTAAGTGGTCGTCGCTGTGCCTGATAGCATGGCGGCTGTTCAATTATCAACTCTAGGAGTGAAGCTCATGGATCGTCGTTCGGTAATCAAAAACGCCGGAATTGCCAGCATTCTTGCCGCCGGTGCGGCACCTGCCGTGCACGCACAGGGTGCAAACATCCGCTGGCGTCTGGCGTCGAGTTTCCCCAAGTCCCTGGATACCATTTACGGTGGTGCCGAGGTGTTCGCCAAGGCCGTCAAGGCCATGTCCGGTGGAAAGTTCGAAATTTCGGTGCACGCTGGCGGCGAGTTGTTGCCCCCCTTTGGCGTGGTTGACGGCGTGCAGAATGCGACCGTTGAAATGTGTCACACGGTTCCCTACTATTTCTACGGCAAGAATCCCGCCTTTGCACTGGGTTCAGCGGTCCCCTTTGGCTTGAATGCTCGCCAGATGACGGCCTGGATGATGCACGGCAATGGGCGCAAGCTGATGAACGAGTTTTATGCTGCCTACGGCATGGTCAGTTTCGCCGGCGGCAATACGGGTACGCAGATGGGTGGATGGTTTCGCAAGGAAATCAAGTCGATTGCCGATTTCAAGGGCATGAAGATGCGTTTGGGTGGTGGCCTGATTGGTCAGGTCATGCAAAAGCTCGGTGCGGTGCCGCAGAGTATTCCAGGCGGCGAAATCTATCAGGCGCTGGAAAAAGGAACGATTGATGCTGCGGAGTGGGTAGGTCCTTACGATGATCAGAAACTCGGCTTTAACAAGGTGGCACCGTTCTATTACTACCCAGGGTGGTGGGAGGGTGGTCCGGAGGTTGATTTCTTCATCAACCAGAAAGCATTCGACGCGCTGTCGCCAGAATACAAGGCGATTGTTGATGCCGCCTCGGCGCTGGCCAGTGCTGACATGCTCGCCAAGTACGATGCTCTGAATCCGACCGCTCTGAAGCAACTGGTTGCTGCCAAAACCAAGGTGCTGCCATTCTCGCAAGCAGTGCTCGATGCCTCGTTCAAGGCCTCCATGGAGGTATTCGCAGAGAATGACGCGAAGAGCCCTGAATGGAAGAAGATTTATGCAGATTTGCGCGCATTCCAGCGTGATCAGGTGGCGTGGTTCCGATTTGCCGAAAGCCGTTTCGACTCATTTATGGCGATGCAGAAGCTGTAATCAGCCAACGTTCCACGTCCGAAAGGCCTCGCTTTGCGGGGCCTTTTTTTTGAACAACAATAGCGTTGTGGAGGATGCTGTTTTGAATGACGTTTTGCTCTGGCTCGTAGTGTTGCTTTGCTTGATCAACTGTGCCTTGCTTTGGTGGGTCATCACGCGCAGACCTGGCGCCCAACTGGCGGCCGCCGCCGAGCAGCGAGCCAGTGAGCAGATGGAGCGACTGGAACGCGAGTTGCGGCGTGAAATCGGAGAATCGGCACGTGCCGGGCGGCAGGAGTTGACACAAAATCTGGCGACCTTTCAGCAGTCGCTGGTGCAGCAGGGGGCAGAGGGTGCCCGGACGCAAAATGTTCAGTTGGACGCATTTGGGCAACAACTCGGCCTGCTGCAAAAATCCTTGTCTGACACCTTGACATTGCAGTTGCAGTCCTTGAGCGAGTCCAATGCCAGGCGCATGAGCGAAGTGAGGCAAACGCTGGAGGCGCAACTGGCGCAGCTGTTGGCAAGCAACGCTGGCAAGCTTGACGAAATGCGTGCTACTGTTGACGAGAAATTGCAGACGACGCTGCAGGCTCGGCTGGGTGAGAGTTTCAAGCAGGTGGCAGACCGGCTCGAGCAGGTGCACAAGGGGCTGGGCGAGATGCAGACCCTGGCTCAGGGTGTTGGCGACCTGAAACACCTCTTGACGAACGTGAAAACCAGAGGCATTTTTGGCGAAGCTCAGCTGGCTGCGCTGCTCGAACAGGTTCTGGTGCCAGACCAATACGTTGCTCAGGTTGCGACTCGTCCAGGCAGCAAGAATGTGGTTGACTTTGCCATCAAGTTACCTGGCAGGTCGGAGCAGGGCTCACCGCTGTGGCTGCCGATCGATGCCAAGTTTCCGAACGATGATTACGAGCGACTGCTTGAGGCACAGGGGAGCGCAGATGTGGCGGGCGCCGAGGCCGCAGGCAAGGCGCTGGAACTGCGGATCCGAATGGAAGCTCGTTCCATCGTCGACAAGTACGTGGAGCCGCCTTACACAACCGACTTTGCGATCCTGTTCTTGCCCACGGAAGGCCTTTATGCGGAAGTCTTGCGGCGCCCGGGATTGATGCAGGCTCTGCAACGGGAGCATCGAGTCACTTTGGCCGGACCAACGACGCTGCTCGCTATGCTGAGCTCGCTGCAAATGGGTTTTCGCACGCTGGCATTGGAGAAGCGATCGAGCGAAGTGTGGCAGGTATTGGGTGCGGTGAAGACGGAATTTGGCAAGTTCGGAGATGTGCTGGCGAAAGTGAAGTCACAGACTGAGACCGTGCTCAAGACGCTTGACAGTGCCGAGACGCGCAGTCGCGCCATGGGGCGAGCCCTCAAGAACGTGGAGTCTTTGCCAGACACACAGGCGCAAGTGCTGATTCCAGTCGACAGGAATTTCGACGCTGGCCTGGAATCAGAGCAGGGTTGAGTCATGCGGCATTGTTTATCCGGGTCGCATTGCAGTCTGTTGCGACCCGGGTCACCGATCAAGTAAATCGGTTTTTGCGATGTCTATCGATTGAAGGAGCCGCGCGGGCCCGCTGGTCCACGAGGACCATTGCCCCCGCCTCCATATCCACCTTGGCCACCGCCATTGCGGCCACCGGATCCACCATAACCGGCACCATTGCGATTGCCACCGCCAAAGCCACCCCCGCGGCGGGCGCCGCGTTCGGCCATCATATCGACGCTGGTTCGCATGGGATCGGGTTGACTCTGAGTGGAACGGGTAGGGGTCTGGTTGCCAATCGGGTTATGGTTGCGCGGGGCAGCATTGCGTTGGGCACCCGCGTTACCGTTTGTGCTGCGTCTGTTGCCACCGCTACCACCGCGGTCGCCCTGCATTGACTTGCCGTCGCGCACTCTTTGCATCATCTCGGTGCGGGCTGCTCTGCCAGCAGCCTGCATCACATCGCGGCTCGGAGGTTTCCCGGCGCCGCCCCAAATGGTTTGGCGACCCATCGCAATGGGTTCGGCCCTTTCACCCGGCTCGGGCATGAAACCTTCCACAATTTCGACAGGAATGGTTTGTTTCGTGAAGCGTTCAATCGCCTGCATGAAACCTTCTTCATCCAGGCAAACAAGATTGACTGCCTGGCCATCTGCACCGGCACGACCCGTGCGTCCAATGCGATGCACATAGTCTTCACTGACATTGGGTATTTCATAGTTCACGACGTGCGGCAGATCATCGATGTCGATGCCACGAGCGGCAATGTCAGTTGCCACCAGAGCGCGAATCTCGCCGCTCTTGAAACCCGCCAGTGCCTGGGTGCGCGCTGCCTGGCTCTTGTTGCCGTGCAAAGCCATCGCATTGATGCCGCTCTTGGCCAGAAATTCGGCGACGTTGTTGGCGCCAAACTTGGTTCGGGTGAACACGAGAACCTGACTCCAGTTGTGCTGCTGGATGATGTGTGCCAACAGCGCTTTCTTCTTGCCACGTCCGACTGGGTGAATGATTTGCGTGATCCGCTGGACGGTCGTGTTGCCGGGTGTGACCTGAATACTGAGTGGACTCTTCAGGAGGGTCGCTGCCAAATCCCGAATTTCGTCACTGAAAGTGGCAGAGAACAGCAGACTTTGCTTGTCACGGGGTACCACGGCCAACACTTTCTTGACGTCATGGATGAACCCCATGTCCAGCATGCGGTCCGCTTCGTCAAGCACCAGAATTTGTACCTGAGTCAGATCCAGAACGCCTTGTTGCAACAGGTCCAGCAGACGGCCCGGCGTCGCGACCAATATATCTACGCCCTTCTTGACGCGGCTGATCTGGGGATTCATGCCAACGCCACCGAACACGACCGTCGAAGTCAACTCCAGGTACTTGCCGTAGGTCTGCACGGACTCTTCCACCTGAGCCGCGAGTTCACGGGTGGGCGTAAGAAACAGAGCTCGAATGCCGACGCCGCCAAATTTGTTTTTTGGTGCCATGCCGGAGCTTAGCTTTTGCAGTATGGGCAATACAAAAGCCGCCGTCTTGCCGGTGCCGGTTTGTGCGCCGCCGAGCAGATCGTGACCTGCCAGTACGGCGGGAATGGCCTGTGCCTGAATGGCCGTGGGAGTTTCGTAGCCCTGCTCGAGCACAGCCCTGACAATGGCCGGAGCCAGATTTAGTTTTTCAAAGTTCATAGTGTGGCGCCTATCCTGGGCGCTATGGCATCGGCCAGTCTCGATGCTGGTAGCGCCGAGTCAGTCAAAGGCAGATGGGATACAAAGGTGGAACAGCAGTGTGAGGCACTGTTCCCAGCAAGGTGCTGGCATCGCGGGCAACTGAAGCTCCGCAATGGCTGCATTGTCGCACGGTATGATAAGTTTTGCTTTCAAGTCCGTGATTCTGCGCAAAGGATGGGCGTGCCCGTGAGGCTGAGTTCTGCTTTCTATCGATTGATTCATCTCGCTTCGCCAAGGGCATGGTTGGCAATTTGCTTGCTGTCGTCTGTTTTGGCAGTAGCATCGGCATGGGTGCTGATTTCGCATCACGATCGGGATTCAACGGATCAGTGGTACTCACTCTACGACTCTGTCGCCCGCTTTGCGCATGACACGATCCGTCTGACTTTCAAGACCGACGGCAGGGTGGCAGCCGTGTTTGTGGCGCCAATCGGGATTTTGAATCCGAATGCCAGTTTCATTTGGGTTCAGGACTATCCGGACTTTCAGCCTCGACCTGAAGATGTCGCACCCAGGCCGCTGGCGCCGACGCGTCTGCTGGACTCCGACTGGAATCCCGTTTTTTCACGCCCATCGGGGCCAAAGGATTTTTAGCCATGAGTTTCCGGCAGAAGTTGTATTCGGCAATTTTCAACAGTTTGTTGTGCCTGACCTGCTGGGGCAATACCGTACAAGGCGCATCACCCAAACCGCTCGAAGCTGTCTACTTGTATTCGAGTCCGATTACTTCCGCTTTTTTTAGTTCAAATGGCGCGAGTTACGACAGCTTGAAGCAGCATTGGCGGGAATACCTTCGCCCCTATGGAAAATCATTTCGCGAGGTGTCCAAAGCAAACTTGATGGCCGGGCTCAAGCCTGGAGTCCTGGTGCTTGGATCGGCGGCACTGCTGGATGAGCAAGAGCGCAGGGCGATTCAACTCTTCGCCGAATCAGGCGGCAGCATTCTGGCGACATGGGGCACCGGTGTGCGCAACGGCAAGGGCCAATGGGCTGGCTATGGCTTTATTGAGGGCTTGCTGGAAATGAAGGTGAACGGCAAAGTGCTGTCCGCCGATAACAAGGAAAACAACACGCGTTTTCTCAACCCATTCGGCGACGGTCCTCTGACTTGGGCGGTTCCGGCAGGGCAACGCGTTTTCCTGGGTGAAGTCGCCGAAACACCGATACGGGTAGCGTCCTCCAACCTGGCAGCACGCTATTTCAGCTGGGAGCGTTACCCCGCACCAAAGGACAGCAACGGCGCGATTGCCTTTCTGGAGAAAGGACGTTCTCGACGGGTCTACTTTGGCTTTTCCGAGTCAAGTTGGGAATATGACGAGCGAAGGGAGATTCCCAACTTGATTGATTCGGCACTTGCCTGGCTCAAGCGCGAAACCAGTGTCTACAAGGCAGCCTGGCCCAATGGAAGCCTGTCAGCTCAATTGCTGGAAATGGATACAGAAGACAAATACCTCAACGCACTCGATTTTTCGAGGGACATGGAATCCAACGGATTGCGTGGCACGTTTTATTCGTTGACCAGTATTGCGAGACAGCATCGGGATACTGTTCAAAAATTGTCGGAACGGCATGAAATCGGCTACCACGGGGAACTTCACGTTGGTTTCAAGGGCAAGACTGCGGACGCGCAGGAGAAGCGGTTGAACGATATGGTGGCAGAAATGCGTGACACCGTCGGTACGCGGGCGCTGCCTGCTGTAACCGGCTTTCGGGCGCCCACTGAAGCGTGGGATTCCAACACGGAGAAAGTGCTGCGCAAACTTGGTGTGCGGCACAACGTGACCGGGCCGTCTGCGTCGGAGGGACGACTGCCATTCTTTTCGGCCTCCGAACCTGGTGCAACGCCGGAACAAGCTCTGGTCGATTTGCCTCGAACGCAAATGGACGATCTGAACTACCTTGGTCTGAGGTTGAGCGTCGCAACAGCAGCAGAATTGATCATGCTTGATTTCGACTATTTGCACGAGGCCGGCGCATTGGGGGTGTTGTCAGTCCACTCACAAAATTACGCCGCGGGCGATTTGATGACCAGGATCACACCGCCATACCTGAAGAAGTTGCAACAGCAGAGAGACCTTGTGTGGACTGCTACGGGGAATGAAATCGCTGACTGGTGGCGAATTCGTGATCGGGTTGTCTATCGCCAAGCCAGGGGATCCATCACAAATTTCGCCTTTGACGTTCGGCCTCCAGGTGGCGTGAAGGGCATCACATTCTTCGTGACGCACCCGGTGATGGATGTGGGACCAAAATCGATCAGTGCTGGCAACGGCAATTCGCCACTACCGGAACTCAAGCGGATTGACGCTTACCGCTCAGTGCTGATTTTCAGGCAGGAACTCAAGGCCGGAACTTATGACTACACCCTGGAGTTCTAAACTGGTCCGCGAGCCTGGTGCTGGTGGCGAGAGATTGGATTGCGAATTGTAAGTTTTGGAATCCATTATGTAGCCAATGGAAACAGTCTGTTAGAAGGCTGTTCGGGAGAGATCTCAGATGGGAGAATGGCGCCGACGATTGTGAACCTGCCATCGTGAGGAGGGCGTTGATGAGTGGATTCGAGATTCGCCGAATCGGCGTTGCGAATGAGCAGAACAGTTTGCGCCCGAGCCTGCATGACTGCATCGAGGCCGTGCTACCGCTGGCGGAAGTCCTCATGCTTGATGTGCTTGATGGATTGAACGGGGTTGTCAAGAAGCCGACATTCAACAGCGCGTTTTCTGGCCCGGTCCCATTGAACAAGAGGATGACGGATTTGCTGTGCAGTCAAGCGCAGCAGGTGGCGGAAATGTTCGTCGTCGAATTGCAAATCGGTGTTTATGGCAGCAAGCCAACGGATTGGCCCGCGAGATCAATGACGTCACTGGCCGAGTTGGAACTGCTTAGTGACGAGCAGATCGATTCCGGTATGGAGTGTGCAGTGGCACTGCAGGAAGTGTCCCGTGGCGTTGACGATGTGTTGCCGGAACTGGAGGCCTTGGTCAGCAGTGTGTCCGGTTGGACCACGGTGCAGCCCTCACTCAATCCGCTGAAGGTCGAAGTTTTTGTCAATGCATTGCTTGCCTGCCTGAAGAAGTTTGTGCCGAATGCTGATTTCCGGGCGGCGTTGCTGATTCCCACGTCAGATTTGTTGGGCGTGAATCTGCGAAAGTTCTATCTCGAAATCTGCGAATGGTTGCGTTCGCATGGAGTGGAGCCATCCTTGCCGGTCGGAAGTTGCGTCGGCGGTGAAAACACGGTGATTGCTCGAGGACTGAGCAGTTCGGTTGGCCGCACTCTTGCCACGTTGGGCAGGATGCGAAGATTGCTGTCTGGTCAAGCCCAGGGAAGTGTCGATGGTGGAGCGCAAGATTTCCTGCCGACCGTGCCGTTTTCCTATGTTGCGCTGGAAGAGTTGAAATTAGTCAAGCCGATGATCCAAAGGCTGAGTCAGCGGGGGATTCGAGTGACAGAATCAACGGAGTCGCCGGAAAAGACTGACCAGGGAATTTCAGTTGAACAGGCGTCGCTCAGGCGATTGAGCAGACAGTTGGGCGAAGAGGTTGTTCGCCTGATGCTGGATAAACTGACCCGACATGAGCGATTGTTGCCGGAGGTACGCAGCGCAGCCGCGGAACTGGAGCCAGTGCTATTGGATATCGCTCGCTCCGATCCGCGCTACTTCAGCAACCGGCTGCATCCGGCGCGGCAAATTCTGGACTGGCTTGTCAACCGGGGGCTGTCGTTCAAATCTGAGGATGACCCGGGGTTCAGGCCGTTTCTGCGATCTGTTGCAGGAGCTGTCGACGTGTTGCAGCGTCCAGGCGTCGACGCGACAAGTTTTTCCACTGTGTTGCTCAAGCTCGAATCGGACTGGACAAGTGATGAGCCACACTCTGCGGCCATGGCCCCCTCGTGACATAAACCCGGTATGGAGCGCCCGCGCGCGAGCGATGCGTCGATAATGCTGGTTTTACATTCCGCGACTCGAAGCAAGTTCAATGGCTCAATACGTATTTTCCATGAATCGGCTCGGCAAGATTATTCCGCCGAAGCGATTCATTCTCAAAGACATCTCACTAAGTTTTTTTCCTGGCGCCAAGATTGGCGTACTGGGCACTAACGGATCCGGCAAATCGACGCTGCTAAAAATCATGGCGGGTGTCGACAAGGAATTTGAAGGTGAAGCGATTCCGATGGCGGGCCTCAACATTGGCTATCTGCCCCAGGAACCGCAGTTGGATCCTGAGCAGACGGTGCGTGAAAGCGTTGAAGCAGGCATGGGCGACGTTCTTGCAGCAAAGAACAGGCTGGAAGAAATTTATGCGGCCTACGGTGAGGAAGATGCCGATTTCGATGCCCTTGCGGAAGAGCAGGCAAAGATGGAAGCCATCATAGGCAGTGCTGGAACCGACTCGGAGCATCAGCTTGAAATCGCGGCCGATGCGCTGCGTCTGCCACCGTGGGATGCCAGAATTGGCTTGCTCTCAGGGGGCGAAAAGCGCCGCGTTGCGTTATGCCGCCTGCTGTTGTCCAAACCCGATATGCTTTTGCTGGACGAGCCGACCAATCACCTTGACGCTGAGTCGGTGGATTGGCTTGAACAGTTTTTGCTGCGTTATCCGGGCACTGTGGTTGCCATCACGCACGATCGCTACTTTCTTGACAATGCGGCTGAGTGGATTCTGGAACTTGATCGTGGCGCCGGCATGCCCTACAAGGGCAACTACAGCGCCTGGTTGGAGCAGAAGCAGGAACGCCTTGCACAGGAACAAAAAGGTGAAGAGTCACGTGCCAAAGCGCTCAAGAAAGAGCTTGAATGGTCGCGTCAAAATCCGAAGGCGCGACAGGCCAAGAGCAAGGCCCGGTTGGCGCGGTTCGAGGAATTGTCCGATTTTGAATATCAGAAACGCAACGAGACAAACGAAATCTTTATCCCCGTGGCAGAGCGGCTGGGCAATGAAGTGATCGAGTTTGTCAACGTCAGCAAGTCCTTTGGTGATCGCCTGCTGATCGACAACCTGAGTTTCAAAGTACCAGCTGGTGCGATCGTTGGCATCATTGGTCCCAATGGCGCAGGCAAGTCGACCTTGTTCCGAATGATTGCCGGCCAGCAAAAACCTGATAGTGGTGAGGTCAAGGTGGGCGCTACCGTCAAGATGGCGTTTGTTGATCAAAACCGTGACAGTCTTGCGAACGAAAAAACAGTGTGGGAAGACGTGTCGGACGGCCTTGACATCCTCAATGTCGGCAAGTTCCAGATGGCAAGTCGTGCTTATTGTGGCCGCTTCAACTTCAACGGGGCTGATCAGCAAAAACGGGTTGGGACGCTTTCAGGCGGCGAGCGTGGGCGTTTGCACCTGGCCAAGACACTGATTGCCGGGGGCAATGTCCTTATGCTAGACGAGCCATCGAACGATCTGGACGTGGAAACCTTGCGTGCCCTGGAAGACGCCTTGCTCGAATTTGCCGGTTCCATTATGGTGATCAGTCATGACCGCTGGTTCCTGGATCGGATTGCAACCCACATCCTGGCCTGCGAGGGCGACAGTCAATGGACATTTTTTGACGGCAATTACCAGGAATATGAAGCCGACAAGCGCAAACGTCTCGGCGAAGAAGGCGCCAAACCCAAGCGCATGAGGTTCAAGGCGCTGAAGTAGACAGAGACTGGAGGTCCGCTGCGCAGGGCCAATGCAGACCATCGCAGGTGATGCTGTTGGCCGCCATGATGGCGCGCGTAACAGCCATGGCAGTGACTTCAGCAGCCAGGGTACTGAGCAGCATCATGTCTGCTGACTTGTTCGCCTTACCGGTTCCCAGCGCAAACAAGGTATCGCCATCGGACAAGGTGTGGACCGGATTGATGCTGCGAGCCAGCCCATCATGCGCCACGATTGCGAGACGGTGTGCCTGCGCCTTGGTCAATACTGCGTCGGTTGCAACAACTCCGATCGTTGTGTTGGTGCCAGCCATCACGGACTTTGGCGCTTCGCCAGCCAGCAGGGCAGCACGACTGTCGACCAGTTCGGCACCGTCCACTGTGCGCGCACCAGCCAGTACTTGTCCGTTCGCAGGGTTGATGATGTCCCCCAGCGCGTTGCAAGCAATGATGGCACCCACGGTGATGCCACCGGCGCTGATGGCAGCGCTGCCAATACCGCCCTTCATGGCGCGCCCCAAACCGAAAATCTTTCCGACCAGCGCGCCGGCGCCGGCGCCGACATTGCCCTCCAGTGGAGCTTGACGACTGGCTGCAACGCAGGCCGCGTAGCCGGCCCGGGCATCAGGCCGGATCCTGGCATCTCCGACGGGTAAGTCAAAAAGAACCGCTGCCGGGACGATCGGTACGAGGCCGAATCCCACTGCAAGTCCAATCTGGTTCTCCTCCAGCCATTGCATGACACCACTGGCCGCGTCGAGTCCCCAGGCACTGCCGCCGGCCAGCAGGATGGCATGCACACGGTCGATCAGATTGGACGGGTGTAGCAGGTCAGTCTCGCGTGTACCGGGCGCTGCGCCACGCACATCCACCCCAGCCACCGAACCATCTGGCGTGATGATCACCGTACAGCCTGTGGGGCGTCGTGTGTCTGTGAAATGACCGACCGTCAGCCCGAGGACGTCAGTGATCGAACTGACATCGCTGCTCATGGTTGCCATGGGCTTTTTCTCGTTTCAATGACCCAGAATCTTGGACAGGAAGTCCTTGCTGCGTTCGTTTTGCGGATTATTGAAGAAGTCATGGGGATTGTTCTGCTCGACAATTTGCCCCTGATCCATGAAGATCACGCGGTCGGCCACGGCCTTGGCGAAACCCATTTCGTGAGTGACGCACAGCATGGTGATCCCCTGGCTTGCCATTTCGACCATCACATCCAGAACTTCCTTGATCATTTCGGGATCCAGTGCCGACGTCGGCTCATCAAATAGCATGATCTTGGGTTTCAAGCAAAGTGCTCGCGCTATGGCTACACGCTGTTGCTGACCACCGGAGAGTTGTAGTGGGTACTTGCCAGCCTGTTCTGCGATGCGCACGCGCTTCAGCTGGATCATGGCCTTTTCTTCAGCATCTTTTTTCGGCATTTTGCCAACCCACATCGGCGACAGAGTCAAGTTTTCGAGCACCGTCAGATGTGGGAAAAGGTTGAATTGCTGAAAGACCATGCCAACCTTCTTGCGGATGTCGTCAATCACCTTGACGTCATCGGTCACCTCGGCGCCGTCGACAACAAGCCGCCCTTCCTGATGTTCCTCAAGTCGGTTGATGCAGCGGATAAGTGTCGATTTTCCAGAGCCTGAAGGTCCGCAGATGACGATACGCTCACCCTGGGCCACGCTCAGATCGATGTCGCGCAGTACGTGAAAGTTGTTACCGTACCACTTATTCAGTTTTTCGAATTTGATGATGGGTTCTGACATGATGACCTGATGAAAATAAGCGTTGATTTCGAAGTCGGTGATGGGCGGTTAGCGCAACTTGCTTTTGTTGACCTGCTTCTCCACCCAGATGCTGTAGCGTGACATGGAAAAACAGAAAACAAAGTAGATCAAGGCGATGAAGATATAGCCTTCGATCATGAACGGACGCCAGTTCGAGTCCGAATTCAAAGCCATCGAGAGGGCGCCAGTAAGTTCATACAGACTCACGATGGTCACCAGAGAGGTGTCCTTGAAGGTTGAAATGAAATTGTTCATGATGCTGGGAACCACCATGGCCAGTGCCTGCGGCAGGACAATTTTGCGCTGGGTCTGCCAATACGAAAGCCCCAGCGTCGCTGCGGCTTCAACTTGACCCTTCGGGATGGCCTGCAGGCCGCCGCGAATCACTTCGGCCATGTAGGCGGCGGAAAACAGCGTGATGCCGACCAGGACACGAATAAGCACATCAATGGTGAACCCCTGAGGCATGAACAGCGGGAACATGAAAGATGCCATAAACAACACTGAAATCAGCGGAACACCGCGGATCAGTTCAACATAGATCGAGCAGAAGGATCGGATCGCCGGTAAATTGGATCGCCGACCAAGCGCTACGACCAGGGCAATGGGAAATGCCATCACCATCGACAGGGAAGCCAGCAGTAGCGTCAGTGGCAAGCCTCCCCAACGGTCCGTTTCGACTTTGCTCAAACCCAGAATATTGCCCAGCATCAGGGTAAAGAACACCGTCAGGACGACGAGCCAGAGCAGCGCCAGCCGGGGTCGCCAAAAGGCACGCTTGCAACTCGCTACCAGCAAGCCAAGCATCAGCACCGTCGCAAGCAGCGGGCGCCACTGCTCCTCGAAAGGATAACGACCGAACAGAATGAGACGGTGTTTTTCAGCGATGACACCCCAGCACGCGCCGACATCCGGTGCGCGGCAGGCTTCAAAGTTCGGTAGCCAGGATGCACGGAACAGGGCCCAACTGATGACCTGAGGGAGCAGATAAAGAATGATTCCACCAACCAGAATAGTCATCAGGCCGGTTAACAAATCACCAAAAAGATTGATCCGCATCCAGGCGACAAGGCCTTCGGAACGAACCGGCGCCGGGCGCGGCGCGATGGATTGAAAAGTCTGTGCAGTCATGGTGTTGCGCGTGGTAGAGGTCAGCGTTCCTTGATAGCCGAGCGACTGTTGTACCAGTTCATCAACAACGAAGTGCTCAAGGAAGTCGTAAGGTACACCAGCATCACAATGGCTATGCACTCCACCGCCCGACCGGTCTGATTCAAGGCTGTATTGGCGATCGAAACCACGTCCGGATAGCCTATCGCCACCGCTAGCGACGAGTTCTTGGTGAGGTTCAGGAATTGGTTGGTCATGGGAGGAATGATCACACGCAGTGCCTGCGGCAAGGTGACCAGCCGCATCGACTGCCCGGGGCTCAGCCCCAGCGCTGCGGCGGCTTCGCCTTGACCGTGGGCCACAGATTGAATGCCGGAGCGCACCACTTCCGCGACGAAAGAGGCGGTGTAGATGGTCAGTCCCAATAGGACCGAGAGAAACTCGGGCGTCAATGAACCGCCTTTTTCAATCGCAAACTCACCCTTGACCGGCGAGTCAAATGCAATGGGCGCGCCACCTGCGAGCCAGCCCACGACACCCCCGGCCAGGCAAATGGCCACCGGCACCCAGAACATGCTCCTGAGTTGGCCCGTGGCTTCAAATTGCCTGAAGGCGCGGCGGCGGTAGGCATAAGCCATCACGAGGCCCAGGAGCAGGCCGACCGCCGACCACAAATGGCCACCGGACCAGACCGGGACCGGAAAACTCAGACCCCCTTTGCTCAGGAACACGGGCCCGATCTTCCACGCCTCAGTTGTCGCAGGCAGTGTCTCGGTAAAGACGATGTACCACATCAGCAACTGCAACAGCACGGGTACATTACGGAAAAATTCGACGTAGGCGTAGCACAGGCCGCGCACCAGAGCGTTGCGGGAAAACCGGCCAATGCCCAGCAGCGTGCCCAAGACGGTTGTCAAAATGATACCCAGGATGGCCACCCGCAAGGTGTTGGAGAGTCCCACCAAAAACGCCTGCCAGTAGGGTTGTGCGGAATCAAAAGGGTACAGGCTTTCGCCAATGTCAAAGCCCGCAGGGCCACTCAAGAAATCGAAACCGCTTTGAATCCCGCGGATCTTCATGTTGAGCAGCGTGTTGTGTGCCAGAAACCAGACGACGACAACGATCAGCCCGATCGCCAGCAACTGGTAAATCAGTCCTCGGAAGGCTTGGCTGCGCCAAGACCAGCTCTTCTTTTTTGGCGGAAGCTCTGACGTCATGGGATTGCGTTCTTAAAGTAAAGTGTTGAACTGCGCAGAGAAGCAGAAAGGGCATCAAAAAAAAGCTGTCGGTACAAGCAAGCAAGTACCGGCAGCTGGTTTCCGCTTCTGCTGAGTCGGCGTTTTCGGGTTAGCGGACCGGGTAGGCGTACATCAGACCGCCCTTGTTCCACTGGTTGTTCAAACCGCGTGGCAAGCCGAGGGGAGATTTCGGACCGACATTGCGCTCAAAGCTCTCACCGTAGTTGCCAGTCGCCTTGATGGCGCGGGCCAGCCACTCCTTGTCCAAGCCCAGCAACTTGCCAGTGTCTTCGTTGCCGCCGCCCAGCAGTCGTTGCACGACCGGGTCGGTGCTGGACTTCATCTGGTCGACGTTGGCCTGCGTCACGCCGTACTCCTCTGCCTCCAACAAGCCGTACATCACCCACTTGACGATCGCAAACCACTCGTCATCACCGCGCCGCACCATGGGACCGAGGGGCTCCTTGGAAATCAGATCGGGAAGGATCACGTGCTCTTTGGGGTCCTTCGCTTTTTGGTTCCGGGTCGATGCCAGACCCGACGCGTCGGTGGTGTACGAAATGCAGCGACCGGTGAAATAGGCGCTTTCAGCGGCCTCCAGTTTTTCAAACACCACTGGCTTGATGCCCAGATTATTGGCCTTGGAGTAATCGGTCAGGTTTTTCTCTGTGGTCGTGCCTGACTGCACGCAAACTGTTTGTCCTTTGAGCTGCTTGGCGCTCTTGATCTTGCTCTTGACTGTCACCATGAAGCCCTGGCCATCGTAGTAGTTTGGCACGGTGACGCTCAGACCCAGCGAAGCGTCGCGGGTCAGGGTGAAAGTGGTGTTGCGGGGCAGCACATCGACTTCGCCGGATTGCAGGGCGGTAAAGCGTTGCTGGGCATTGAGGGGTACGTATTTGACCTTCTCCGCATCGTTCAGCACGGTGGCAGCCAGCGCACGGCACACATCTACATCAAGGCCTGACCATTTACCGGCAGTATCAGCAGCGGCAAATCCGGCCAGACCGGTGTTGACGCCGCAAACAAGCTGACCGCGCGCCTTGATGCCGTCAAGCGTTTTCCCAGCATGTGCTGGCGCTGCGATGACGGCGCCCATCACGGCCACCATGGCGGCGATAGTTTTGAGATTGTTCAATTGCATTTACGTTACTCCAGAAAAAAGTTGAATCCACAAAATTGATGGACAAGCATACGCCGAGAATGTACCGGTGCGCCACACTCTAGCAGTCACCACATGGCACACGCATTGGGGTTTACTCTTGCAAGTCAGGCAGGAGTGCCAAAAAATCTGTCCACCTTGGATGATTATGCATCCTCAAATGAAGCAGTTTCTGTGCCAAAAATGGCAACGACTGTTATCCTGTGATCCGATGGCCACTTGCCCTACTCAATTCGATCAAGAAAGCACTGTCACATGAATCAGGCTTCAGGCGTCTGCGGTTCCCGCGTGAAACCGGGCTCACCCGCACACTATCGTTTCTGGCCAGCGCGGCTCCCTCACGCCATTACGGTGCCGAGCACGTCCTTGTGGGACAACCTGGAAACCAGCGCCCGGCGTTATCCGGACAAGGCGGCGCTGGTCTTCTTTGGTCGGGTGTTCTCATACGCCAAAGTGGTGCAGATGGCAGAGCAACTGGCGGCCTGGCTGCATGGAATTGGCGTCGGCAAGGGCGATCGCGTGTTGCTCAATATGCAGAATTGTCCGCAACTCGTGATTGCGCATTTTGCGATTTTGCGAGCCAACGCCGTAGTGGTACCGGTCAATCCGATGAATCGGGCTGAGGAACTCAAGCATTACATCTCGGACTCTGACGCCAGAATCGCTATCACTACGTCTGACTTGGCAGTTGAACTGGTGCAGGCGAGCGATGGGCTCCCAATTGAAAGAAGCTTGGCGCACTTGCTGGTCACAGACTTCAGCGACGCGATGAATGCGGCGGTGGCGGTTGACGATGCGCCGCCGGCTGCGTGGTCTGACTGGCTGGTCAAGCACCATCCCCGGCCCATCTTGTTGCATGGCGATGTTCACAACTGGGCCCACGTCATGGGCCTTGCGTCCATCGCGCCGCCCGTACTGGCGGTTGGCCCGCATGATTTGGCAATTCTTCCGTACACCAGTGGCACCACTGGTTTGCCAAAGGGCTGCATGCACAGTCACGCCAGCATCATGCACAACGCGATTGCCAGTGGCCTTTGGGGCAATGGTTCAGCCGAGAACGTCGTATTGGTGGTGGTTCCCATGTTCCACATCACCGGCATGGTGAGTCTGATGCACACCAGCCTGCGTGGTGGCGCGACGCTGATCATCATGCCGCGCTGGAACCGCGAACTCGCCGGCCGTCTGATTTCCCGTTGGCGCGTGACGCACTGGACGAATATTCCGACGATGGTGATTGACCTCATGGGCAG
This sequence comes from Comamonadaceae bacterium, assembly GCA_037133835.1. Classification (GTDB taxonomy): domain Bacteria; phylum Pseudomonadota; class Gammaproteobacteria; order Burkholderiales; family Burkholderiaceae_C; genus Rhodoferax. Next base: position 2,610 of record JBAXNI010000027.1, on the reverse strand, counting down.
TCCTGACTTTGATCAGTACGACCTGACCAGTCTGGTTTATATCGGTGGCGGCGGCGCAGCGATGCCGCAGGCGGTGGCGCAACGCCTCTTTGACCAGTTTGGCTTGCGTTATGTTGAAGGTTATGGATTGACCGAAACTGCTGCACCTTCGCACAGCAATCCGCCGGACGCGCCCAAGCAGCAGTGCTTGGGCATACCGTTCATGAGCACGGAGGCTCGTGTCGTCGACACCGTGACTCTGCGGGAGGTGCCCGCGGGGCAGCAGGGGGAGATCATTATTCACGGACCCGAAGTCTTCCAGGGATACTGGAAGCAGCCCCTCGCGACCGAGGCCGCATTCCTCGAGATGGACGGGAGGCGCTTTTTTCGATCAGGCGATTTGGGCTACGTAGACCCGGACGGGTACTTTTTCCTGACGGATAGACTCAAACGCATGATCAATGCATCTGGTTTCAAGGTCTGGCCGGCAGAAGTCGAGGCCCTGATCTTCGGTCATCCAGCAGTGCAGGAAGCATGCGTCATATCCATCAAAGACAACTATCGCGGCGAATCTGTCAAGGCTGTGATTGTTCTGCGGCCGTCACACCGCGGCATCGTCTGCGAACAGGACATCATCGAGTGGTGTCGGCAGAACATGGCGGTTTACAAGTGCCCGCGTGTGGTGCAGTTTGTTGATTCATTGCCCAAAAGTGGTGCCGGCAAAGTGATGTGGCGCTTGTTGCAGGAGGCAGAGCGATGAGTATGCTGGCTGAAGTTGACCCGGGAGCCGTCGGACTTTGCGCACAGCGAGTCCGTTGCCTCGTTGATGTCCTTCAGGCCGAAGTGGACCGCCAGCGCCTTCCCGGTGCAGTCGTCCTGATAGCGCGTCACGGCAAACTGGCCTTGTTTGAAAGTGTCGGATCGCTTGATCCGGCCACCGCTGTGCCGATGCCACGGGATGCAATATTTCGCATTTACTCGATGACCAAGCCCGTTGTCTCGGTTGCAGCTCTGATGTTGATGGAGCAGGGGAAACTGCTGTTGAGTGATCCGGTTGCCAGGTTCTTGCCGGAGTACTCAATCCAGAGAGTCGCCCGACAGGTGGACGGCGTGGCCCAGGCGGAGGAAGTGCGCCAGTTGGCAACGGTGCAGGACTTGTTGCGGCACACGGCTGGTTTCACTTACGAGTTCATGGGTAGCAATTCAGTGCAGCGGCAGTACGCGCAGAGTCGAATAGGTTCGCGCCAACGCAGCAATGCCGAGTTTTCCTTGCAGCTCGCTGCTTTGCCCCTAGTGGCCGAGCCGGGTACGGTCTGGGAATATGGTCGCGCCACCGACGTCTTGGGCCGCTTGGTAGAAGTGGTCAGCGGTGCCACGCTCGGCGCCTACTTGCGGGAAAAAATCTTCGGCCCCTTGCGCATGCAAGAAACCTGGTTCTCTGTGCCAGCGCAATACCACCATCGCATTGCCGAACCTTTTGTACGTGACCCGGACGGAGCCCCGCAGATGCGCCTGCTTGACCCGCGTGAGGTGGCGGTTATGGAGTCGGCTGGCGGCGGTCTGGCGTCTACTGCACTTGATTACGCCCGCTTTTTGCAGTTCATGCTGAATCGGGGTCAGCTCGATGGTGTGCGTTTGCTTGGATCGCGAACCGTAGGCTTCATGACATCCGATCATTTGGGGTCGATTCCAGTGAACGCTGGTGCGTCGCGCGACTTGCTGCCGGTGGGCTACGGCTTTGGTCTGGGGTTCGCCGTTCGCAAAGAAGTGGGTCTGGTTCCCGAGCCGGGCTCGATCGGTGCCTACTATTGGGGAGGCATGGCCGGGACCACGTTCTTCGTTGACCCGGCAGAAGACCTGCTGGCCTGCCTGATGTTGCAGGCTCCCAATCAGCGCGAGTACTACCGAAAGCTCTTTAGGAACCTGGTTTACGCCACACTCGTCGACTGAAGCACCCTGGCACCTTCGAGAGAAGGACGGGGTGTGCTCCGGACGCCTAAAGATTGTCAGTGAAACTGCGCAACTTGTCGGACCTCGATGGGTGCTTGAGTTTGCGCAGCGCCTTGGCCTCAATCTGACGGATGCGTTCGCGCGTGACGTCAAACTGCTTGCCTACTTCTTCCAGTGTGTGGTCGCTCGTCATTTCAATGCCGAAACGCATGCGCAGCACTTTGGCTTCGCGCGGCGTCAGGCTGTCCAGGATATCCTTCACGACATCGCGCAAGCCCGCCTGCATGGCAGCTTCCATTGGGGCGGTGTTCGCGCTGTCTTCGATAAAATCGCCCAGATGAGAATCGTCGTCGTCGCCGATCGGTGTCTCCATCGAGATGGGTTCCTTGGCGATCTTCATGATCTTGCGGATCTTGTCTTCCGGGATCTCCATCCGCTCCGCCAGCACACTGGCATCGGGCTCAAAACCAAATTCCTGCAGATGCTGGCGGCTGATACGGTTCATCTTGTTGATGGTTTCGATCATGTGCACGGGAATGCGGATGGTGCGCGCCTGGTCGGCGATTGAGCGTGTAATGGCTTGGCGTATCCACCATGTGGCATACGTAGAGAACTTGTAGCCGCGACGGTATTCGAACTTGTCGACCGCTTTCATCAGGCCGATGTTGCCTTCCTGGATCA
>JBAXNI010000026.1:0-28648 GCA_037133835.1 Comamonadaceae bacterium | reverse complement strand
ATTACTTGGCAGAATGCGGTATGGAAAACGCAAACAACACCGGGCAGCGCCTGACGGATCTCGAGATCAAGGCCAGCTTCCAGGAGGATCTGCTTGAAGAGCTGAACCAGATCGTTGTCCGCCAGCAGCAACAAATCGACCAGTTGATTCGCGAAATCGCTCGCCTGCGCGAGTCCGGCGCCGAAGGCGGCGTTGGAGCGAGCCGCAACCTGCGGGACGAACTGCCGCCGCACTATTGAACTCTCTATGACCGACCTCCGCATTTCCACTGCTTTTGATTCCGGCGCCATCGAGGTGCTGAGCCTGACGGACCCCGCTGACATCCAACTCAACATCCAACGCGACAACGCCAGCGAGTTTGCCCAGTGGTTTCACTTTTGTCTGCAGGGCGCCGAAGGGCTGGCGGTGACGCTGAAGTTTCTCAACGCGGGCGTCAGTGCCTACCCCAAGGGCTGGGACGGCTACCGTGTGGTGGCAAGTTACGACCGGCTGCACTGGTTTCGCATCGCCACGCGCTTTGATGGCAAGGTGATGGAAGCTGACATCACACCGGAGACGAACAGCGTTTACTTCGCCTACTTCGAACCCTACTCGCACGAGCGCCATCTGGACCTGATTGGTTCGGCGGCGGCCTCTGAGCAGGTGCAGGTACAACATCTGGGCCAGACGGTCGATGGGCGCGACATGACGCTCTTGCGCATCACCGACGAAGCCAGCACCGTGCCGCATGCGCAGAAGAAGAAAATCTGGCTGATCGCGCGCCAGCATCCGGGCGAGTCTATGGCCGAGTGGTTTGTCGAAGGCTTTCTGGAGCGTCTGTTAGACAGTGACGACCCGGTGTCGCGTGTCCTGCGGGCCAGGTGTGTTTTCCATGTAGTGCCCAACATGAACCCGGATGGCGCGGTGCGCGGCAATCTGCGCACCAACGCCGCTGGCGCCAACCTGAACCGCGAGTGGCAAAGCCCCAGCGTCGAGAAGTCACCCGAAGTTTTCTGGGTGCGCCAGAAGATGATGGAACTTGGCGTCGATCTGAACCTCGATGCCCATGGTGACGAGAATCTGCCCTACAACTTCTGCGTCGGCACCGAGGGCAGGCCGGGCTATTCGGCGCGCATCGCAGCGCTGGAGACAAACTTCAAGAACGCCTGGTTGCAGACCTGCCCCGATTTTCAGACGACGCAGGGTTACGCAAAGATCCAGCCGGGTCAGGGCAATATGACGCTTGCCACGAACTGGGTCGGCGAGAAGTTTGACTGCCTGGCCTTCACCATCGAAATGCCGTTCAAGGACAACGCCAATCTGCCCGATGTGGCTACGGGCTGGAGCGGCGAGCGCTCGCGCAAGCTCGGTGCCAGCGTGCTGCTGCCGATTCTGGCGGTGCTTGACCAATTGCGGGACACACCATGACCGATTCCAGCAAGCCCGGCACCTTTCGTCGCGCCACAGCGCCAGCGCCTCGCGCAGCGCTTCCGGCGGGGCAGAGCAACACCGCTGCGTATGGCGCAGGTGGCACGCTGCGGCTGAACAAGCGTATGGCGGAGCTCGGCCTGGCCTCGAGGCGCGAAGCCGATGTCTGGATTGGCAAGGGTTGGGTCAAGGTGGATGGCAAGGTGGCCGAGATGGGCATGCAGGTGCGTCCGGACGCGCGCATTGAAATAGCCAAGCAGGCTCAGGGCGAGCAGGCCAATCAGGTGACGATTCTGCTGAACAAGCCGATGGGCATTGTGAGCGGGCAGGCCGAGGACGGCCACCAGCCCGCCATCACGCTGATTCAGCCGCAAAACCGCTGGGCGGAAGACAATGCGCGCTTTTTCTTTCACCCCCGGCAGCTGCAGAGCCTGGTGCCGGCCGGCCGGCTCGACATTGATTCCATTGGTCTTCTGGTACTGACGCAGGACGGGCGTGTGGCGCGCCAACTGATCGGCGAAGACTCGGAGATGGAAAAGGAATACCTAGTGCGTGTCAGCTATACAGGCTTTAATGAGCCCGATGGCGAACCGGACCGCTTGCTGCAGATCAACGAGGGTGATCCGGTGACGACCAATGTGCAAGCCATCTTTCCGGCAGAAGGGCTGGCCAGACTACGTCATGGTTTAAGCCTGGATGGCCAGACTTTGAAACCGGCCAAAATAGCGTGGCAGAACCCGGAGCAGTTGCGCGTTGTACTGACCGAAGGCAAGAAGCGCCAGATTCGGCGCATGTGCGAGCTGGTGGGGCTGAAAGTGGTAGGTCTCAAGCGCGTGCGCATCGGCAATGTGATGCTGGGTAATTTACCACTGGGGCAGTGGCGCTACCTGGCGCCGCATGAAAAGTTCTAAACACCTGTTACTTTGGAGATCAAGATGTTTGCTTTGAAACGACTAGCCACCTGCCTCCTGCTGACCAGTGCCAGCATGGTGTTTGCACAGGGTGCTGCTCCAGGCACGGTGAATGCCATCTGCAGCACCGATCAGCCCTGGTGCGAACTGGCGGCAAAGGAGTTCACGCGCGCCACTGGCATCAAGGTTTTGCAGGCGCACAAGGCCACGGGTGAGGCAGCGGCGCAATTACGTGCCGAAGCGGCCAACCCCAAGACCGACATCTGGTGGGGTGGTACCGGCGACCCTTTTTTGCAGGCCGCTGAGCAGGGTTTGCTCGAACCCTATCGCCCGATTTACCTGAATGACTTTCACAGCTGGAGCGTGCGCCAGTACGCCATGACGCAGAACATGGTGGGCGGTTTCTACACCTCGGCGATCGGCTTTGGCTGGAACACCGAACTGCTGAAGAAGAAGAAACTGCCCGAGCCCAAGTGCTGGTCTGATTTGCTCAAGCCAGAGTACAAGGGCGATATCGAGATTTCACACCCGGCCTCCAGTGGCACCGCCTACACGATTCTGGCCGGTCTTGTGCAGTTGATGGGTGAAGACCAGGCATTTGAGTACATGAAGAAGCTACACAGGAACATCAGCAATTACACGCGCAGTGGCCAGGCGCAGGCACCCAATGTGGCCAAGGGTGAAGTGGCCATAGGAGTGAGTTTTATCTTTGGCTTTGAGGCCTGGCGCCACAACAAATACCCAGTGAAAACGACTGCGCCCTGTGAGGGCACCAGCTATGAAGTGGGCGGCATCGCGATGGTCAAGGGCCAGCGCAACAGGGAAGCGGCCAAGCGTTACTACGATTGGTTGATGAGCCCCGCCGGACAAGCTACCGGTGGTCAGGCCAACGCATTGCAGGTGCCGGCCAACAAGACCTTCAAGCTCGATCCGCGCATTCCACTGCTCGACGATGTGCGCCTGATCAAGTACGACTTCGAAAAATACGGCAAGGCGACGGAACGCCGTCGTCTGCTGGAGCGCTGGACCAAAGAGGTGGAGTCGCTGCCGCGTTAGGCTTGCGGCACGACGCATGAAGCATTTGCGCTCAACAGATCTCCGGGCCATTGCACAATTGGCAACGCAGGCTACCGCCAGTGTGGCGCGCATTGCGGAGGGTGTGCACCAGTCGGTCTGGAGCAGCATGGGCGTGCCGGGCGGCAAGGCAACGGGCACAACGCGCGGTTTGACTGGTCTGATTTACCAAAGCGTGCAGGGTGTCACGAGTTGGGTCGGCAAAGGCCTCGACGCGGCACTGCTGAGATTGCAGCCACTGTTGGAGCGAGTCGAAGCGGAGGAACCAGAAACGCCCGGACGAGAGGCCGTGCTGGCTGCGCTCAACGGTGTCATGGGGGACCGCCTGGCAGCCAGCCAGAACCCGCTGGCGACTCAGATGACCTTGCGCTATCAGCGCCGTGCTCTGGACATCGGGCAGGAACTCACGATAGCGCAGGCCAGCGGTAAAGTGCTGTTGCTGATTCATGGCTTGTGCATGAACGATTTGCAGTGGCAGACCGGGCCGCAGGGCCAGATTGTCGACCATGGTGTGGCGCTGGCAACCCACCTTGGCTACACGCCGGTCTACCTGCGCTACAACAGCGGACTGCACGTCTCGCAAAATGGTCAGGAGCTCTCTCTCAAGCTGGAGCAACTGCTGGATCGCTGGCCACTGCCCGTGCAGGAGCTAACCATAGTCGCCCACAGCATGGGCGGCTTGCTGACGCGCAGCGCCTTCAAGCAGGCCAGGCAGGCCGGGCTGCACTGGCCGGATCATCTGAAAAATGTCGTCTTTCTGGGCACACCGCATCACGGCGCGCCTCTGGAGCGTGCCGGCAACTGGGTTGATGCCCTTCTGGGCAGCACACCGTATAGCCGGCCCTTTGCGCGACTGGCACAGTTGCGCAGTGCAGGTATCACCGACTTGCGTTACGGGCATCTGCTCAACGTTGACTGGCAAGGCCGGGAACGCTTTCAAAGGCAACCCGATCGGCGCCTGCCCGTGCCCTTGCCTGAAGGTGTGAGTTGTTACGCCATCGCTGCCACGCTGGCTGCCAAACGCAGCCTGTTGGCGGATCGTCTGACCGGTGATGGGCTGGTTCCGCTGCGCAGCGCTTTGGGTCTGCACGATGATCCGGTTCGCAGCCTGGCATTTGCGGCGGACAGACAGTTGATCCTCTACCGCACCGGCCACATGGGCTTGCTCAACAGTCCGGCGGTGACGCAGCAGTTGCTTCAGTGGTTGTCATTCCGGACACCCACGCTGTCATTTCGGACGCCCAAGCTGTCATTTCGGACACCCACGCTGTCATCCCGGACTTGATCCGGGATCCAGTGCCGCGCAGACACCGGATTGCGGGTCAGGCCCGCAATGACACGAAGTGGCCTGCGAAGACAGAGGTGGCTCAGAACATCGTGTTCCACAGTGCCAGCACGGCGTCGCGTTGCTCCTGCAAATCGGAGGGCGGCACGTGCGTTGGTGCTTCGTCCAGACGCGCCCGGTGCTGCACACGGCGCAACTCGCGGTAGGCATCGGCCGCGGCATGGCCGACGCCATGCGGCAGCAGTCCTAACACTTCCGCGCGTTCGAGCAAGGCGATGTTGCCCGTGTTGGCAGTCAGTTCGGCGTGCGCGCCCGCGTGACATAAAACCAGATACTGCATGGCAAACTCGACGTCAATCATGCCGCCCGGGCTGTGTTTGACGTCAAAGAATTCGCCCTTGACCGGGTGGGCGCTGCGTACCCGGTCACGCATGATCATGATCTCGCTCTTCAGATCGTCGGCATTGCGCGGTGCTGCAATGACGGACTTGCGGATTGCATCAAAGCGCTCGCGCAGCGCATCGTCGCCGAGCACGAAGCGTGCGCGCGTCATGGCTTGGTGTTCCCAGGTCCAGGCGGTGTTGCTGCCGCGCTGCTGCTGGTAATTGGCATAGGCGTCGAAGGTGGTGATCAAGAGGCCGGAGTTGCCGTTGGGGCGTAGCGCTGTATCGATTTCGTACAGATCGCCCTCGCCGGTCTTGACGGTCAACCAGTTGATCAGCTTGCGCACTAGACTGGCATAGACTTCCATAGCTCGCTCGTCGTCGTCCTGGTAAACAAAGACGATATCCAGATCGCTGCCGTAGCCAAGTTCCTTGCCGCCGAGTTTGCCGTAGGCAATGATGGCAAACTGCGGGTTTTCGCGGTGCTTGTTGGGCATGCGGCTCCAGCACCAGCGGGTGCTCACGCGCAACACCGCGTCGGCCAGGGAACTCAGGTCGTCCGCCACTTGCTCGACCGTCAGGCGGCCTTCCACGTCGCGTGCCAGTGTGCGAAATATTTCCGCGTGATGGGCCCGGCGCAGCAGGTTCAGCAGAGTCTCATCATCGTCCTCGCCACTGGCAGCCAACGAGGCACGCCGGTGCTCCAGTTCGTGCTCGAATTCAGCCGCGTCAAAGCGCTGCTCGATCATGTCGGCGTTGGCCAGTTCGTCAATCACGCCCGGGTGCAGCAACAGGTAGCGCGCCGGCCAGCGTGCCGCTCCGAGCAGGCGCAGCAGGCGCTCATGAACCTTCGGGCGCTCCAGCAGCAAAGCGAGGTAACTTTCGCGGCGCAGCAGGGGTTCTATCCAGTCGACCAGGCGCACTGCGGCGGCCTCGTTCACCAGACCTTCCTTGATCCACTGGGCGGTGCGCGTCAGCAGGCGAAGCAAGCGGGTTCGCGAGTCTTCGCGCAGCGCCAGCACCCGCGGATGCTCACGCCATGGCGCCACGCGCTGGCGGAACTCGGCTGGTAACTGGCGCAGCAACTCGTCAAAACCAGGAGGCGCGACGGTGCTCCTGGTGCCGTTGCAGCCTTTGCATTCCTTGTCCGCTCCGCCGAGCAGGGAGTCGAACTCCTGTGCCACCAGTTCTCGATGGCAGTCCAGTTGGTGCAGCAGCGCGGGTGCGGCGGCGTAACCCATGGTGCTGGCAATCCAGTCCAGGTCGGCGTCCAGTGTTGGGAGTACATGCGTCTGCTGATCGTCCAGATACTGAATGCGGTGTTCAAGCCGGCGCAGGAAATCATAGGCCTGGGCCAGTGCCTGCGCGCTGGCCTGGGGCATCAGGCCGGCCTTGGCCAGACGTGGCAGGGCGCTCAAAGTGGGGCGGGTTCTCAGTTCCGGGAACTGGCCACCTCGCACCACTTGCAGCAGTTGCACGATGAATTCAATTTCGCGGATGCCGCCGCGTCCGAGCTTGACATCGTTGGCGCGTTCCGGGTGACCGCTGCTGCGTTTGCTGGCGTGATCGCGGATCTGCCGGTGCAGCACGCGCAGCGAGTCAAACACGTTGTAGTCCAGATAGCGTCTGAAGACAAAGGGCAGTACCACGCTGCGCAGACTTTGCGCTGAACTGCTGTCGACACAGCCGAGCCGCGCCACAACACGGCTTTTCAGCCACGCAAAGCGCTCCCACTCCCGGCCCTGCACATGAAAGTACTCTTCGAGAGCGCCTAGCGAAACGGCGGCGGGTCCCGAATTGCCGTTCGGACGCAGGGCCATATCAACCCGGAAAACGAAACCGTGCTCCGTGCTGTCGCCAATCAGTGCATAGATCGCGCGCACCGCCTTGGCAAAGTACTCCTGGTTCGAAATCCGGCCGCGTCCCAAGTCATTGCCGCTGGTCTCGCCATCATGATCGTAGACATAGATCAGGTCGATGTCGCTGGAGACGTTGAGCTCGCGCGCACCGAGCTTGCCCATGCCGACAACCCAAAGCTGTGAGCGCTCGCCGCTGCGGCTGCGCGGGATGCCGTGGCTCAGGTCAAGCGCTTGCTGCACCTCAGTGCAGGCTTGGCCAAGGGAAAACTCGGCCAGGTCCGTCATCGCCAGCGTTACCTGCTGCAGCGTTGCCTGTTGGTCGCAGTCAAGACGGAGCAGACGCTCAAGCACAAGCTGGCGGATGATGCGCAGGGCGCTGGAAAGGTCTGAGCCGGTACTGCGCAAGGCCAGCAGAAGTTCAGCCATACCGGCATGATCCGGTACGCCGGGGCGTAGCAAATGCAACTGACTGGCGTAGCGGCGTTGCACTCGCTGACACAGGCGCGAGTACGGGGACAAAGCGGCTCGGGTCATAATTCCTGTCATGGCTAACGGTTCCAAATGATTGACGCTGCTCCTGCACCCTCATCCAGGCTGAAAATATCGACCACTGTGGTCCACTGGGCCCTGGGCTTGGTTGTGTTGGCCTGGTTTCTTTGCGGGGTGACGTGGGGCGCGTTGCACTGGCTGATTGTGCCGCGAATCGGTGAATACCGCCCATGGCTCGAAGAGCGGGCCAGTCAGATCCTTGGCGTCAAGGTGCGCGTTGGTGCCCTGGTGGCCCACTCCACGGGCATGATTCCCTCGTTTGAGCTGAGCCAGGTGCAACTGTTCGATGCGCAGGGACGAGAGGCCCTGCTGCTGCCAAGGGTACTTGCAGCGCTGTCACCGCGATCACTCTGGTATTTCGGGTTCGAACAACTCTATATTGATCGACCCGAACTCAATATCCGGCGCGCGCAGGACGGAAAGATCACGGTCGCCGGGCTTGATTTCTCGAAAGATAGTGGTTCAGACAATGCCGCGGCGGACTGGTTTTTTTCGCAGATCGAATTTGCCATTCATGACGGCACGATCCGCTGGACCGATGAGCTGCGCGGCGCGCCGGTGCTGGAACTCAAACAGCTTGATCTGGTGCTGCGCAATCGCGGACGACGCCACGACATGCGGGTGGACGCGACGCCTCCGGCGCAGTGGGGGGACCGCTTCAGCCTGCGCAGCATGTTTGCGCAACCCCTGCTCTCACGCAGCAAGGGACGATGGCAGGATTGGGAGGGACAGCTCTACGCGGAATTCTCTCGCGTCGACCTCTCGGAATTGCGGCGCTATGCAGGTCTGGGCATCGACTTGCGTCAGGGCAATGGGGCGCTGACGGCCTGGTTTGACATCACGCGTGGGGAACTGATGGGCGCAGCGGCAGATGTGGCTTTGGGCGAGGTCAGTGTGACACTGGGCAAGGACTTGCAGGCGCTGGAACTGCAGTCTGTTCGTGGGCGCCTTGCCGGCAAGGCGCTGGCTGCCGGTTTTGAGTTTTCAACCCAGGCGCTGCAATTTGATACGCGCGACGGTCTGCATTGGCCGGGCGGCAACGTCAATGTCAGTTACCTTGGCTCGGAGGGCAAAGTGCCGGCGCGTGGTGAACTCAAGGCCGACAGACTTGATCTGAACTCTTTGTCACAAATTGCCAACCGCTTGCCGCTGGACCCCGTGGCCCGTGCCACTTTGCAGGCCCATGCGCCGCGCGGACTGGTGGACCGATTGCAGACAAGCTGGCAGGGTCCACTGGAAAATTTGAGCAGGTTCGAAGTCAAGGGCTTGGTCAGTCAGCTGGAACTGACGCCGGCAGCGGGCTTTCCCGGCGTCAAGGGTGCGAGCGTCGATTTTGACTTCAACCAGGCCGGTGGACGCGCCACGGTCAGCATGGTAGGCGGTGCGCTCGCTTTGCCATCCATCTTTGATGATCCGGTGGTTGCGGTCAACCAGTTGTCGGGCGACACGCGCTGGCAGATCAGCGGGGATCGGATCTCGGTTCAGTTGCCCAACCTGAAGTTCAGCAACGCCGATGCGCAAGGCGAGGCACAGATCAAGTGGGAAACCAGCGAGCCTGCGAAATCAGCGGGACGCTCCCGGTTTCCTGGTGTGCTCGATTTGCAGGGAACACTTGGCCGCGCCGATGGAACCCGGGTGCACCGCTACCTGCCTTCCGTCATAGAGCGGGCGGTGCGCGACTATGTGCGCGATGCGGTCCAGGCGGGTACGGCCAGTGGTGTGAAGTTCAGGGTCAGGGGCGATTTGCGTGAACTGCCTTTCCGCGACCCCAAGCGTGGGGAATTCAGGATATCAGCGGATGTCCACAATGCGACTTACGCCTACGTGCCGCGCCGGCTGCAGCCGCGCGAAGCCTTGCCCTGGCCAGCGCTCACTCAACTCAACGGCGAACTGGTGTTTGAGCGCGCCCAGATGCAGGTCAAGGCGGCGAAGGCGAGAATCGGCTCCAGCGCCGCGCTGCAGATCAGCAAGGTGGAGGCGGAAATCCCGGACCTGGAGCGGCCCGTGGTGATGGTGAACGCCGAGGCCCGTGGCGCTCTGGCCGAAGGTCTGGGGATTGTCAATGGCTCGCCGCTGGCGGCCATGACCTCCAATGGTTTGGGGCGAGCCGTGGCCAGTGGCAGCGCCGACTACAAACTCAAGCTGACTCTGCCCATCGCTGACCTTGACAAATCCAGGGTACAGGGCAGCGTCGCCTTCAGCGGCAACGACATTCAAATGACGCCCGACACACCGCGATTGACTCGTTCGCGCGGCAGTGTCAGTTTCTCGGAGAGCGACTTCTCCATCGTGGCTGGCCAGGCACAGATGCTCGGCGGCGATGTGAGAATCGAGGGAGGCTCTGTGCCAAACCCCACCGGCAGTGCTACGCGCACGACGCCTTCCATGCAGATTCGGGCCAGCGGCAGGGTAACGGCGGAAGGCTTGCGACAGGCCAGGGAACTGGGCTTTGTCGCCCGTCTGGCACAGCACACGAATGGCGGCGCCTCTTACGTCGCTGTCCTTGGTTTTCGGCGCGGCGAGCCCGAATTGCTGGTCACCAGCAACCTGCAGGGTTTGGCGCTGAATTTGCCTGCACCCTTTGGCAAGAGTGCCGAAGCGGCGCTGCCATTTCGACTTGAGACGGCCCTGCTGCGCGAGTCGCTGCAGGGCGCGCCGAATGCCCCGCTGCGCCTGCGCGACCAGCTGACGCTCGATTTTGGAAGATTGGCGTCGATTGTCTATATCCGCGATTTGTCGGGCGCCGAGCCGCGTGTCTTGCGTGGCAGCATGGCGGCCGGTTTGTCGCCGCAAGAGAGCGTGTCCTTGCCCGATGAAGGGGTGGCGGCCAATATCAATCTTGGCAGCTTTGATCTTGATGCCTGGGAGGCGGTGTTATCAGTCGCGGCAGGGACTTCCCTGACCGACAGCAGAGCCGTCAGCACGCCTTTGACTTATCTGCCAACGACCGTGGCGGTGCGGGCACGGGATTTGCGTTTCGGCGGACGCAAGTTCAGCAACGTGGTGGTAGGCGGTTCACGCGAGGGGCTTTTATGGCGTGCCAATCTGGACGCCAGCGAGCTCAATGGTTACGTGGAATACCGCCAGGCGTCGGATGTGGGTGCCGGCCGTGTTTACGCCAGGCTTGGCAAGTTGATTGTGGCACCCAGCGATGTCACTGAGGTTGAGGCCCTGCTCAATGAGCAGCCCGCCAGCATACCGGCCCTCGATATTGTGGTGGAAGATTTTGAATTGCGGGGCAAGCGGCTTGGTCGCCTCGAAGTCGAGGCCATCAACAGGGGTGCTGCCACGCCAGGGCGCAGTGCTGGCGCGCGCGAGTGGCGACTGAACAAATTCAATATCAGCACGCCCGAGGCGTCACTGACCGCCAGCGGCAACTGGACCAGCGTCAACGCACAGGGCGGCGCGCCGGCAGCGCGCAGTGTGGTGGAGCGGCGGCGGACCGCGATGAATTTCAAGCTCGATGTAGCAGACGGAGGTGCCCTGCTTGCGCGTTTGGGAATGAAAGACGTGGTGCGCAGGGGGCGCGGCAAGATGGAGGGACAGGTTGCCTGGCTGGGCTCGCCCTTCAGTCTCGATTACCAATCCATGACGGGCGCCTTCACAGTCAACATAGAGAACGGGCAGTTCCTCAAAGCGAGCGATCCCGGCATTGCGAAACTGCTTGGCGTGCTCAGCTTGCAGGCCTTGCCGCGGCGCCTGACCCTGGACTTCAGGGACGTCTTCAGCGATGGCTTTGCCTTTGATTTCTTTCGCGGCGATGTTGGCATTGAACAGGGTATTGCGAAGACCAACAATTTGCAGATGAAAGGGGTCAATGCAGCCGTGTTGATGGAAGGCCGCGCCGATCTGTCACGCGAAACGCAAGACCTGAAAGTCGTCGTGGTTCCGGAAATCAACGCTGGAACCGCGTCCCTGATTGCATCGGTGATCAACCCGGCGATTGGCCTTTCCACGTTCCTGGCGCAACTGTTGTTGCGTCGACCCTTGAACGAGGCTGCAACGCAGGAATTTCACATCGATGGTAGTTGGGCTGATCCGAAGATCACCAAGGTCGATCACAAGGCAGCGGCCTCCGTTACACCCACTGCGCAACCTGATGAATCCGCACGTTGACGGCGCGCGCCGTCTGCTGGTGTGGGCTGGACGGGGCCTGCTGATGGGACTGCTTGCGGCCTGCGGCAGCACTGCGATAGCGCCACCGATGGTGCAGGGAGGGGTGCGTGACTCTCCAGCGCCAACCATGGCGCTGGTGGACTCCAGCCAGAGCGAGGATGTGCAGAACTTGCCAGCGCCAATCTTGCAATCCAGGAGCCGCTGGATCGCTGTGCACTGGGCTGACTTGCCGGGATGGCAGGACGATGCTCTGCACGAGGCCTGGAACGCCTGGCTGAAGAGTTGTGAGCAGCCGGGACCGGTATTCGCCCCCCTTTGTGCACAGGTGCGAGCTCTGAGTATTGCCGACGCTGCCGGGCAGCGAGCTTGGTTGATGGCGAACTTGCAGCCGTACCGGGTGCAAGCCCTCGATGGGTCGAGCGAAGGTCTGCTGACCGCCTACTTTGAACCTGTGCTGGATGCATCGCGCAAGGCCAGTGCCCGGTTTTCTGTCCCCGTGTACCAACCGCCGCTCGGTCTGGCGCCGCGCAAACCCTGGTACACACGCCAGGAAATTGATACCTCGGCGCAGGCCCAGGCAGCGCTGAAGGGGCGTGAAATTGCCTTTCTTGCCGATCCGGTCGATGCGCTGATATTGCAGATTCAGGGCAGCGGGCGCCTGCGCATCAGCCAGCCCGACGGCACTCAGGTGATGGCCCGCCTGTCTTACGCTGGTTCGAATGAGCAGCCCTACAAGAGTGTCGGTCGCTGGCTGATCGAGCAGGGTGCGCTACGCGACGCCTCCTGGCCAGCCATCAAGGCCTGGCTGCAGCGCAATCCTGAGCGCGTCAATGAACTGCTCTGGAGCAATCCACGCACGGTCTTTTTTCGCGAACAACCCTTGTCTGAGCAGGAGGGCGTCTGGGGTCCCAAAGGCGCGCAGGGGGTGGCTCTGACCCCGGGACGCTCGATCGCGGTCGACCCGGCCAGCATTCCCTACGGCACACCGGTCTGGCTGGCATCGAGCGGACCGACTGTCCAACTGCAAAGACTGGTGTTGGCTCAAGACACCGGCAGCGCCATCGTGGGCGGCGTGCGGGCAGATTATTTTGCCGGTTGGGGTGGGGCAGCAGCCGAACTGGCGGGTCGGCTGAAGCAGCCGCTGCGACTTTGGGTGCTTTGGCCCAAGCGCAAGTGAGCAAGGACCAATAAGCAGAGCCAAGCCGGCGCAATGCGCTGCCGCATACAATAGCGGGCCGTCAGATTTGGAGTATTTTTGTGTTTATTTCTTCCGCTTTTGCTCAAACCGCCGCCGCTGGCGGCGATATGCAGTCTTCACTCATGAGCATGTTGCCCCTGGTGTTGATGTTTGTCGTGCTTTATTTTGTGATGATTCGTCCCCAGATGAAGAAGCAAAAGGAGCACAAGACCATGATCGATTCATTGGCCAAAGGTGACGAGGTTGCTACCGCCGGTGGCGTGCTCGGCAAGGTCTCGAAACTCGGCGACAGCTACCTGAGCCTGGAAGTTGCCAGCGGCGTTGAACTGCAGGTGCAGCGCAGTGCCGTGGTGCAGGTTCTGCCCAAAGGCAGCATCAAGTAAGCAAGCAGCGCGATCATGAATCGTTATCCGATATGGAAGTACACGATCATCCTGATCGCGTTGGTGGTGGGGTTCTTGTACACCTTGCCGAATTTTTTTGGCGAAGCACCTGCGGTTCAGGTCTCGTCGGCCAAAGTCACAAACAAGGTTGACAGCGTGACCAAACTGCGGGTCGAAGAGATACTGAAGACTGCAGGAATTACCGCTGATTTTGTTACCCTGGACAATACCTCCGTCAAGGCGCGCTTTGGCAACACCGAGACGCAACTCAAGGCCAAGGATGCAATTCAAAGAGCCTTGATCCCGGATGCAGCCAATGCCGGCTACATCGTGGCGCTGAACTTGCTGTCGCGCTCACCAGTCTGGCTCACCTCCTTGCATGCCTTTCCAATGTACCTTGGGCTGGATTTGCGTGGCGGCGTGCATTTCATGCTGCAGGTGGATATGCAGGCAGCGTTGGCCAAGAAGGCCGAATCCCTCTCGGGGGACATCCGTACCAGTTTGCGTGAAAAGAATGTGCGCCACACCGGCATCAACCGCAGCGGCCAGACCATCGAAGTGCGCTTTCGGGATATGCCGACACTGACGGCGGCCAAGGTACTTATCCTCGATCAGTTTCCTGATCTGCAGACGCTGGAGGCGCCCGATGGCGCCGAGTTCAAGCTGACCGCCAGCATCAAGCCCGAGGCGGCACGCCGGGTGCAGGATCAGTCACTCAAGCAAAACATCACGACTTTGCACAACCGGATCAATGAACTTGGTGTGGCCGAGCCAGTGATTCAGCAACAAGGACTGGACCGGATCGTAGTGCAGTTGCCGGGCGTGCAGGACACTGCCAAGGCCAAGGATATTTTGGGACGTACGGCGACGCTGGAAGTGCGCATGGTTGACGAGAGCAGCGAAGCACGCGCAGCCGAAAGCGGCGCTGCCGCCGTGCCTTTTGGATCGGAGCGCTATCTGGAGCGCAACAGCCAACCGGTGATCGTCAAGAAGCAGGTCATCCTGACCGGCGAAAACCTGACCGACGCGCAACCCGGTTTTGACAGCCAGACGCAGGAGGCGGTGGTCAACCTGACGCTCGATGCCAAGGGCGCGCGCATCTTCCGGGACGTGACGCGCGAGAGCGTGGGAAAACGCATGGCCATTTTGCTGTTTGAAAAGGGCAAGGGTGAAGTCGTTACGGCGCCGGTGATTCGCTCTGAAATCGGTGGTGGCCGGGTGCAGATCTCCGGTCGCATGACATCGATGGAAGCCAATGACACGGCCTTGTTGCTGCGTGCCGGCTCGCTCGCAGCACCGATGGAAATCATCGAGGAAACCACCATCGGCCCGAGTCTGGGTGCCGAGAATATTGCCAAGGGCTTTAACAGCGTGACTTACGGCTTCACTGCGGTGGCAGTTTTCATGTGCATTTACTACGTTCTGTTTGGAATGTTCTCCAGCATTTCTCTGGCCGTCAATCTGCTGCTGCTGGTGGCGGTGTTGTCGATGTTGCAGGCAACCCTGACGCTGCCCGGCATGGCGGCGATGGCCCTCGTGCTGGGCATGGCGATCGACTCGAACGTGCTGATCAATGAGCGGGTCCGGGAGGAACTGCGCAACGGTGCTTCGGCGCAGGCGGCGATCCATGCTGGTTATGACCGCGCCTGGGCCACGATTCTGGACTCCAACGTCACCACCCTGATAGCAGGGCTGGCTCTGCTGGCCTTCGGCTCCGGCCCGGTGCGCGGCTTTGCCGTGGTGCACTGTCTGGGCATCCTGACCAGCATGTTCTCCGGCGTGTTCTTCTCGCGAGGTCTTGTCAATCTCTGGTACGGTCGAAAAAACAAGCTCAAGAGCCTGTCCATTGGCACGGTCTGGCGTCCCGATTCCGGCAATCAACTCGCCCCGCAGTAGCAAGGAAATCGCATGGAATTTTTCAAAATCAAACGCGACATTCCGTTCATGCGGCATGCGCTGATCTTTAACCTGGTGTCGTTGGTGACATTTCTGGCAGCGGTGTTTTTCCTGTTCAGCCGCGGGCTGCATCTGTCCGTGGAATTTACCGGTGGTACGTTGATGGAGGTCAGCTACTCGCAGTCGGCCGATCTCAATGGCGTGCGCGGCGCCGTGGCGGCGCTGGGCTTGAAGGACGTGCAGGTTCAGAATTTCGGCACGGCACGCGACGTGCTGATTCGTCTGCCGGTGCAAAAAGGGGTCAGTTCGGCTCAGCAGAGCGAACAGGTGATGACGGCGCTGAAGGCGGTGGATGCCTCTGCTGTCATGCGCCGCACCGAGTTCGTCGGTCCGCAGGTGGGTGACGAGTTGGCCACTGATGGTCTGAAGGCGCTGGCCTCAGTCGTGATTGGCATCATGCTTTACCTTGCCATTCGATTTGAATGGAAGTTTGCCGTCGCTGCCATCATTGCCAACTTGCACGATGTCATCATCATTCTGGGATTTTTTGCTTTTTTCCAATGGGAGTTTTCGCTGCCGGTTCTCGCTGCCGTGCTGGCGGTGCTGGGCTACTCGGTCAACGAGTCGGTCGTCATTTTTGACCGGATTCGCGAGAATTTCCGACGTTATCGCAAGATGAATACCGTCCAGATCATTGACAGCTCGATCACCTCGACGATCAGTCGAACCATCATCACGCACGGCTGCACTCAGTTGATGGTGTTGTCGATGCTGCTGTTCGGTGGCGCCACCTTGCACTACTTTGCGCTGGCACTGACGATTGGCATCTGTTTTGGTATTTATTCCTCGGTCTTCGTCGCGGCAGCGATCGCGATGTGGCTGGGCATACAGCGCGAAGACCTGATCAAGGGTGGCGCCAAAAAAGAGGGTGACCCGAACGACCCTAACGCTGGCGCTACTGTCTGAGGGAGATTGAAGGCGTGGCAGCACCTGGGACCGTGACACAGCGCGAACAATTGCCGCAGGAAACGCGACGGCGTTTTGTGCGGGATGCAGCGCGCGTGATGGAGCAGCTCAGCGGTGCGGTGATGCAACGCCTCACTGAGTTGATGGGGGAGGCTGCGCCTTCGCGGGAAATGCAGAACCGGCGCGACGCCTGGACCGCCTACCAGAAGGACAAGACGGCGTGGGTCGAGGGCACACTCAAGGCCTGGACTGATGCGCTGCAGGCCGTGCTCCCAAAGACAAAGACAGTCTCTGATGGCGCTTTTGAACTGGTCGCGACGGACGTTGCTGAAAACAAGATTATTGCTTCGCGGCTGGCCATTGGCGCGCTGGAGATGACTGGCTCCGAGTACACCGATTTGCTGTTTCGTATGAAGCACCTGATGGGTGCTCAGGAACTCGACAGCGATGACATTTTGCGCCCCGAAGTGCTTTTTCTGGCCTTGGTCGAGCGCTGGTTTGGCGTCGGTTTGTCGCGCGAATCCTGGGGCATGATCAGTGACGTTGCCCAAAAAATGCTGGCCGAGGGTGTCAAACACGCCTACGCCAACGCCAATGTTTTCCTGATCGAGCGCGGCGTTTTTCCAACCATCGAACTGTCCGATCGGATTGCGCGTTCGACTTCGAGCTCGGCAGCCGGTCACGCAGCACCGACCGCTGCCAAAGCACCGGTTCCGGTACAGCCAGCAGGCGAGGCAGCGCGGCCTGATGAAGCCGCGCCGCGGCAGGGTGGAGATGCCGCGCAGCGGCCGACAGCTCCCTTTGCAGGACGCTTGGGCTGGGACAGCGAACCCGCTACGGTCGCCCCACCGAGCGGAGCCATTTTCGGCGCCGCGGCGGGTCGTTCTCCGAGCGGCTTGGGCGCGGTCGATCGTCCACGCAATCGTCCATCCACCGGCGGCTATGGTTCTCACGGAGACAGCGCCGCGGAAGAAACACGCATGATGACCGGTACCACGCCGTTGGCTCGGGCGCGCAGTCGCGCGGCTGGCGTTGTCGGTCAGCTCAAGCGCTTGCTCGGTAACTCGGGTGGCGTTGATTTTGAGGCAACGGTGCACAGGGCGCCGTCACCAGCGCTAGCCGCCGCCATCGCGGCGCCATCGGTTGCTTCGGTGGCGGCGACTGCGGAAAATGCCACCGTGCTGGAAGATTACAGTCCGGCTGGGGTCGCCAGGATCTCGGCAGACTTGCGGCGGCGCACGACCGACCTCAAGAACAAGGCGGAAACGAAAGGCGAGAAGGCCACCATCGAAATTGTGGCGCTGATGTTCCAGGCGATTTTGCAGGAAGACAGAATCCCGCCTGGCATCCGGGTCTGGTTTGCCAGGCTGCAGATGCCGGTGCTGCGTGTGGCACTCGCCGAGCCGGATTTCTTTGGCACCATGGACCACCCGGCGCGCCAGCTCATTGACCGCATGGGTTCCTGTGTCATGGGGTTTGATGCCAGTGGCATCCATGGGGGGCCGCTGGAGAACGAAATCAAGCGCGTGGTTCAGGTGATCGAGCAGTACCCGGAAACCGGCAAGCGTGTCTACCAGCTGGTCTATGACGAATTTCAGAAGTTTCTGGCGCAATTCCTGACCGGACGCGAGTCAACGCAAAAAGTGGTGGGTGTGGCTCAGCAGGTGGAACAGAAGGAAACGCTGACGATCCAGTACACGATCGAGATGCGCAACCTGCTCAAGGACATACCGGTGCGCGAAGAAATTCGGCAGTTTCTGTTCAAGGTCTGGGCTGAGGTGCTGGCGCTGGCTGCAGTGCGAAAAGGTCCGCAACATGAAGAAACCTTGAGCCTCAAGAAGCTGGCATCCGATCTGGTGTGGTCGGCCAGCGCCAAGCCTAATCGCGCCGACCGCGCCCGCGTCATCCGCGATTTGCCGCAGTTGCTGCAGAAGTTGCGCGCAGGCATGACTCTGTTGGGTATCAAGCCGACCGAGCAGGATGCCTATATCAAGACCGTGAGCGATACCCTGGCGGACGCCTTTGTCTCCAAGACACAGGCGATTCCCAGCGAGCAGATTGCTGCCATGGCAGGGCGCCTGGCGAATCTCGAAGATTTTGTCACCGATGAGGGCACAGGGGATTTACCACTTGATGCGCAGGGCATTGAAATGATGCTCGGGATTGACGCCTCGAATATTGATGTCGTCACAGACGGCGGTTCAAAGCCAACGCCAGCCATGATTGCATGGGCGCAGCAGTTACAGGTGGGTGCCTGGTTTACGCTGGATCACAACGGCCGCGTAGCACAGGTGCAGTTTGCCTGGCGCAGCGAGCGCAAACACCTCAATCTGTTTGCTTCGAGCGACGGGCGCAGTTATCTCATTCAGGCCCGGCGCCTGGCGGCCTACCTGCAAGCTGGTCTGCTGGTGCCGCAGGAGCAGGAAACGTTGACCGTGCGCGCCACGCGCGATGCCCTGGTCAAGTTGAGCGCCAACCCGGAGCGCTTGCTGGGTTAACCGGCCCTAGACGCGCTGAAACAGACCACCGGGCAGGCGTGCCAGATGTCCGGCAAGTTCAAGCGTCATCAATTGCGCCTGAAGTTCCGCAGTTTCCAGACCCGAGCGCGCTTGCAGTGCGTCCAGTCCGACCGGATCGAATCCTAAAAACTCCAGTAGACGGTCGGTTGGGTTGAGCCCGACCAACTCGTTGTTGCTGATGTTTGCGTGGCCGTGCAGTCCCTGCTGCGGCTCAAAATTGATTTTCAGCTCTTCCAGGATATCCTGCGCCGACTCGACCAGTTTGGCTCCCTGTTTGATCAGCGCATGGCAGCCACGTGCCTGCGTCGAATGAATCGAGCCGGGGATGGCAAAAACCTCCTTGCCCTGCTCTGCGGTCAGCCGTGCTGTGATCAAAGAGCCCGAACGCAATGCCGCTTCCACCACCAGTGTGCCCTGCGCCAGGCCGGCGATGATCCGATTACGCTTCGGAAAATTGGCGGTCAGCGGCGGAGTGCCCAGCGGGTATTCGCTCAGCAGCAAACCATTGCGCGTGATCCGGTGTGCCAGTTCCAGATGCCGCTTGGGGTAAACGCGGTCCAGTCCGGTGCCAACCACAGCGATCGTGGCGAGCCGATCCGAGCCTGTGGCAATGCTCTCCAGAGCGCCTTCATGGGCGGCGCCGTCAATGCCCAGGGCGAGGCCGGAGATGATGCTCAGGCCAGCCTGGCCGAGTGCTTTGGAAAAAAGGC
Source organism: Comamonadaceae bacterium (assembly GCA_037133835.1). Classification (GTDB taxonomy): domain Bacteria; phylum Pseudomonadota; class Gammaproteobacteria; order Burkholderiales; family Burkholderiaceae_C; genus Rhodoferax. Next base: position 9,392 of record JBAXNI010000026.1, on the reverse strand, counting down.
GCGCATTGGCAGCCCCCTGGGGTGTCGGGTTTCGACTTCCAACCACAGCAATGCTGTTGCTCAGAGCGTCTGCTGGGCCAGTGCCGGCGAGTTTGCCAGCGCCGAGCAGGTAAAGCATCAGGGGTGGGTCCTCGATCGTCAAGAGAGAGGGCGGATACTCGGGGTCACCGAGCACCAGAATCTGCCGCTGAGCGCTGCCCTGACCCGACTCCTGAAGCCATTTCCAGCTAAGTTCCAGCAGATCCGCCAAGCCGTCGGGTGTATGGCGCAGTGCGAGCGCCTGTGTTTCGCTCACGACGTGACGCAGTGCGCTCAGCGGCTGCCCGAATACTGACTGCGGCAAACCAAAGGCACTGAGCAATTTGCGCGCCGTGCTGTTGCCGACGCCAGGCGTCAGCGTCAGTCGCAGCCAGCCTTCAAGTTCGTGCCGCTGCATGGACTGCATGGCTGAGCCAAATTTCAGCGTGGATTGACCAGTCGGTCACCGACGCGCACACTGTCCGTGATTTCCACGATCAGGGCGTAGGAGAGTCTGTCAAAAGTCTTGAACACCATCAACAAGCCATTGCGCTCGTCCGGAAGCTTCAACTCGGTCCGCGCCTCGTCGGTTTTGTCAATCAGGCGGGTGCCGTCTTTCAAAATCGTCAGCACATGGCCGTTCTCCATGCCGTCACGTGTGCCGCGATTGATTGCTACGACCTGGTTTTGTGCGGCGTTGACAACGGCGTTGCCATAAACGGAAACGATTCTGGCGTCGGTCCTGACCTGCGGAGCGTGCGGCACATAGTTGAGCAATTGCCTCGGTGGCTCGGGGAGAAGCCGGTCACCAACGCGCATTTCTTCCTTGGCAGAAACGATATCGATCGTGGCCGGGATGATGTCGATGCGCGTCTTTCCATCACTGTCCTGGGACTGCTCCGTGGTTTCGCTGCGCGCCAGCAGTGCCTTGCCTATGTACTGGGCCTCGTAACCCAAAATTTCACCGGTGACAGGGTCCTTCAGCGGCGTGGCTTCACGAAATACGCGATATACCTGCTGCTTCTGGCTGACGTCGTCCTTCAGCGTGGCGTTGGCCGGGCCGCGCGCATAGGCGCGATCACCTCGGGACAGCAGGACCCGACCCTCCTGGGTCGCGACAATTCTCGGTGCCGATTGCATTGCGTTTTCGTCAACGACCATTGGATCAGCCAGATAAGGCTCGATCAGGTGGAATTTCAGGGTTGGCAGTGCGCCACTGCCCAAGGTCTCGTAGCGGGTCCGGGGCGACAAGCGCACCGTAGCGACGGTCTCGGCGGTACCTTCGGCGCTACGAGAACCCGGTGCGAAAGTGCTCAGCGTGGCCCGCCCATCCTTCTTCTCAAGGTACAGTTTCTGGCCCGGATAAATCAGGTGCGGATTCTTGATTTCGGTCAGATTCATGCCCCACAATTCGGGCCAGCGCCAGGCCGATTTCAGGAACAGCGTCGAGATCGCCCACAGGGTATCGCCCGCCTTGACCGTGTAGCTGTCAGGGGCGTTGGCAGCCAGCGCACTCAGGGCAACGCCGGACTGAGCAACCTGATCGGCGGTGGCCTTCTGTTGTGGCGTAACGCCAAGGCTCTGGGCTGAAATCGCACCCGCAGCGAACAGTGCCAGCGCGATGGCGGCAAGCTGCGCCGCCACTTTGAAATTCACCGTCCTGCTGTTTGTCATTTAAAACCTCAATGAATCTGGCGCAATTTTGCTCTCATGCCCTCTCGAGGGCAACGCTTTTGGCGTGTAAGAACCGCAAGGGTGCGTAAATATAGCGAAAATAGCGACATCCGCAAACCGATTAAAACATGGCTTTACTTCCCCTTCTTTTCTTCCCGGACCCGCGACTGCATACGGTTGCCAAGCCGGTGGCGGCTGTGGATGAACGCATTCACACACTGGTTGCCGATATGCTGGACACGATGTACGAGGCCAAAGGCATAGGTTTGGCCGCGACCCAGGTCGACGTTCACGAACGGCTGATTGTCATTGACGTCTCGGAGCAGCGCGATCAGGCCGTGGTGCTGATCAATCCGCAACTTGTCTGGACCAGTACCAGCACGCATCTCAATGAGGAGGGCTGTCTTTCGGTGCCCGGCATTTACGACGGTGTCGAGCGCTTTGACGCCGTGACAGTCAGCGCCCTCGATGCCTCTGGCCAGTCCCGCGTGGTGCAGGCCGAAGGCTTGCTGGCGGTCTGCATCCAGCACGAGATGGACCACTTGCTGGGCAAGGTTTTTGTTGAATACCTGTCTCCCCTGAAACGCAACCGGATCAAGAAGAAGATGCTCAAGGCGCAGCGCGAGGACGCGCGGTGAGATTGATCTTCGCCGGCACACCGGAGTTTGCCCGGGTAGCACTGGAACATCTGCATCGGGCTGGCCACGATATTGCGCTCGTGCTGACACAACCTGATCGGCCCGCTGGGCGTGGCATGAAATTGCAGGCATCAAGTGTCAAGCAATACGCCTTGGAACACGGCCTGGCGCTAGCTCAGCCACGCAGTCTGCGGCTCGATGGAAAGTACGCCGACGATGCGCGATTCGCACAGACCGCGATCGAATCGGTGCACGCCGACGCCATGGTGGTGGCCGCCTACGGCCTCATTCTGCCGCAGTGGGTGCTGGATTCACCAGCTTACGGCTGTTTCAATATCCATGCTTCCTTGCTGCCACGCTGGCGCGGCGCTGCACCAATTCATCGTGCGATTGAAGCGGGGGACGCGCAAACGGCGGTCACGATCATGCAGATGGATGCCGGGCTGGACACCGGAGACATGTTGATGGCGCACACCGTAGCTATCGAGGCTGCCGATACCACCGCCAGCCTGCACGACAGGCTGGCGCTGTTGGGAGGCCGATTGATGCTGTTGGCCCTGGACAAGGCAGAAGCGCACACCCTGAAGCCAATACCGCAGAGCGAGCACGGCGTCACCTATGCACCAAAGATCGAAAAGAGCGAAGCTGCGCTGGACTGGCGGAAGCCGGCGCGCCTGATTGCACAGAAAGTTCGGGCCTTCAATCCGTTTCCGGGTGCCACGGCCACGCTCAACGGCGAAATCCTGAAGGTCTGGATGGCCGTCGCACCGCCGATGGCAGCGCCACCTGGCGTCGAACCGGGTACCATTTTGCTGGTCGACGCGCAGGGTATGGCGATTGCAGCCATGGAATCGGTTGTGGTCATCACCGAACTGCAACGGCCGGGTGGAAAGCGGATGAAGGTCGCCGACTTCCTGCGCGGCAGTGGCGTGCAAGCAGGCATGGTTTTTACGAACCACGGCCCCTGATGTTCTTTTTGCCGAGCAATTACCGTCACCCTGAGTTTCGTCGCGGTGCACTCGATTCCCTGGCCGTGGCACCGGGCATTGCCGCGTGGGGACTGATGACGGGTGTGGCCATGATGAATTCCGGTATGGGCATGACCGCGTCCTTGCTGATGGGCATCATGGTCTTTGCCGGCAGTTCGCAGCTGGCCGCGATTCCGCTGATCGTCGCCGGGGCACCGATGTGGGTGGTGCTGGCCACCGGGTTTTGCGTGAACCTGCGTTTTGTTGTTTTCAGCGCCCATTTGCGGCCCTATCTGGTGCATCTGCCCCTGTGGCAGCGCCTTGTCAGCGGTTACCTGACAACGGACCTGACCTACGTGCTGTTCGTCAAACGATTTCCGCATCACGGTGGCGACGCAGCGCAGTCACACAGTGAACAAGCGTACCTGGCAGGCAACTGTTGCGTGACGTGGATTGGCTGGGTTGGCTGCAGCGTGTTGGGCATTGCGCTGACCAATCTGGTGCCGACCCGTTGGGGCCTGGGCTTTGCTGGCATCCTGGCCCTGCTGGGTATTCTGTACTCGTTGATGTCGAGTCGGCTGCGCTTGATGGCCGCAGTTGTGGCTGGGGCAGCGGCAGTGGCCTGCTTTGCACTGCCCTTCAAGCTCAATATCCTGGTCGGCATTGCGGCGGCTGTGGCCCTGTGCCTGATGCTGGAAGAAAAATGAACTTCCACACGGACGCCTGGAATCTGGTCACCATCGTCGGACTGGCGCTGGTTACGGTTCTGACACGCTGCTTCTTCTTTATCAGCAGCAAGCCCTGGACCTTGCCTCACTGGATCGAGCGCGGCCTGCAATATGCGCCGATTGCGGCACTGGCGGCCGTCATTGCTCCGGAAATCCTGATGACGCAGGGGCAGTTCATCGGCACCTGGCAGGATGCGCGCCTTTTTGCGGGCGCTGCTGGCGCGCTTTGGTTCTTCTGGCGCAAGGGTGCCGGGCAGGCCATTCTGGGGACCATCATCGCCGGAATGGCGGTGTACCTGTCGCTGCACCTTGGACTGGGCTGGTAATGGGTGGCGCCATCGCGCTTCTACAATCGCACCAGCAACATTCTTTGACAGGCTTTTCCATGAACGTTATTCGTTTTTCCGATCTGTGCGCCAGTGGCCAGATTACTGGCAAACGCGTTTTTATCCGGGCTGACCTGAATGTGCCGCAGGACGCTGCCGGCCAGATCACGGAGGACACCCGAATTCGCGCTTCGCTGCCTTGCATCCGGATGGCGCTGGACGCCGGTGCGGCTGTCATGGTGACTTCGCACCTGGGACGCCCCACCGAAGGTGAGTTCAAGGCAGCTGATTCGCTCGCGCCGGTGGCCCGGCGCATGGCGGAATTGCTGGGACGCGAGGTGCCCCTGGTGGCCAACTGGGTGGATGGCGTGCGCGTGCAACCGGGGCAACTGGTGCTGCTGGAGAACTGCCGCGTCAACAAGGGCGAGAAGAAGAACAACGAGGAACTGGCACGCAAGATGGCTGCCTTGTGCGATGTCTTTGTGCATGATGCCTTTGGCACGGCGCACCGCGCTGAAGCTTCTACCTATGGAATTGCGCAATTTGCCAAAGTGGCCTGTGCCGGCCCCCTGCTGGCAGCCGAGATGGATGCCATCACGCTGGCGCTGGCGAACCCGAAGCGCCCGTTGGTGGCCATCGTTGCCGGCTCCAAAGTCTCGACCAAGCTGACCATTCTCAAGAGCCTGGCTGACAAGGTTGATCAGTTGATTGTGGGGGGTGGTATTGCCAACACCTTCATGCTGGCGGCTGGACTCAAGATTGGCAAGAGTCTGGCCGAGGCTGATTTGGTGAGCGAGGCCAAAGCCGTGATCGAGGCGATGAAAGCGCGCGGCGCCGCGGTTCCGATTCCGACCGATGTGGTCACTGCCAAGACTTTTTCTGCTGATGCGGTGGCCAGCGTCAAAGCGGCCGCTGATGTGGCGGACGATGACATGATCCTGGACATTGGCCCGCAGACCGCTGCGGCGCTGGCAGCACAACTCATGAAGGCCGGCACCATTGTCTGGAACGGACCGGTGGGCGTGTTTGAGTTTGCTGCGTTCGAAAACGGTACCCGGGTACTGGCGCACGCGATCGCCGACTCCAGCGCTTTCTCCATCGCCGGCGGTGGCGATACCCTGGCCGCCATTGCCAAATACGGCATCGAGAAGCAAATCAGCTACATCTCGACCGGTGGCGGTGCCTTTCTGGAGGTGCTGGAGGGCAAGACCTTGCCGGCATTTGAAATTCTGACGCGCCGCGCCGGGGGTGTGATTTGACTCCCCGTCGCGCCACCAAGATCGTTGCCACCCTTGGCCCGGCCAGCAGCGACCCTGCGTTGCTGGAGCAGATGATCCGTGCCGGTGTCAATGTGGTGCGTTTGAATTTCAGCCATGGCAAGGCACAGGACCACATCGACCTGGCGCGTCTGGTGCGCGAAGTCTCGCTGCGCGTTGGCCGCCAGGTCGCCATCATGGCCGATCTGCAGGGACCCAAGATCCGGGTCGGCAGGTTCGCGCAGGGCAAGGTCGTGCTGCAGGCCGGACAAAAATTTGTACTCGACGCAGCGCGCACCGAACCGGGTGACGTCGATGCTGTGGGGCTGGACTACAAATCACTGCCACGCGAGGTCAGGGCTGGCGATGTGCTTTTGCTCAACGACGGCCTGATCGTCATGACAGTGGATGTGGTCACTGGAGACAGGATTCACACCACAGTCAATCTCGGTGGTGAGTTGTCGAACAACAAAGGCATCAACAAGCGCGGTGGCGGGCTCAGCGCAGCCGCGCTGACCGCCAAGGACATGGAAGACATTCGCACGGCGATGAGTTTTCAGGCCGACTATGTCGCGGTGAGTTTCCCGAAGAACGCGACAGATATGGAAATGGCGCGCCAGTTGTGCAATGTGGCCGCCGGCGAGTATGGACACAAGCCGGGCCTTATCGCCAAGATCGAACGCGCGGAAGCCATTCCGAAGCTGCATGAGATCCTGATGGCTAGCGATGGCATCATGGTAGCGCGGGGCGACCTGGCTGTCGAAGTAGGTAACGCCGCGGTCCCAGCGCTGCAAAAGCGCATGATCAAGATGGCGCGCGAATACGACAAGGTGGTCATCACAGCGACACAGATGATGGAGTCCATGATCAGCAACCCGGTGCCCACGCGGGCCGAGGTCAGTGATGTCGCCAACGCGGTTCTTGACGGCACCGACGCCGTCATGCTGTCGGCCGAAACGGCGGCAGGAAAATTTCCTCTGGAAACCGTGATTGAAATGGCGAAGATTTGTCATGCCGCCGAGGACAATGAAGAATTCAGGCTGGAAGCAGATTTCAGCGGCAAGACCTTCAGCCGCATTGACCAGTCGATTGCCATGGGCGCCCTTTTTACGGCGCACCATCTGGGCGCCAAAGCGATTGTCGCCCTGACTGACAGTGGCTCGACCGCCCTGTGGATGAGCCGGCACCTGATCCATGTACCGATTTACGCTTTGACTTCCAAGATCGCGACGCAGCGTCTCATGACGCTGTACCGCAATGTACGGCCGCTCTTCATGGACACCAGCGCCGACCGCGACACGGCACTGGCTGAAGTCGAGAACAACCTGAAAACCCGCGGCCTGGTGCAAAAAGGCGATGTCTATGCCATCACCTGTGGCGAGCCGATGGGTGCGCCGGGAGGCACCAATATGCTCAAGATCTGCAGGGTTAGCTGACCGCGTAAATCGCCGCCAGCACTGGTTCAGTCTTTCCCTTGGCACTGATGCTGACCTGCTCTTTGCCACCGACTGCGAACCGGCTCAGCGGACCGGCCAGCAACTGGCCTCCTTTTGCGTGATCGCAGAGCCGTTTGGCGGTGTTGACCGTGTCACCAATGACGCCGTGAACTTGCGCGTCCTTAGCGCCAAAAAATCCTTCCACGACGGGACCGAACCAGAGCCCAGCGCCAGCGGAGAGTTGCAGCGGCTGCACTGCAGTGATGGCGGCGTGCAGTGCAGTCTGCATCCGCTGCACTGCATGCGCGTTGGCCGGCAGCACCAGCAACACTTCATCGCCGGCTGTCTTGGACATGATCACGTCGGCGGCGCAGGATTCCAGCACCGCAGCATAGAAACCGTTCAACATTTCCATCACCTGTTCCGGTTGGTGCGCCTCACTCCATGCGGTAAAGCCGCGGATGTCGATGAAACCGACAGCGCGCTCAACCCGGCTTGCTGCATGGGTGCCGCTATCGCGCAGTACCTCTTCCACGACCCGATTGCCAAAGCCCCAGCGCGACAGGGTTTTGAGTTGATTGAGCAGATCAGCGATCACGGTTTGCTGCCGGCGCGCGACCAGGGCCAGTGAGGCCAGAGCGCCCACCTGCGTGATCGCCAGCGCCAACAGGAATGCGTGGGGTGCCGATGTGAAGAAACCCGCGACACCTTCAGACCAGACCTGGCCTCTGAGGTCCAGTGCGATATAAAAAAGCAATGGACCCAGTCCCTGTGCTGTGCGGGAAAGGAAGATGCCGGTCACGGCAAAATGCGGCTTGTCACTGTGTGCCTTCAACACGGCGCCGCAGGCGTAAACGAGTGTCAGGACAACAAAGGTGAAGTGCTTGGGTTTGGTAAAGAACGAGCCACCTTCTATAAGTGATTCGATCAGCGCATAAAACAGCATGCCCACCAGCCAACTCCACCAGGGCAGTGAAAGTCCTTTGAATTTGCGCCTCGCCAGCCAGGCGCTCTGCCCTAACGCCGTCACGATCAGCACATAGACATCGGGCCTGCGGAACATGACGTCCCACTCCCAGATGGCTTCGAGCAGCAACAAAATTAACGAGAGGTAACCGACACCTTCAAACAGTTCCGTCAGGAACATTCCGAGGAACGAACCCTGCAGCGTGGCATTGACCTGGCGGTCGAGGGAGTCGGATTTCTTGGTGTCCATATGGCGCATACCCGGTGAATCGCGATTCTATGACGGGTATCGATTGATGCAAGCACCGGCTTGTGCTGCCGCACAGGAACCAAGTCGCTAAAATTGACCCAAGTTTCAAAACCGCACACAACATCAAAGGAATCCATCATGGCTCTTGTTTCCATGCGTGAACTGCTCGACCACGCCGCTCTGAATGACTATGGCATTCCGGCGTTCAACGTCAACAACCTGGAGCAGGTGCAGGCTGTGATGGCGGCCGCCGACGAGGTCGGGGCGCCGGTCATCCTGCAGGCTAGCGCGGGTGCACGCAAGTACGCTGGCGAGGCCTTCATCAAGCACCTGATTCAGGCCGCCATCGAAGCCTACCCGCACATTCCGCTCGTCATGCACCAGGACCACGGGCAAAGCCCCGATGTCTGTCAGGGCGCGATCAATCTGGGCTTCAGCTCGGTCATGATGGACGGCTCGCTGATGGCGGATGGCAAGACGATCTCCAGCTACGAGTACAACGTTGAGGTCACGCGCAAGGTGGTTGATCTGGCGCATGCCACCGGTGTCACGGTGGAAGGAGAACTGGGTTGCCTGGGCTCGCTTGAAACCATGAAGGGCGACAAGGAAGACGGCCACGGCACTGACTCCACGATGACGCGCGAGCAGATGCTGACCGACCCCGAGCAGGCGGCAGACTTTGTCCAGCGCACGCAGCTTGACGCCCTGGCCATTGCCATCGGCACCAGCCACGGTGCCTACAAGTTCACGCGCAAGCCCACGGGCGACATCCTGGCCATCAACCGTGTCATGGAGATCAACAAACGCATTCCCAACACGCACCTGGTGATGCACGGCTCCAGCAGCGTGCCGCAGGAGTCACTGGCCATCATTCGCCAGTATGGTGGCAACATGAAGGAAACCTACGGTGTCCCCGTGGAAGAAATCCAGAAGGCCATCAAGTTCGGCGTGCGCAAGATCAATATCGATACCGATATCCGTCTCGCCATGACCGGTGCCGTGCGCAAGTACATGTTTGAAAACCCCGAAAAGTTTGATGCCCGCGATTGGCTCAAGCCGGCGCGCGAGGCCGCCAAAGCGCTGTGCAAGCAGCGTTATCTGGAATTCGGTTGCGAAGGTCAAGCCAGCAAGG
>JBAXNI010000025.1:0-29050 GCA_037133835.1 Comamonadaceae bacterium | reverse complement strand
CTGGAGGGGGAAAACCGGGAATTGACTGTGCTGTTTTCTGACGTGCGCGGGTTTACAACCATTTCAGAGGGACTGGACCCGACGCAGTTGACGCATTTGATGAACGAGTACCTGACGCCAATGACCCACGTCATCCAGAAGCATCGTGGCACCATCGACAAGTACATGGGCGATGCCATCATGGCCTTCTGGGGTGCGCCCGTGCATGACCCGAACCACGCCCGACTTGCCTTGCTGGCGGGTATGGAGATGCTTGCCCGACTGGAAACCTTGCAGGATCACTTCAAGGCCAAAGGTTGGCCGCCGATCAGGATCGGCGTTGGGCTCAATACCGGCGAAATGACGGTTGGCAACATGGGCTCTGAATTTCGATTGGCCTATACCGTGATGGGCGACGCTGTCAATCTAGGCTCAAGGCTCGAAGGTCTGACCAAGGAATATGGCGTGCAGATCATGGTCAGCGAGTTCACCCGCGCCGCCGTACCGGACTTCGTTTACCGTGAACTTGATTGCGTTCGTGTCAAGGGCAAAGACAAGCCGGTGGCCATTTTTGAACCGATTTGCCCGCAGGGTCAGGAGCCATCTGGCCTTGCAGAGGAATTGGCACTTTACGATGCGGCGCTGGCCCTGTACCGGCAGCAGAACTGGGATCAAGCGCAGGAAAAGTTTGCCGGGTTGCTGACCCTTCATCCGCAGCGCTATCTCTATCAGGTGTATGCTAAGCGCATCACTTACTTGCGTGAGCAGCCACCCGGGATCGATTGGGATGGTGCGTTTACCTTCACCACCAAATGAGTGCGCAATAATTCGCCTTGGCGGAATTTTCTTGAGGTAACTTCACTATGGCAGGTTTGCAAGCTGGCGCTCCCGCGCCGCAGGCTATTACGGTGCACAGCCAGTCCAGAGTGCTGGAGGTCAGTTTCACGGACGGTGCGGAATTCCGCATTCCGTTTGAACTGATGCGCGTGTACTCACCGTCGGCTGACGTACAGGGTCATGGTCCGGGGCAGGAGGTTCTGCAGACTGGCAAGCGCGACGTGCTGTTGACCGGTCTGGAGCCGGTGGGCAATTACGCCGTGCAGCCGACCTTTTCTGACGGGCATGACACCGGAATTTATTCCTGGGACTATCTCTATTTTCTGGGTTCGCGGCAGGATCAGCTATGGGCCGACTACACGGCGCGCCTGACGGCTGCTGGTGTCGAACGCGACGCGCCCATGCCGACCAAGGCGGCGCCTGCTTGTGGCAGCCATTGAACTAACATCGCAGCCATGACAACAACCCATTTTGGTTATCGAACGGTGGATGAAGCCGAAAAGGCCAGGCATGTGCGTGGCGTATTCGATTCTGTGGCGCCCAAGTACGATCTGATGAACGATCTGATGTCGATGGGCTTGCACCGCGCCTGGAAGGCATTCACGGTGCTGGTGGCCAATCTGCAGGAGGGGGACCAGGTACTCGATATTGCCGGCGGCACTGGCGATCTGGCACTGGCTTTTTCCAAAAAGGTGGGAAAAAGCGGACGCGTTGTGCATACCGACATCAATGAAGCCATGCTGCGCACCGGCCGCGACCGTCTGCTCGATGCGGGCGTGGTGCTGCCGACGCTGGTTTGTGACGCCGAAAAGTTGCCGTTCCCGGACAACCATTTTGATCTTGTCAGTGTGGCCTTCGGTCTGCGCAACATGACGCACAAGGAGGTCGCCCTGACCGAGATGAATCGTGTGCTCAAGACCGGCGGCAAACTGCTGGTACTGGAATTCTCCAAAGTTGCGCCACCACTCGAAAAGGCCTACGACTGGTATTCATTCAATATCCTGCCAAAGCTCGGCAAGTTGGTGGCGGGGGACGATGCCAGTTATCGCTATCTGGCGGAGTCCATTCGCATGCACCCGGGGCAACAGGCGCTGAAAGATTTGATGAAGACTTGTGGTTTTGGTCACGTTGATTACCACAATCTGACCGGTGGCCTGGTGGCGCTGCACGTCGGCATCAAGTGTTGACCCTTGAGATTTGGCCTGCAGGCCTCAGATAGGTCGCTGAACATTTTGGGAGATGTCATGAAATTCTGGTCCTTGCTGTTGGCGGTGTTCCTGCTGCTCGTGGGTGTCAACGCAGAGGCAAAGCGCCTGGGTGGCGGCCGGTCGGTTGGTCAGCAATCGAGCAATGTGACGCAGCGCCAGGCAGCGCCGGCGCAGGGTGCGGTCAAGCCGGCAGCACCGGCTCCTACGCCACCTGCAGTTGCACCCGTGGCGCCGAAACGACCTTGGGGAGCGATGCTGGGTGGTCTGGCAGCTGGTTTGGGCTTGGCCTGGTTGGCGAGTTCCCTCGGCCTTGGTGGCGGTGCGATCGCCGAGTTCATGATGTTTGCGCTTCTGGCGCTGGTCGTCATGATGGCGATTGGCTGGTTCATGCGATCACGCAGGGCGAGCCAGGCGCAATCACCTCTGCGCGACGCGGTCAACACGCCTTTCGCATTGCAGGGTGCGGGGCCAGCCGCCATCGCGCAGCCACCGGCGACCTACAGTCCGGAAAATGTGGGTAACGATGCTTCAGCCCGACCGTGGGAGCGCAAGAATTCAAGCTTCGACTCGCTGCGCGCTGTGCCCGACGCATCCGGCTCCGTCATTGGTTCTGCCCTGACCGGTCCCCAAACCTGGGGCATTCCGGCTGATTTTGATGTGCAAGGATTTCTGCAAGCCGCCAAGGCGAATTTCGTTTCTTTGCAATCGGCATGGGACAGGTCGGACATTGCAACTTTGCGCGCCATGATGACCGATACGATGCTTGGAGAGATCCAGACGCAAATCGCTGATCGTGACGCACAGGCAGGTGGAGGGGTCAATTTGACCGAGGTTGTCATGATCGAAGCCCAACTGCTTGGCATAGAAGAACTGGCTGACGAGTACATGGCGAGCGTGGAGTTTTCCGGCATGATTCGAGAGGAGCCATCGGCCGGCGCCAGCCCGTTCCGTGAAGCCTGGAATATGACCAAGCCGAAGAATGGAAAGAGTGGTTGGCTGGTCGCAGGAGTGCAAGCCCTGCAGTAAGGCCGACGCGATTCAGGGAATAATAGGGGACTATGGCAACACAGTCCCCTTTTTCATTCCTCGAAGGTTTGCTGCAAAACATCCCTTTTGCGGATTTTCCTCCACTGTCCTGGGTCGTCGATGAAGTCCAGCGCCGTATCGTGTTGCTGTTGAATCACATCCTGTTGCAGGAGCCGCAGGCAATGGGTCGCCTGGCGCGGCAAAAGGGGCGTGTAGTGCAACTCGAATGGTGCTCCTTTTCGATGCGACTCGTGGCGACGCCGGCTGGTCTGCTGGACCTGGCGTCATCCGACGCTCAAGCTGACCTGGTCCTGTCAGTCAGTCAGGAGTCACCAGTTGTACTGGCACGGGACATGCTGCGCGGAGAGCGTCCGGCCGTTCGCATAGTGGGAGATGTGCAACTTGCCGCCGAGGTCAACTGGCTTGTTGACCACGTCAGGTGGGATGTCGAAGAGGACCTGGCTCGCGTGCTCGGCGATGTGCCGGCCCACACTCTGGGGCAGACCGCCCGGGGTATGGCCAGCGCTCTGCGACAGTTCATGGGTGCGACCCCTGCGACAGGCGCCGAAAAGGCTTCCATATGACGCGTCTGTTTCGGGGCACCTTCATTTTTTGGGTGCTGTTCCGGTATGGTCTGGATGAACTGTTTCTGACCGCCTTCCAGAAACCCTGGCTTGACAGACTGGCCAGAATCCTGTCATTGGGACGCAATCTTGACGCCTCGCCGGGCCAGCGTATTCGTCAGGCCCTGGAGCGCTTGGGGCCGATTTTCGTCAAGTTTGGACAGGTGCTGTCAACCAGGCGCGATCTGCTTCCGACCGATATCGCCGATGAGTTGGCCAAACTGCAGGATCGCGTGCCACCCTTCGACAGTGACCTGGCCATTGCCACGATTGAGCGATCTTTTGCGAAAAAGCTGGCAGACATTTTTGTCTCGTTTGATCGGGAGCCGATTGCCAGCGCTTCGATTGCACAGGTGCATTTTGCCGTGCTCAAAGATCGTGACGGGCGCGCTCGTGAGGTTGCCGTCAAGGTGCTGCGACCCGGCATGTTGCTGGCGATTGAAAAGGACCTGAGTTTGATCCGCATGATGGCAGGGTGGGTCGATGGTTTTTCGAGCGTCGGACGGCGTCTGAAGCCGCGCGAAGTGGTGGCCGAATTTGACAAATACCTGCACGACGAACTTGACCTGGTTCGCGAGGCCGCAAGTGCGGCACAACTGCGTCGCAATATGGCCGGTCTTGATCTGGTGCTGGTGCCGGAGATGTTCTGGGACTATTGCATGCCCGACGTGATTGTCATGGAGCGCATGCATGGGGTGCCGATCAGCCAGGTCGAGCGGCTGCGAGCGGCAGGCGTCGATATTCCGAAGTTGGCCCGCGACGGTGTCACGATCTTCTTCACCCAGGTGTTTCGCGACGGATTTTTTCACGCCGACATGCACCCGGGCAATATTCAGGTCAGCATCGAGCCAGCAACCTTTGGCCGCTACATATCGCTCGATTTCGGCATCATTGGAACGCTCAGCCGTTCCGACAAGGAGTATCTGGCACAAAATTTCACGGCATTTTTCCGGCGTGACTACAAGCGGGTGGCCGAATTGCACATCGAGTCAGGCTGGGTACCAGCGACGACGCGGGTTGACGAACTGGAATCGGCCATCCGCTCGGTTTGTGAGCCCTACTTTGACCGCCCGCTAAAAGACTTTTCGCTCGGTCTCGTGCTGATGCGATTGTTCCAGACATCCAGGCGCTTTTCGGTTGAAATCCAGCCCCAGCTGGTGCTGCTGCAAAAGACGCTGCTCAACATTGAAGGCTTGGGTCGGCAACTTGACCCTGATCTGGATCTCTGGAATACCGCCAAGCCGTTTCTGGAGCGCTGGATGCTCGACCAGATTGGACCCAAGAAACTGATTGAGCAATTGCGCAATGAGGCGCCGCTTTATGCCAAGCTGATACCCGAGTTGCCGCGATTGCTGGTTGACTTTCTGAAGGGTGATCGGTCCGGTTCATCCGAGGCGCTGAATGCTCTCCTGCTGGAGCAAAAGCGGACCAATCGGCTGCTGCAGGGACTGCTGTACGGGGGGCTTGGCTTTGTCTTGGGCGTGTTTGCCATGCGCTTGTTGGGCCAGTTTCACCTTTTCTAGAGGGTTCGACCGACTGCCTTGATTGATACGGCAAGGCCTATAATCAAAGGCTTTGCAACCTGAGATCCGAGCCCTACCGTCATGCCAATTTATGCCTATAAATGCGAGTCCTGCGGGTTTGCCAAGGATGTACTGCAAAAGATGTCAGACTCGCTTCTGACGGACTGTCCGACTTGTGGAGCCTCCGCTTTCAAAAAGCAGTTGACAGCGGCCGGTTTTCAGTTGAAGGGCTCAGGCTGGTACGCCACTGACTTCAAGGGTACAGCGGCACCCGCGAGCGCTGCTGCAGATACGTTGGCACCAGCCAAGCCGGTCGCTGACAGCGCAAGCCAGACTGCTGCACCGGCCAAGGCGAATTCGCCGGCAGCGCCCGCAACAGGTGGTTGCAGCGGTGGCTGCGCCTGTCACTGACTGCGATTTGAAAAAAAGAAGTTTCGCATGCCAATCAAGAAATACCTGCTCACCGGCTTGTTGGTATGGCTGCCACTGGCCATTACCCTGTGGGTGCTGCTCTGGTTGGTGGGTTTGCTCGATGCAATTTTTGGTGGCTTCCTGACCGGTCTGGCGGCCTTGACGCCGGGTTCCGCCAGAGCAATGATCGAACCACTGCGCCACATACCGGGGCTCGGGGTTGTGCTGGTTTTCTCTGCGTTATTGATCACCGGTGCATTGGTCACCAATGTGGCGGGGCGCTGGTGGCTGGCCCAGTGGGAGCGACTGTTTACCCATATTCCGGTCTTCAAATCAATTTATAACAGTGTCAAGAAGGTCTCGGACACGCTGTTTTCCAGCAATGGCAATGCATTTCGCACCGCCATGCTGGTTCAGTACCCGCGAGCCGGTGTCTGGACCATCGCGTTTCAGACCGGCACTCCGAGTGGTGAAGTGGCGGCGCAATTGGGTCCGGATTTCGTCAGTGTTTACGTACCAACGACGCCGAACCCGACCAGCGGATTTTTTCTGATATTGCCACGCTCCGAAGTGATTGAACTGCAAATGAGTGTCGACGAGGCGCTTACTTATGTCATATCCATGGGCTCGGTGGCGCCAGGCGCACTGCCTGCCATTGCGCCAAAATAGTTGAGTTGTTACTAACCTGCGCCGCCCTCGAGTGGCGGCATTGAAAGTTGTTTATGGCCATGCGTTCCCACTATTGCGGTCTTGTGACCGAAGCCCTTCTGGGTCAGACTGTCAGCCTGTGTGGCTGGGTAAATCGTCGTCGCGATCATGGTGGCGTTATCTTTGTCGATATTCGCGACCGCGAGGGCTATGTGCAGGTCGTGTGCGACCCTGACCGTGCCGCGATGTTCGAGGTTGCAGAGGGCCTGCGCAATGAATTTTGCATCCAGGTCAAAGGCTTGGTGCGATCGCGACCGGCCGGTACCATCAACGAGGGACTCAAGAGTGGCAAGGTGGAAGTGCTTTGCCACGAGTTGACTGTACTCAATCCATCGGTGACGCCGCCGTTTCAGCTCGATGATGAGAGTCTGAGTGAGACCACGCGTCTGACGCACCGGGTGCTGGATTTGCGTCGCCCTTACATGCAGAACAACCTGATGCTGCGTTATCGCGTGGCCATGGAAGTACGAAAGTACCTTGATGCCCATGGCTTTATCGACATCGAAACGCCGATGCTGGGTAAATCCACTCCGGAAGGTGCACGCGACTACCTGGTGCCCAGCCGCGTGCATGACGGACACTTTTTTGCCTTGCCGCAAAGTCCACAACTCTTCAAGCAGTTGTTGATGATTGCCGGCTATGACCGTTATTACCAACTCACCAAATGCTTCCGCGACGAAGACTTGCGGGCAGATCGTCAGCCCGAGTTTACGCAGATCGATATTGAAACTTCTTTCCTCACCGAGCAGGATATTCGCGATCTGGTCCAAGGAATGATTACCACCGTTTTCAAGAACACGCTGGGCGTCGATCTGGGTGAATTTCCGGTGATGGCATACAGTGAAGCGATGCACCGTTATGGCTCCGACAAGCCAGATCTTCGGGTCAAGCTGGAACTGACTGAGTTGACCGACGTGATGACGGACGTGGACTTCAAGGTGTTCTCTGGTGCAGCCAACATGAAGGACGGGCGCGTCGTCGGATTGCGCGTTCCGGGCGGTGCGCGTGAGGCAGGTGGTTTGGCGCGCAGCGAAATTGACGCCTACGCCGAGTTTGTCAAGATCTACGGAGCGAAAGGCCTGGCGTATATCAAGGTCAATGACGTGACCAAGGGTCCCGGTGATGCCAGTGCACGCTGGCCCGGCCTGCAGAGTCCTGTTGTCAAGAACCTGCATGACAAGGCCATCGCCGAGGTACTGGCACGTACCGGCGCACAGAATGGTGATCTGATTTTCTTTGGCGCTGACAAAAGCAAAATCGTCAATGATGCGATCGGTGCGCTGCGCATCAAGATCGGGCACAGCGAGTTTGGAAAGAAGAACGCATTGTCCGAGAAGGCATGGAGACCGCTCTGGGTGGTGGATTTCCCGATGTTCGAATTTGATGAGGAAGCGCAGCGCTACACCGCCGTGCATCATCCCTTCACGGCGCCTAAAGTGGGCCACGAAGACTGGATGGTCACGGCGCCCGAGAAATGCATCTCGCAAGGCTACGACATGGTGCTCAATGGCTGGGAGATGGGCGGGGGTTCGGTTCGTATCCACCGCGCCGATGTGCAGCAAAAAGTGTTTGACGCGCTGAAAATCACGGCTGAAGAGGCGCAGGAAAAGTTTGGCTTTCTGCTCGATGCCCTGCAATATGGGGCGCCACCGCATGGCGGGCTCGCTTTTGGCCTTGACCGCATCATCACACTGATGACCGGAGCGGAGTCGATACGCGATGTGATTGCCTTCCCCAAGACGCAGCGTGCCCAATGTTTGCTGACACAGGCACCATCCCCTGTTGATGAAAAGCAACTGCGTGAACTGCACATCCGATTGCGCACGCCAGAGCCTGCCAAAGCGGTTTGAGCTGGCTCCGATCCAGGCTTCAGGCAAAATGAAAGGGCGCTCACACAGCGCCCTTTTTTATGCCGATGGCTTACAAGATTCCTGAATCCGTACTGGTGGTGATTTACACGCCGGGTCTGGATGTGCTGCTGATCAAGCGCGCTGACGTGGCTGATTATTGGCAATCGGTGACTGGTAGCAAGGACACGCTCGAAGAGCCTTATGTTCAGACAGCTTCTCGGGAAGTTCATGAGGAGACCGGAATTGATTGCCGACCTGGCACACCGCTTCATGCAGGTTTGTGTGATTGGGATCTTGAAAATGTGTATGACATCTATCCTCATTGGCAGTGGCGCTATGGACCTGGCGTAACGCGCAATACCGAGCATTTGTTCGGCCTGCAAGTGCCGTATCGGTTGCCGATCTGCCTGAACGATCGCGAGCACACGGACTATCAATGGGTGCCGTACCAGGTGGCTGCGCAGAAATGCTTTTCCCCATCCAATTCAGAGGCGATCCTGCTGTTGAGCCATTTTGCCTCGATGGCGGATTCAGCGTGAATATCGTGCGTGTTGCCACCTACAACATCCATAAGGGTGTGCAGGGCCTTGGGCCGCGGCGGCGCCTGGAAATTCACAATCTGGGTCATGCGGTTGAACAGTTTGACGCAGACATTGTCTGTCTGCAGGAGGTACGCAAACTGCACCGCGTCGAAGAGCGTCACTTCGCGCGCTGGCCGGAACTGCCGCAGGCCAATTATCTGGCGCCCGAAGGCTACGAGGCGGTGTACCGGACGAACGCTCTGACCCGGCACGGCGAGCATGGCAACGCTGTCCTGTCACGCTGGCCGGTATCAGCGCATCAGCACGAGGATATATCGGATCATCGATTTGAGCAGCGCGGCCTGTTGCATGTCGAGGTCAAGGTGCATGGCCGCGAGGTCCACGTCGTGGTGGTCCACCTGGGTCTGATTCGCTCAAGTCGGGCTCGTCAGGTGGCCCAGTTGCAGCGCTTTATCGCGCGGGAAATTCCCGCGGATGCTGCGCTGCTGGTGGCCGGTGATTTCAATGACTGGGGAACAGGGGTTGAACAGGCGCTGGCACAGACAGGTCTGCGAGCTTTCAGGGGAGCCAATCAGTTGACCTTTCCGGCTCGACTGCCATTGGTGCAACTGGACTATGTCTATGCCAGGGGTTTGACGCCACTGGGAGTACAGGTTCCGCGGGGGCGCATCTGGTGGCGCATGTCCGACCATCTACCACTGATAGCGGAGTTCACTCTGCCTGTCCAAGTGTAGGCGAATCATGCAGCAACTTCGGCCCGGCCACCAACTTGTGTTGTTGCAGGGCGGCCAAGCCTTTTTCCCTTCCCTGGTGCAAGCCATTGACGGTAGCGTCCATGAAGTCCGCATAGAGACCTATATCTTCAATGTGGAGGCCGCTGGTCTGCAGGTCGCTCTGGCGCTTGAGCGTGCCGCGCGGCGCGGCGTGGCAGTTTATCTGGCGATGGACGGCGTGGGCACACCAAGTCTCCCTTCCCAATGGTCTGCCCGTTTTGATGCAGCAGGCGTCAAGTGGGCGATATTTTCCCCGTTGGGCAATCTGGGCATGCTGATTCCAAGTCGCTGGCGACGTCTGCACAGAAAGCTGTGCGTGGTGGACGGCCGTGTGGCATTTTGTGGTGGCATCAATGTTCTTGACGATTATTTTGATCCGAACTACGGTGCGCTGGAGACACCACGCCTGGATTTTGCGGTTCGTGTGACCGGTCCACTGGTACAAAGCGTGCATGAAGCGATGGCCCGGTTCTGGTGGCGTTTGCAGGCCGCCAGCACGGCACGGCAGAGCGACTTTGCCGCATCCTGGCGCGCCCTGCAGGAAGCGCTCGCATTGGCCTTGCAGGAGCGCACAAGTACCGATCCGGACAACGCCATGCCACTTGCCGTGCCGCAGGACCACGGTACCAGCGCGGAACTGGTGTTGCGTGACAACCTGCGCAACCGGACCAGGATCGAGCGCACGTACCGCAAGGCGATTGGTGCAGCGCGGGAAGAGATCATGATTGCCAACGCTTATTTTCTGCCGGGTCGAAAGTTGCGCAAGGGTCTGATCCTGGCTGCCCGGCGTGGCGTCAGGGTTCGCTTGTTGTTGCATGGTCGTTACGAATATTTCATGCAGTACTACGCGACCCGACCGGTCTATGGGGCATTGTTGGCGGCGGGCGTCGAAATATACGAATACTCAGCCGGCTTCCTGCACGCCAAGGTTGCGGTCATCGACGGACATTGGGCCACAGTGGGGTCTTCCAATCTGGACCCGTTGAGTCTACTGCTGGCACGGGAGGCCAATGTGGTGGTCGACGATGCTGCTTTTGCGCAGGTCCTGCATGCGCGGCTGGACGAGGCCGTAATGCATGGCAGCGTTCAAATTGATCCGTCAGCTTACGCTAACCGGCCGTGGCGTCAGCGATTGCTGGATGCGATCGCCTTTGGCTTGATGCGGAGCCTGCTCTTTCTATACGGAAAACGCTACTGATTCAATAGCATATCAGGCTTGATTGGAAAGGGAAAATGGCCAAAAACCCTACAGTCAAAACGCTGATAACATGACCGCATGTTAATGAAAAGTCAAAGCACCATGAATCCAGTCGATGCCGATGAGGGTACCCCCGTATCCGTGAAGATCCGGGAGCGTCTTCTGGCCGCGCGCAAACGTTTCAACGCCAACGACAACATCGCTGACTTTGTCGAGCCTGGGGAACTTGAACTCCTGCTCGATGAAGTGGAAGAGAAAATGAAAGGTGTCTTGAGCAGTCTGGTGATTGACACCGAACGTGATCACAACACCGATCAGACCGCACGCCGCGTTGCCAAACTGTACGTCAACGAGGTGTTTCGTGGGCGCTACGTCAGCGCGCCAGCGATCACAGAGTTCCCCAACGCGGAGCACCTCAATGAATTGATGATTGTCGGCCCGATCACTGTGCGCAGTGCCTGCAGCCATCACCTGTGTCCGGTCATTGGCCAGATCTGGATCGGTGTGCTTCCGAATGAACACACCAACGTGATTGGATTGTCAAAGTACGCCAGGCTGGCCGAGTGGGTTATGGGCAGACCGCAGATCCAGGAGGAAGCTGTTGTTCAGCTGGCGGATTTGATTCAGCAGAAGACGCAGCCCGATGGTCTGGCGATCGTGATGGAAGCGACGCACTTTTGCATGGGTTGGCGTGGTGTCAAGGACATGAACAGCAAAATGATCAATTCGGTCATGCGCGGCAGTTTCCTGAAAGACGCCAACCTGCGCCGTGAATTCCTCTCACTCATTCCAGGCAAGGGTTGATCATGTTGGTACGATTGCTTTATGCCAGCCGAGTTAACGACACCAGTCCCGAGGCCATCGAGGCCATACTGGCGCAGTCGCGCAAGCACAACCCTGAGTGTGGCATTACCGGTATTCTTTGTTACGGTGGCGGCATATTTTTGCAGGCGATTGAGGGTGGGCGGATGCCGGTGAGTGAGCTGTACGGGCATATTCAGAGAGATCCCCGCCACAAGGACCTGGTACTGCTGCATTACGAAGAAATCACCGAACGCCGTTTCGGCGGCTGGACCATGGGGCAGGTCAACATGTCCAAGATCAATGCATCGATCTTGCTCAAATACGCTGAAAAACCGGAGCTCGACCCCTATTCAGTCTCGGGTAGCGTGTCGCTGGCGCTGCTCGAAGAACTGATGGCCACGGCTTGCGTCATTGGTCGCGCCTGAGCGTGGCCCTGGCGCTCAATTATTTTTTTGCCGAATCGCCGGTTGGACCGGCCGGCGCCTCTTTGTAGGCCGCTTCGTTGACAGTCAGGCCTTGGGCCGAGAACTTGGCAGCACTCTTCTTGCCAACCCCTTTGACGCGGGTCAGCAAATCGGACCAGTCCTTGAAGTTGCCCTTCTTGCGCTCGTCCAGGATTTTGCCGGACAGGGAGGGGCCGATGCCCTTGATGCTGTCAAGCTCGGCTGCGCTGGCATGGTTGACGTCGGTAGCAGCCAGGCAGAAGGTGGCATAGAGCATGGCCGCAAGGCAGAGGAAAATCTTCAGCATCATGCAGTTCCCCCAGATTGATCGAGCAAGCAGCTCACGTATCTGGATACTCCGCCTTGGACATCCGTGAATCGATGATCGCAGCCAGCCTTGCGCAAGGAAGTCAGGTCGGCTTGGGTGTAGCACTGGTACTTGCCACGCAGGCTGTCGGGGAAAGCGACATACTCGATCAGACCGGTCGTGACCATGGCCTCGTGGGTCAGGGAAGACGCGTCTCGGTTGCTGCGCATGGCATTCACTACCGCATCAGCGACATCATTAAAGGGTTGCGCCCGACCGGTGCCCAGATTGAAGATGCCGGAAATCTCCGGACGATCAAAAAACCACAGGTTGACCGCCACGACGTCGTCAATGAAGACAAAGTCGCGCATCTGGGCGCCCGCAGCGTAGCCTCCATAGTCGCCGAAGAGTTTGACTTTTCCGTCAAGCGCAAATTGGTTGAATTGGTGAAAGGCAACACTGGCCATGCGCGCCTTGTGCTGCTCACGCTCGCCGTAAACATTGAAGTAGCGAAAGCCCACGACCTGTGGAGCCTTGGCAGCAGCCAGGTGCTCAAAATTCACGCCACACTCGCGTCGCATGCGCTGGTCAAAAAGCAGTTTGGAGTAACCGTAAACGTTCAGCGGGCGTTCAAAGGCCGGATCCTCCCGGAATGTGTCAGAACCACCGTAGGTAGCGGCGCTTGATGCGTACAGCAACCTGGCGCCATGCTTCTGGCAGGCTTCGAACAACTGGCACGAGAGCGTGTAATTGTTGAAGAGCATGAACTTGCCGTTGGTTTCCATCGTGTCGCTGCAGGCGCCTTCATGAAAAACGGCGTCAACTTTGCCGAAAGCGCCTAGTCCGAACATGCCGTAAAAATCGCCGGCATCCACATAGTCCGCGATCTTCAGATCCGCCAGATTGCGAAACTTTTCGCCCAGGGTCAGGTCATCGACGGCGATGATGTTGTTGATACCGCGCGCATTCAGGCCCTTGATGATGTTGCTGCCTATAAAACCGGCAGCGCCGGTAACGACGATACGTTTCATGCAAACAACTCCTCATAGGTCACCGCTGCAGTACCAAATTTTCCAACCACCAGACCACCGGCCCGATTCGCCAGCGGCAGTGCCTGGCGCAGACTCATTCCGGCGGCGAGCAGCGTTGCCATGGTCGCTATCACGGTATCGCCAGCACCGGTGACATCGAACACTTCGCGGGCCTGGGCATTGATGTGCAGTTGTCCGTCGGCGTCAAACAGTGTCATTCCTTCTTCGCTGCGGGTCAGCAGGACTGCATCGAGTCCGAGTTGCCGGCGCAGGTTCTGACACTTGGTCTGCAGGTCGGCCTCATCGAACCAGGCACCGATCACTTGCCTCAGTTCGGCCCGATTGGGAGTGATGACGCTGGCATTCCTGTAGCGCGAGTAGTCTGAACCCTTGGGGTCGATCAGGATCGGCTTGCCGGCGTCCCGCGCTCTTGCGATCATGTCGCCAACATGTGCCAGGCCGCCTTTGCCATAGTCTGAAAACAGCACCGCATGGTGATCAGGTAACAAGCTGGCAAAAACAGCGCTCTGGGAAGCCAGCACTTCATTCTTTGGCGTATTTTCAAAGTCCAGGCGAAGCAACTGTTGCTGGCGCCCGATGACACGCAGTTTGACGGTTGTCTTCAGATCCGGATCGCGGCCAAAGTGCGCGCTGATCCCGGTACCGAGTACCAGGGACTCGAGTTTATGACTTGCCTCGTCGTCCCCAACCACGGTCAGCAGCGAGGATTGGGCACCCAGCGTGACCACGTTGTAGGCGACATTCGCGGCGCCGCCATTTCGCTCCTCTTCACGCGTGATGCGTACGATGGGCACAGGCGCTTCCGGGGAGATGCGATCCACCTCACCGTACCAGTAGCGGTCCAGCATGACATCGCCGACCACCAGGACACGCGCTCTGGACAAGGTTTCTCTCGAGATGGTCATCGCAGTCAATGGGTTACTCATAGCTCTTCCACACGTCTGGCCGGATAACTGTCCCAGGCCTGGCAACCCGGACATTGCCAGAAATGCTGCTTGGCTTCGAACCCGCACGCGGCGCAACGGTATCGCACCAGCGGTTTGACAGCATGGTCCAGGGCCCGTTGCACCTGCGGATGAAATTGTTCATGCTCAAGCTTTTCGCCGGCGATCCATTTCGCGGCAGCGACGAGCGAGGGCTCGTGCTCAAGGTGGCGCACATACCAGTCGCGCGCAGTTGGTGAAGGTGTTGTCAGAGTCGCCTCAAGAGCAACGATCGCATCCAGAACGTCCAGTGACGGGCTGGCTTCGTAATGACTCTTGAGCAGTTGAAGTGTCTCAGGTGTGTGCCCGGTCTGGATGGCCAGTTTGACCAGGGCAGTGGCGATAAGGGGTACCGCCGGCGCCGACACATCAAGCGCAACTTTCAGCGCAGAGTACGCCTCCATTGCCTTGCCCTGGTTTGCCAGCAACTGCGCCAGGGCGATGCGAGGCCTTGGCGCTTCGGGCGCCGTCGCTATGGCCTGTTGCAGCAGAGGAAGGGCTTGCTCAGGGGCCTGATTGGACAGACAGGTGTCAGCCTGCTCGCACAGATAGTGGGCCAGTCGGGTGTCGAAGTTGCCCTGCCCGGCGGCGGTCAGCTTCTGCGCGACCAGGGCGGCCTGCGGCCAGTCACGACTGCGTTCGTAATTGGCCAGCAGAGCCAGTCGCGCCTGATTTTCAAACGGCGTGTCTTCGAGCTTGAGCAGGGCCGACTCGGCGCGATCGAGCAAGCCGGCCTTCAAATAGTCCAATGCCAGTGCATGCTGGGCGCGCTGATGATCGGCCTGGTTCAGGTCGCCCCGTGACAGCAGGTGCTCGTGTACACGGACCGCACGTTCATATTCACCGCGACGTCGAAACAGGTTACCCAGGGCGAAGTGCAACTCCGAGGTGTCCGGGTCGTTCTGCACTGCCTCGATGAATGCATCGATTGCCTGATCCTGTTGCTCATTGAGGAGGAAATTCAAGCCCTTGAAATAGGCCTTGGGCGCTTGCCGGTTTTCAATCCGAAGTTGGCGCAGGTCCAGCCGAGAGGCCAGCCATCCTGCCACAAACGCCAGCGGCAAGCCCAGCAATATCCAGCTCAAGTCAAAGCTCATGCGGTACTTCGCTTGCCGTGGCAAGTGCTGGCTTGAGATCGGCGCTGGCCAGTGACCCCAGATTGGCCGCGCGACGCTGTTTTAGCCAGTGGGGCACCATGCCCAACGCGCCAACGGCCACTCCGGCTGCGAAAGTGCCCAACACCACCAGAACCTGAGGCGCGCGCCAGTAGGTCCCGAAGAAAAAATGCACCGTTGTGTCTTGCTGATTATTCAGCGCAAAGGCAAACAAGGTAAAAAATATGGCGATCTTAAGTATCCACTTAAGAAGCCACAGGAAGTTTTTCATCGATCTCCCCAATGACGGGTTGATTCTAACGGTCAGGATTTGCGTTTGCCTTCAAGCTCGACCGTACGCAGATCGACGGCCTCGCGCATGGCTTTGCCCGGTTTGAAGTGAGGGACACGCTTTTCTGGCACTTCGACACTGGCGCCACTACGCGGATTTCGGCCGATACGGGGAGGGCGGTGATTGATGGAAAAACTGCCAAAACCCCGAATTTCAATTCGATGCCCACGCACCAAAGCCGCGTTCATGGCATCCAGAATGGCCTTGACCGCGAATTCGGCATCGCGGTGGGTGAGCTGGCCAAATCTGGCAGCCAGTTCTTCGACCAAGTCAGAGCGAGTCATGTTCACTAATCAATTGAGGACAGAGCATGCGTGCGGCTTTGCGGCGTCGCATGGTCTGTCCCACAAGTCGATTACTTCTCGTTGTTGTCGAGCTTGGCGCGCAGCAATGCACCCAGGCTCGTCGTGCCGGCATTTTCGCGTGCCGAGGCCTGGCTCAAAGTCGCCATGGCTTCGTTTTGATCGGCTGCGTCCTTGGCCTTGATCGACAGCTGAATGTTGCGTGCCTTGCGGTCCACATTGACGACGACGGCCGTGACTTCGTCACCTTCCTTAAGCACGTTGCGAGCATCCTCGACGCGATCGCGCGAGATCTCGCTGGCACGCAGATAGCCGATGATGTCGTCGCCCAGGTCGATCTCGGCGCCTCTGGCGTCAACGGTCTTGACCTTGCCCGTGACAACCTGGCCCTTGTCGTTGATCGTGGCGAACGTTGTGAAAGGGTCAGAGTCCAACTGCTTGATGCCCAGAGAGATGCGTTCCCGGTCCACATCGACTGCCAGCACCAGAGCCTCGACTTCCTGGCCCTTCTTGTACTCGCGCACAGCGGCTTCGCCGGCTTCATTCCAGGACAGGTCTGACAGGTGCACGAGACCGTCAATACCAGCGGCCAGACCGACAAACACGCCGAAATCGGTGATCGACTTGATCGGACCCTTGACGCGGTCGCCGCGTTTGGTGTTCTGCGCAAATTCCTGCCATGGGTTAGCCTTGCACTGCTTCATACCCAAAGAGATGCGACGCTTGTCCTCGTCGATTTCCAGAACCATCACTTCAACTTCATCACCCAGGGCAACAATCTTGCTGGGGGCCACGTTCTTGTTGGTCCAGTCCATTTCGCTGACGTGCACCAGGCCTTCGATGCCAGGCTCCAGTTCCACAAAAGCGCCGTAGTCGGCGATGTTGGTGATCTTGCCGAACATGCGCGTGCCTTGCGGGTAGCGACGGTTGACGCCCATCCATGGGTCGTCGCCCATCTGCTTGAGGCCGAGTGACACGCGGTTCTTTTCGGTGTCAAATTTCAGGATCTTGGCAGTGATTTCCTGACCTGCCGTGACAACTTCACTCGGGTGACGCACGCGACGCCATGCCATGTCGGTGATGTGCAGCAGACCGTCAATGCCACCGAGGTCGACGAAAGCACCGTATTCGGTGATGTTCTTGACGACGCCTTGAACCACCGAGCCCTCTTTGAGTGTGTTCATCAGCTTGGCGCGTTCTTCGCCCATGCTGGCCTCAACCACTGCGCGGCGTGACAGCACGACGTTGTTGCGCTTGCGGTCAAGCTTGATAACCTTGAATTCGAGCGTCTTGTTTTCGTAGGGTGACAGGTCTTTGGTGGGACGCGTGTCAACCAGCGAACCTGGCAGGAAGGCGCGGATGCCGTTGACCAGCACAGTCAGGCCACCCTTGACCTTGCCGCTGGTGGTGCCGGTGACGAACTCGCCGGTTTCCAGTGCTTTTTCCAGGCTCATCCAGGACGCCAGACGTTTGGCGGTATCGCGACTCAGGATGGTGTCGCCGTAGCCGTTTTCGATCGAACCGATGGCGACCGAAACAAAATCACCCACCTGAACTTCGATTTCGCCCTTGTCACTCTTGAATTCTTCGAGCGGCACATAAGCCTCAGACTTGAGGCCAGCATTGACAACAACAAAACTGTGCTCGATGCGAATCACTTCAGCAGTGATAACTTCGCCCGGCCGCATCTCGGTGCGTTGCAGGGACTCTTCAAACAGGGCGGCAAAAGATTCTGACATTTTTGGTTGCGGATAATTCCGCGGTTTAGTTTTAGAACCACACAGGCAGTGCGCAATGTGCTGCGCGAAAGGGCCTGTGTGGACCGGTGCAAACTCTTAAACTGATTCGAAAGCTTGCGTGCCCTGCCACCAGTTCAAAACCAGCTCGACAGATTCTTCAATCGTCAAGTTCGAGTTGTCCAGCAACCGGGCGTCTTGCGCCGCCTTTAAGGGCGCGACGCTACGAGACGAATCCCGCGCATCACGCGCCTGCAAGTCAGCGCAAAGGGATGAGAGTGTAGCCGAAATTCCCTTTGAAATCAATTGTTTATGACGCCTCTGGGCGCGCTGTTCAGCGCTTGCCGTCAAAAACACCTTGAGCGTTGAATCCGGGAAGATCACCGTTCCCATGTCACGGCCATCAGCAATCAGTCCTGGTAACTGCCTGAAGCCATGCTGCAGGGCGACCAGGGCCAGCCTAACCTTGGGCAAGGCAGACACCAGGGAGGCGTTCATGCCTGCCTCTTCGCTGCGAATGGCATCGCTGATGTCAACGCCGTTCAAGAGCACCTGGTCGGCTGCAAACTGAATGGACAAACCCGTGACCAGGTCGGCAATCGCCTGCTCATGTGCACCGTCGAGTGCGAGACCGGCTTGCGCCGCAGCCAGTGCGCTGATGCGGTAGAGTGAGCCCGAGTCCAGCAGGTGGTAGCCCAGGCGCTCGGCCAGTGCTGCCGCCAGCGTGCCCTTGCCAGAGGCACTGGGGCCATCAACGCAAATGACGGGGATGGCTGTGGCGCCTGTCTGCACCACCGAAAACAGTGCTTCAAAGTAGTCGGGAAAGGTCTTTGCAACGCATTTGGGGTCTTCTAGTCGCACGGGCAAACCTGCCGGGTTAAAGGCAGCCAGCGCAAAACACATGGCGATGCGGTGATCATCATAGGTGTGGATGCTGGCAGCGCGCCAGTCGGCGTTTGTCGCTGGAGCGGTGATGCGAATGAAATCCGGGCCTTCCTGCACGCTGGCACCGAGTTTGCGCAACTCCCCGGCCATGGCGGCCAGACGGTCGGTTTCCTTGACCCGCCAACTGGCAATATTGCGCAGAGTCGTGGTGCCCTGTGCATACAAGGCCATGATGGCCAGTGTCATGGCCGCATCCGGGATGTGATTGCAGTCCAGCTCGATAGCCTTGAGCGGCCACTCGCCGCGTGAAATCTCCAGCCAGTTGGGTCCGCTGATCACTCTGGCGCCCATCATCCGTGCCGCATCAATGAAGCGGATGTCACCCTGGATCGAGTCCGCGCCAACACCCTCGATGCGCAGGCTGCTGTGCCGCGCGCCAGGCTGCGCCAATGCACCCAGGGCCACAAAATAGCTGGCCGACGAGGCGTCGGCTTCCACATGCAGCGTGCCGGGAGATTTGAACTGGCTGCCAGCTGTAATCGTGAAGCTTTGCCAGCCATCGCGGACAACGTCGATGCCAAAGCGTGCCAGCAGCTTGAGGGTGATTTCGATGTAGGGGCGCGAGATCAACTCCCCCACCACTTCAATCCGGATGTCCTGACTCGATGCCGCCAAGGGCAAGGCCATCAGCAGAGCAGTCAGAAACTGGCTTGATACATCGCCGCGAACCCGGATCGGCTGCTGAAGCGAAAGGTTTGGCTCGCCAATACGCAGTGGCGGGTAACCGATTTTCCCCAGGTATTCAATCTGGCAGCCGATTTGGCGCAGCGCATCGACCAGATCACCAATAGGCCGCTCATGCATGCGTGGCACGCCGTACAGTTCGAAGTCGCCGCCCATCACGGCCAGAGCGGCGGTCAGCGGACGGATGGCTGTGCCGGCGTTGCCCATGAACAAACGGGCCGATGCGCTGCGTGGCTGACCGCCCGCACCCTTGATCGTGACATTGGTACCGCTTTGCTGCACGCTGCAACCCAATGAGCGCAGAGCATCGAGCATGACACGGGTGTCGTCCGAGTCGAGCAGATCGTGCAGTGTGGTGTTGCCCTGGCACAGGGCAGACAGGAGCAACACACGGTTTGAAATGCTCTTGGAGCCCGGCAGTGAGATGGTGCCGCCCGCCGAGGTCAAGGGTGGGATATCGAGAAACGCGGTCGAAAACATTATTTCTGGTGAAGTCCCATGCGCCACTTGGCGCGGCTCAGACTGGCGCGATCAATCAGACCCTCCAGCGCCTCCCCATTGCCACTGGAGATCATCAGTTCCATCGCCTGCAGGCTGTGCTGGAAAATTTTCAGTTGCGCAAGCAACTCTTCGTGGTTCGACAACATGATGTCGCGCCACATCTTGGCGTCGCTGGCGGCGATCCTTGAGAAATCGCGAAAACCTGGTCCGGCCAGGGACAGGTATTCTTTCCCCTGCGGTTGTCCAGACACCGCATTCATGAGTGCAAACGAAAGCAGATGCGGCAAATGACTGACGGCGGCAAAGGCCGCGTCATGCGACTCAGGTGACATCTTGACAACGCGACAGCCTAGCGCCGACCACACGTCAAACGCCTTTTGCAACTGCGCGGGTAGCGTGCGTTCAATCGGCGTCAGGATCACCTGTTTGCCATGGTACAGGTCGGCGTCGGCGTTCTCCACGCCAGAGACTTCCCGGCCCGCGACCGGATGCGCGGGCACAAACGATCCGATTTGTTCGCGCAAGGCTCTGCGCCCCGCGTCAATGACGTCCCGCTTTGTGGATCCCACATCCATGATCAGTATTTCGGGCGTCACGAGGTGCTGTACGGACTTGAGGGTCGCTTCCGTCGCAGCGACCGGCACTGCCAGAAGCACGATATCGGCTTGGGCAACAGCCTGTGCCGCAGAAGTGGCCGCAACATCAATCACCCCGAGTTCTCGCGCGTGCTCGGTGCTCTCAAGCGACTTGTTGTATCCGACCACCCGCTTGACCAGGCCGGCACGCTTGAGGGCCAGCGCGAAAGAGCCGCCCATCAAACCACAACCGATGACGCCGAGTTGCTCGAACATTATTCAGCTACCGGGTAACTGCCCAGGAGTTTGTAAAAGGCAGAAAGTTTCTGCAAATCGGCCAGTGCGGCGGCTACATGTGGTTGCGAGGGGTGGCCCTGAACGTCGATGTAGAAATAGTATTCCCACTGCCCGGTGCGCGCCGGGCGCGATTCAAAACGCGTCATCGACACGCCGTGCGTCTTGAGCGGTACCAGCAAGTCATGCACAGCGCCGGGCCGATTCGGCACTGACACGATCAGGCTCGTGCAGTCCTTGCCTGAAGGCGGCGGTGTGCCGACCGTCTGCGGCAGGCAGATGATGGCAAAGCGGGTGCGGTTGTAAGCCTCGTCCTGAATTGCATGGGCTGCAATGTGCAAACCAAACTGGGTTGCCGCACGCTCGCTGGCCAATGCGGCCCAAGCCGGGTTGGTTGTGGCCAGGCGGGCGCCCTCGGCGTTGCTGGAAACCGGTTTGCGCTCAGCGTGTGGCAAATGCTTGGACAACCATGCCTGGCACTGCGCAAGCGCAAGTGGATGAGCCAACACCGCTTCAATGCGGTCGACAGAATTGTCCAGACGCAGCAGGTTATGCCGAATCAGCAAGGTAACTTCGCCGATCACATGGGTTGGCGTGTGCAGAAACAGGTCAAGCGATCGGGTGACCATGCCTTCGGTCGAGTTCTCAACACCTACCACCCCGTACTGTGCGCTGCCCGCCGCCGTGGCGTGAAACACTTCGTCAAAATTGGCGCAGTAAATGAGGTCCGCCGCGCCGCCAAAAAACTCCACCGCAGCCTGCTCACAAAAAGTGCCCGCCGGCCCCAGCACAGCGACGCGTTGCGGCGCTTCGAGCGCCAGACAGGCCGACATGATTTCGCGCCAGATCGCCGCTACATGGGGCCCCTGGAGAGGTCCCGGATTGGTCAACTGGATTTTTTCGATGACTTGCGCCACCCGATCGGGTCTGAAAAAGGCTGTGCCTTCGCGCTTCTTCACTTCGCCGACTTTTTCGGCAACCAGTGCGCGGCTGTTGAGCAGGGTCAGCAATTGCTCGTCGATGGCATCAATCTGGATGCGAAGTTCTGACAGTGTTGGTAAACCGGGAGCGGGTGTGGTCATGGTTCAGGCCCGGCCTTGTTGAAATTCCAGCATGTAATCGACCAACGCCTGCACGCCTTCGATGGGCATGGCGTTGTAGATGCTCGCGCGCATGCCACCAACCGACTTGTGACCCTTGAGTTGGAGCAATCCGTGCTCCCGCGCGCCGCTCAGAAAGGCTTCGCTCAGGCTCTCATCACGCAGAAAGAAGGGCACGTTCATACGCGAACGGCAATCACGCGCCACCTTGTTGTAGTACAGCTGCGAACCGTCTATGGCGTCGTAAAGCAGAGCGGCCTTTGCCCGGTTGCGCTGTTCCATGGCAGCGACGCCTCCCTGGCTTTTCAGCCATTGGAAAACAAGGCCCGCCACATAGATGGCATAGGTTGGTGGTGTGTTGAACATCGATTGGTTGTCAGCCACCGTCTTGTAGTTGAAGGCGCCAGGGCAGATGGGCAGGGCGCGGTCCAGCAGGTCCTGCCTGACAACCACCAGTGTCAGACCAGCCGGCCCCAGGTTCTTTTGTGCACCGGCAAACGCCACGCCGATGCGGCTCCAGTCCATGGGCCGTGAAGCGACGTGCGACGAACAGTCAACCACCAACGGACTGTCATAGCCGATGGCCTTGAGGTCGGGCAGTTCTTGCCACTCAACACCGTGAATCGTTTCATTGCTGCACAGATGCAGGTAGCTGGCGTCCTTGCTCAGGCGCCAATTCTGCGGCGCCGGCAGTGTGGTGTGGCCGTCGGCCTGGTTGCTGGCAGCAAGGTTGGCCGTGCAATACCGGGCAGCCTCCTGCAGCGACTTCTGGCTCCAACTGCCGGTCACCACAAAGTCCACCGTGCCAGCGCGCGAGAGGTTCAGCGGAACGATGGCGTTCTCGGCCAGACCGCCGCCCTGCATGAACAGAATCCTGAACTGCTCGGGCACGGCCAGCAACTCCCGCAGGTCCGCTTGCGCCTGCTCGTAGATCGAGATGAACTCCTTGCCGCGATGGCTCATTTCCATCACGCTCATACCGCTGCCATGCCAGTCGAGCATTTCGCCCGCTGCTTGCGTCAGCACCTCCTGCGGCATCGCCGCCGGCCCGGCAGAGAAGTTATAGGGGCGCTTCATCATCAGCCGCAGCATCATCGGTGAGCGGGTTGGCGTCGTTCTCGACGATGCGCTGCAAGCCGCTCAGTTTGGAGCCTTCGTCCAGGCCAATCAAAGTGACACCCTGTGTGGCACGACCGAGTTCCCGAATCTCGCTGACCCGGGTACGCACCAGAACGCCCTTGTCGGTGATCAGCATGATCTCGTCATCGGCGCGTACCAGCGTCGCTGCTACCACCATGCCGTTACGCTCGGACTGCGTGATGGCAATCATGCCCTTGGTGCCACGGCCGTGACGTGTGTACTCGGCGATGCTGGTGCGCTTGCCAAAGCCGTTCTGCGTCGCCGTCAAAACGCTTTGCTGCTCGTCTTCGGCGACCAGCATCGCAATGACGCTTTGCCCCTCTTCGAGCGTCATCCCGCGCACGCCACGGGCGTTACGACCCAGCGGGCGGACATCGTTTTCATCAAAACGCACTGCCTTGCCGCCGTCGCTAAAGAGCATCACGTCGTGCTGCCCGTCGGTCAGGGCAGCACCGATCAGATAGTCGCCGTCATCGAGGTTGACGGCAATGATGCCACCCTTGCGCGGGTTGTTGAATTCGTCGAGTGCCGTTTTCTTGACGGTACCCATGGATGTTGCCATGAACACGTACTGGCTGGCCGGAAAACTGCGCTTGTCGCCCGTCAGTGGCAAGACGACATTGACCTTTTCGCCTTCCGCCAGCGGGAACATGTTGACGATCGGTCGGCCGCGCGAACCGCGCGAGCCCTGCGGCACTTCCCAGACCTTGAGCCAGTACAGACGTCCACGGTTGCTGAAGCACAGAATGTAATCGTGGGTGTTGGCAATAAAGAGTTGGTCCACCCAATCGTCTTCTTTGGTGGCGGTGGCCTGCTTGCCTCTGCCGCCGCGTCTTTGCGCCCGGTATTCACTCAGTGGCTGGCTCTTGATGTAACCACTGTGCGAGAGCGTAACCACCATGTCGGTCGGTGTGATCAGGTCTTCGGTGCTGAGGTCAAAAGAACTGTACTCAACCAGGCTGCGCCGGGCACCCAGTTTGGTCTGGCCAAACTCGGACTTGATGGCACTGAGTTCGCCGCTGATGATGATCGAGACCCGCTCAGGCCGGGAAAGAATATCGAGCAGGTCGTCGATTTCAGCCATCACCTCTTTGTATTCGGCGACGATCTTGTCCTGCTCCAGCCCGGTCAGGCGTTGCAGCCGCATCTGCAGAATTTCCTGCGCCTGCGTTTCTGAAAGGCGATACAAACCGTCCTGACCCATGCCGTAGGCCCTCTCAAGACCGTCCGGGCGGTAGTCGTCGGCGTTGACCGTAGCCCCGTCGGAGCGGCTGCGGGTGAGCATCTCGCGCACCAGTTTGCTGTCCCACGGTTTGGCCATCAGTTCTACCTTGGCGACCGGGGGTGTCGGCGCATTGCGGATGATGGCGATGAAGTCGTCGATGTTGGCCAGCGCGACAGCGAGTCCTTCAAGCACATGGCCGCGCTCGCGCGCCTTGCGCAGGTTGAACACGGTGCGGCGTGTTACGACTTCGCGGCGGTGTTCCAGAAAAACCTCAATCAGGTCCTTGAGGTTGCAGAGCTTGG
The DNA here is from genome assembly GCA_037133835.1 of Comamonadaceae bacterium. GTDB lineage: Bacteria > Pseudomonadota > Gammaproteobacteria > Burkholderiales > Burkholderiaceae_C > Rhodoferax. The sequence goes on along the minus strand of JBAXNI010000025.1, from coordinate 4,533 downwards.
GCTGACCGTTGATCAGTGCCACCATGTTCATGCCGAAGGTGTCCTGCAACTGCGTCTGCTTGTACAGGTTGTTCAGCACGACTTCAGGGACTTCCCCGCGCTTGAGCTCAATCACCAGGCGCATGCCTGACTTGTCCGATTCGTCCTGAATATGGCTGATGCCTTCGATCTTCTTCTCGTGCACCAATTCCGCCATGCGTTCCTGCAAGGTTTTCTTGTTGCACTGGTAGGGAAGTTCGTCGACGATGATCGCCTGTCGCTGGCCTTTGTCAATGTCTTCAAAATGGCACTTGGCGCGCATGACAACGCGCCCGCGACCGGTGCGATAGCCATCCTTGACACCGTTGATGCCGTAAATGATTCCGCCCGTCGGAAAGTCGGGAGCGGGAACGATTTCCATCAGTTCCTCGATCGACGCCTGCGGATTTGACAACAGATGCAGACAGGCATCGACCACCTCGTTGAGGTTGTGTGGAGGAATGTTGGTTGCCATGCCGACCGCGATGCCGCCCGAGCCGTTGACAAGCAGGTTGGGAAGCCGCGTTGGCATGACCAGTGGCTCTTGCTCGGAGCCATCGTAATTGGGGCCAAAGTCAACCGTGTCCTTGTCGAGATCGGCGAGCAACTCGTGTGCGATCTTGGACATGCGGATTTCCGTGTAACGCATGGCTGCGGCGTTGTCGCCGTCGACCGATCCGAAATTGCCCTGACCGTCCACCAGCATATGGCGCATCGAAAAGTCCTGCGCCATGCGAACAATCGTTTCATACACAGCACTGTCACCATGCGGGTGGTACTTGCCGATGACATCGCCAACAATGCGGGCTGATTTCTTGTACGGCCGATTCCAGTCGTTGCTCAACTCATGCATGGCGAACAACACGCGCCGATGTACCGGCTTCAATCCGTCCCTCGCGTCGGGCAGGGCGCGACCCACAATCACGCTCATGGCGTAGTCGAGGTAGCTGCGCCGCATTTCCTCTTCAAGACTGATGGGCAGGGTTTCTTTGGCGAACTGGGTCATGGGGCGGTTGTGGCTGGAACGGGGAGTCAAAAGGCAGGGTCTGATTCTAAAGGTAAAGGACCCCTCTTGTGGCTTCCGTGCAACGGTGGCGTGGCTTTATCCACCGCAATTAAATTTGAATGACCTAGTCGCTTGTTTCGGGTTTAGGGCAGAATCTGGGTGTGGCACAATGGCACGAACGCTTTGGGTGATGGGCACTCGCAGCGTCTTATAAATACTCGCCGCGCTGCTGCGGCTTTTTTCCTTTAGGAGAACCATGATGAAATTGAATAAACTGGCAATGCTGGTTGCTGGCGCAGCACTATCGGCCATGGCTGGCGCCCAAACCATTGACAACTGGGTCAGCGCGACGGGGATTACCTGGAAAAACGGCACCAACGAATATTGCTGGCGTGATGCCACCTGGACACCTGCCACGGCCGCCGTTGGCTGCGATGGTGCCATTGTTGCTCCGAAGCCCGCACCCGCACCCGCACCTGCACCCAAGCCCGCTCCCGCCCCTGTGGTAGTCGCTCCGCCGCCTCCCCCAGCACCCGCACCCGCACCGCAGCCCCCAGCTGCTACCAAAGTCACTTACGCTGCCGATGCATTCTTTGATTTTGACAAGGCTGTTCTGAAGGCCGAAGGCAAAGCCAAGCTGGACGATCTGGTTGGCAAGGTCAAGAGCATCAATCTTGAAGTGATCATCGCGGTTGGTCATACTGACTCTGTCGGTTCAGACGCCTACAACCAGAAGCTGTCGGTCAAGCGCGCTGAAGCAGTCAAGGCCTATCTCGTGACCAAGGGCATCGAGAAGAACCGCGTATACACCGAAGGCAAGGGCGAGAAGCAACCTGTGGCTGACAACAAGACCAAAGAAGGTCAGGCCAAGAACCGTCGCGTTGAAATCGAAGTGGTTGGTACGCGCGCTAACTGATAGGTCGGAACTTCCGAAAGGCGGGCTTCGTGCCTGCATCGAAAAACCCCGCTTCGCGGGGTTTTTTGTTTTGTCGATAATCTACCCATGACCTCAACACTGAACGCTGATCCGGCCGAGCTGGCCAAGTTTTCCGATCTTGCTCACCGCTGGTGGGATATGGAGGGTGAATTTCGTCCCCTGCACCAGATCAACCCCCTGCGTCTGGAATGGATCGATGGTATTTCTCCCGTCAAGGGAAGGCAGGTTCTTGACGTCGGTTGCGGCGGTGGCATTCTGTCCGACGCGATGGCGCGCGGTGGCGCCCACGTGACGGGTATTGATCTGGCCGGCAAGGCGCTTCGTGTGGCACAACTGCATGCCCTGGAGGCGCAGACCCCGAATCTGCAATATCAGGAAATCAGCGTCGAAACGATGGCCGAGCAACAGCCGCAGAGTTTTGATGTGGTGACGTGCATGGAGATGCTTGAGCATGTGCCCGATCCCGCGTCGGTGGTGCGCGCCTGTGCTGCGCTGGTCAAGCCGGGAGGCTGGGTTTTTTTCTCCACCTTGAATCGCAATCCGAAATCGTTCCTGCTGGCCATTGTGGGCGCCGAATACGTGCTTGGTTTGCTGCCGCGTGGCACCCATGAATTTGCCAAGATGATCCGGCCCAGTGAGTTGGCGGCCTACTGCCGCTCCGGCAATCTTGATTTGCGGCACACCCGGGGCATGGCCTATAACCCGCTCACAAGGCGCTACTGGCTCAATACCGACACCAGCGTCAATTACCTCTTTGCCACGCAAAAGGCGAAGGCCTCTGCGGTGTGATTGGCGGTGACATTTTGTGTTTGCCCTTGCAATCTCCGCTCAAGCCCTAAAATACCAGGCTTGGGGCTGCACTGGTTTCGACGTGGGTACGGAATCGCTGTGGTGCATGTCGAGCTGAATGCGCTCGTAAAACAGATTCAAAAAAACTAACTGCAAACGACGAACGTTTCGCACTCGCTGCTTAATAACCAGTGAGCCTTACAACAGCAGGCCGGTGGGCTGGGCAAGGGGTTTTTAGCGCAAGCTGAGAGCTCCCGGCTGTAAGGTCATACACATCGGCTGGCTCTGAACCGGGTACCTTGGTTGGGAGCAAGAAAATAGGGTGCTGGCGTCCTGTGTAGCGTGTGGCTGCGCGACACAGGTGGCGAGACTCAAATCAGACCACTAAACATGTAGATCTGCTCGAAGATGGCTTGCGGACGCGGGTTCAAATCCCGCCAGCTCCACCACATATCAAATCCAACCCGTCATACGGTTGGATTTTTTTCGCCTATACCCGCGTGTTCATTGGGGTTCCAGAGGGTTCTTGACCTTGCCCCTGAAAAACGTATCCCTTGCTGAGGTGTAATTTGGCAAGGAGAGAAGGAAATGGAAAAGATGCACCGGGCGCGCTACACGCTCGAATACAAGCTGGAGGCATTGCGGCTGATTGGTGCGGGTCAAAGCATAGCGGCGGTGGCTGCAATGTTGGGACTGGCCGATCAAACGCGGCACAACTGGATCAAGGCGCAACGCGAGGGACGCCTGGGTGGTCCTGGAGCCAAGCCCGTCAGTGCCGAACAAATGGAGTTGGCCAGACTGCGTGCAGAGTTGTCGCGTACCAAGATGGAGCTTGCCATCATAAAAAAAGCGGCAGCGTACTTCGCGCGGGAGTCAGTGTGAAGTACGCATGGATTGATCACAACCGACGCCATTGGCCGCTCTCAGTGCTGTGCGAGCAACTGGAGGTGAGCGTCAGTGGCTACCACCAACATTGGCTTCGCAGTTCGGACAAGAGTGACAAGAAAACAATACGCCGGGGCATCAGCAATGACGCCCTGCTGGCGCACATCAGGGCCATCCATGCTCAGGTAAAAGGCGAATACGGCTGGCCACGGATGTGGAAAGAGCTCCTTGCCCGAGGCATTCGGGTCGGCAAAGAGCGGGTACGCAAGCTCATGGCGCAACACGGTATCAAGGCCAGAACCAAGCGCAAATTCAAGGCCACGACCAATTCAAAGCATGACATGGCGGTGGCGCCCAATCTGATTGAACGTGACTTCGCACCGGCCACTCCCAACGCCGTCTGGACGACGGACATTACCTACCTGGCAACCAATGAAGGCTGGCTGTACTTGACGGTGATGCTTGATCTATTCAGTCGCCAGGTGGTTGGCTGGTCAATTGGGCCAAGGATGACGAAGAAGTTGGTGACAGATGCGCTGCGCATGGCATGGTTTCGCAGGAGACCTGCGCCGGGCCTGATCGTGCACTCGGACCGGGGCAGTCAGTATTGCAGTGCTGAGTTTCAGGATGCACTGCGCGCATACGGCATGAAAAGCTCAATGAGCCGTAAGGCCGACTGTTGGGACAATGCACCAACTGAGAGCCTATGGAGTTCGCTCAAACGAGCACGCACGCATGGCAGACAATTTGCAACGCGCCAGGCGGCACAATCAGAGGTAATGGATTGGCTGGCGTTCTACAACGCCACGAGACTGCATTCAACATTGGGCTATGTCAGCCCGATGAGGTTTGAGAAAAACTGGCTGGCGGCCCAGCAAAGAAAGTCCGCTTAATGGTC
>JBAXNI010000024.1:0-29887 GCA_037133835.1 Comamonadaceae bacterium | reverse complement strand
GCGCAGCCACAATCGAGAATGAAATGGCCGGCAAAAAGCCACCGAACCAGCCATTGCCAATGTGATACGGCAAGCTCATCGACGTGTAACGAATCCGCGTCGGGAACAATTCGACCAACATGGCTGCGACCGGTCCGTACACCATGGTCACATAGACCACCAGAATGGTCAGAATCAGCACCAACATAAGCCAGTTGCTGGACCCCGCAGGAATCGGGTCCGCCTTGGCCGGATAGCCAGCATCATTGAGCGCGGCTCGCACTTCCTTCTCAAAACGGGCTTTTTCATCCTTGGCGTTGGGTGCGGCACCGTCATAGGAAGCAATGGCCTTGTCCCCGACCTTGACGCTGGCAACGGCACCAGGCTGCGCCACGCTGTCGTAATTCACGCCAGAATTGGACAGGTAAACACGGGCCAGGTCACAAGGTGTGGTGAACTTCGCTGTACCGGTCAAGTTCAGAATCAGGTTGCAACTGCCAGCATCCGCAACCACCGTCACGGGCGATTTCTGAATGGCTTGCTGCAACTTCGGGTTGCCGTAAGTCGTCAAAGCGCCGAACAGCGGGAAGTAGGTCAGCACTGCCAGCAGGCAGCCCGCCATGATGATGGGCTTGCGGCCGATCTTGTCGGACCAGGCGCCAAACAACACAAAGAAAGGAGTCCCCAAAATCAACGAGACCGCGATCAGGACGTTGGCCGTTGGCCCGTCAATTCGCAAGAAGGTTTGCAGGAAGAACAAGGTGTAGAACTGACCACCGTACCAGACCACGGCCTGTCCGGCTGTCAAACCGAGCAGCGCAAAGATCACGATCTTGGCGTTTTTCCATTGACCGAAAGACTCCGACAGCGGGGCCTTGGATGTCTTGCCTTCAGACTTCATTTTGGCGAAGGCTGGCGACTCATTGAGCTTCAAGCGAATCCAGACGGAGATAGCCAGCAAAATGCCCGACATGGCATAAGGAATACGCCAGGCCCAGTCGGCAAAGTCTTTTTCGCCGAAGTAAGTGCGGGTACCCAGAATCACCATCAGGGCCAGCATCAGGCCGACGGTGGCAGTGGTTTGAATCCAGGACGTGTAGAAGCCGCGCCGACCGTGTGGGGCATGCTCCGCCACATAAGTGGCCGCGCCACCGTACTCACCGCCCAGTGCCAGACCCTGAAACATGCGCAAGGCAATCAGGGCGATTGGCGCAATGATGCCGGCCGTCTTGTAGGTCGGCAGGAAGGCCACCAGGAAAGTCGACAAGCCCATGATCAGGATGGTGATCAGGAAGGTGTACTTGCGGCCGATCATGTCACCCAGCCGACCGAACACCAGAGCGCCGAAGGGACGTACCGCAAAGCCGGCCGCGAAGGCCAGCAACACGAAAATGTTTCGTGTGCTTTCATCCAGCGCCGAAAAGAAGTTGGCCGCAATAATGGCCGACATCACGCCGAACAGATAAAAGTCGTACCACTCAAAAATTGTGCCGAGCGACGAGGCGAAGATCACCATCTTCTCGCCTTCCGACATGGGCCGTGGGGCCACTGCTGTTGCCATATTGATGTCTCCTAAAGTTGAATCAAGAACACTTCTGTGAATGTCCGAGGCGAACTATTGAGCCTTGAACTGACTGCACTCTGACATCAAAATTGCAAATACTTACATTGTGGAACTTGCCATCCCGTTTCTTCAGTGTTAACCCTTAGCTGCATTGCCTTGCTATGCAATCCGGAGTAAGGGCATGGTCAGAACCACTCTGCAAAATCGATTCATGTGCTGACAACACATGCCTGACAAACACCCCTAACCTATAACGAGGAACCCACATGAGTGACCCGGTGGTCGACAGGATTCAAAAGAATCCGAAATACCTTGAACTACGAAAGAAGCGCAATGGCTTCGGCTGGTTGCTGACGCTGTTGATGTTGCTGGTTTATTACGGCTACATCGCGCTGATCGCGTTCAACAAACCCTTCCTGGCACAACCCATAGGCGCTGGCGTAACCACGTTGGGAATACCGATAGGTATGGGTGTCATTGTCTTCACGGTGTTGATCACCGGGATCTACGTGAGGCGCGCCAACAGCGAGTTTGACGATCTGACTGCTGAAATTCTGAAGGACGCTTCCAAATGAAAATGAACAAGTCATTCTTTGTCATGCTGTTGGCCCTGCTCGCCGGATCGGTGCTGGCTGCTGGTCCGGACCTGGGTCATGTCGAAAAGCAGGCAACCAACTGGACTGCCATCATCATGTTTGGCATCTTTGTCGCAGGCACCCTGTTCATCACCAAATGGGCGGCGGCGCGCACCAAGTCTGCGTCCGACTTCTACACTGCAGGTGGAGGCATCACCGGTTTTCAAAATGGTCTGGCCATTGCTGGCGACTATATGTCGGCTGCGTCATTTCTTGGCATTTCGGCCGCTGTCATGTCCACCGGCTATGACGGCTTGATCTACTCAATCGGCTTTCTGGTTGGCTGGCCGCTGATCACCTTCCTGATGGCAGAGCGCCTTCGCAACCTGGGCAAGTTCACTTTCGCCGACGTTGCCGGCTACCGATTTCAACAAACCCCGATTCGCGCTTTTGCAGCCTCGGGCACGCTGGTTGTGGTGGCCTTTTACCTGATCGCCCAAATGGTCGGTGCCGGTCAGTTGATTCAGTTGCTGTTCGGTCTGGATTACTGGATGGCCGTGGTGATCGTCGGCGCCCTGATGATGGTTTACGTGCTGTTCGGGGGTATGACCGCTACCACCTGGGTGCAGATCATCAAGGCCTGCATGTTGCTGGCCGGCGTGAGTTTCATGGCGTTCATGGTGCTGGCCAAGTATGGTTTCAGCCCGGAGGCACTGTTTACCGAAGGGGTCAAGGTTCGTACCGCGATCGCCAGCAATTCCGGCAAGACAGCGGAAGAAGCAGCCAAACTGGGCTTGTCGATCATGGGGCCGGGCGGTTTCATCAAGGACCCGATTTCGGCAATTTCCTTTGGCATGGCACTGATGTTCGGCACTGCCGGTCTACCGCACATCCTGATGCGTTTCTTCACTGTTCCGGATGCCAAGCAGGCGCGCAAGTCTGTGCTTTGGGCCACGACCTGGATCGGCTACTTCTATGTGCTGATCTTCATCATCGGCTTTGGTGCCATCACCCTGGTGCTGACCAACCCGGAATACGCTGATGTCGCCACAGGTGCTCTCAAAGGCGGTGGCAACATGGCCGCAGTGCGCGTGGCAGAGGCCGTGGGTGGCAATGTCTTCTTCGGCTTCATTTCTGCCGTGGCCTTCGCTACCATTCTGGCCGTCGTCGCGGGTCTGACGCTGTCTGGCGCTTCGGCCGTGTCGCATGACCTTTATGCCACCGTGTTCAAGAAGGGCAAAGCGGACAGCGCCGCCGAATTGAAGGTCTCGCGCATCACGACAGTGTGCCTGGGCATCGTGGCGGTGGTCCTGGGCATTGCCTTCCAGAAACAGAATATCGCCTTCATGGTGTCACTGGCATTTGCGATTGCGGCATCCGCCAATTTCCCAGTGCTGTTCATGTCGGTCCTGTGGAAGGACTGCACTACCCGCGGTGCTGTGATTGGCGGTTTCCTGGGACTGGTCTCTTCGGTTGGTTTGACCATTGTGTCGCCATCGGTCTGGGAAGCCACCCTGGGCTATCCCAAGGGTTCAGCATTGTTTCCCTACACTTCGCCGGCGCTGTTTTCCATGACGATCGGCTTTGCTGGCATCTGGCTGTTCTCGATCATGGATCGCAGCGCCAATGCCGCCAAGGAACGCGCCGCCTTCCCGGCACAGCAGGTGCGCTCGGAAACCGGTTTTGGCGCATCGGGCGCCTCCGGCCACTGACAGTCAAAACTGCGCCTGCCCTGGCGCACTGCACAGCCGGGCCGAGTGCCCGGCTTTTTTTTAATCGCCACGCAACTGTCGCAATTTGATGAAGGCCAACGCTGCCATCATGGCGTCGTTCAGTGCGTCATGCGCGTCGCGCAATGGCATGCCGAGTTCGCTCATCATGGTCGCAAAACGCAGGTCAATGTCGGCATTGACCTGTTGCTGATAGGGCGGAAGCTGTCTGAACTTGTAGTCGTAGTAAAGCGCTGACACCTCGATTCTGGGCTGTGGCAGGCCCTGTCCCAGAATGGGCCAGATGGCGCGATTGAGCATGGCCACGTCAAATTCAAGGTAGTAGCCGACCAGCGGCCGGCTACCGATGAAGCGCATCAGACGCTTGACTGCGTCGTCTATCGGCAGGCCATCGACCAGGTCGCGCTCACGCAGACGGTGAATGCGCACGCTCTCAGCCGACACGCCACGCTCGGGGCGTACGAGCAGTTCCAGCCGCTCACTGCTCATGACGCGATTGCCCACAATGCGTACAGCAGCAATCGAGATGATTTCATCGGACCGCACGTTCAATCCGCTCGTCTCGCAGTCGAGCGCAACCCATTCTTGAGCCGGCGCCGGATCGAACATGAACCGGAATTCCGGATCACCAAGGTGGTAGAGCAGCCATTCACGCTTCAGCGCATACCACCAGCGCCAGGGTGACAGAACCTCGGCCATTACAGGTTTTCCAGATGGAAGCGCAGGCGCAGCAGAATCTTGAAGCGCTTGACAACGCCCAAGGTGTCCTTGAGCAAGTCGCGATCAAGGCTGCTCAAACGCGCCACTTCGATCGCGCCCGTCACCGCACGACCGGTGTCGAGTTCGGCCAGACCGGCCTTGAGGCGCAATCCCATGAAGAAGTACAGACTGTCGGTCAGGTCCGCCCCCATCTGAGCACTCAGGTGACCAGCACCGATCAGCGCCGTAATACGTCCGGCCGTGTTGGTCTGTGCAAGTTGGTTGGCCAGCGCCAGACTGCGTACACCGTGCACCAGCGGAAATATGCCCTCTTTCTTGATGTTGAGTTGCTGGTCCGAGTCGCCCAAACCAAGCAGGCGGTTCCACCAACCCGTACTGCCACCAAACGAATCAATTGCGGCCGCAAACTGTCGCATCACCGCGTCGTTATCGGTCGCCAGGGTCAGCAGACCTGTGCGGACCTGATCAAGCAGCCGGTCATCGCCACAAACGGTGTGGGCGTCCATGAAGATCGCAAGATTCATCAGACTGTCCCCGGTGGGCAGCATCAGCCACTGCCGTGTCATTTGTCCGAATTCAGTCGCACGCTTGCACCACTGCGGATTGCTCAGCATGATCTGGCCAGGACACTCCGGGTAACCAAACTCCCGCAAGGCCTCAGAGAAGCGTTGGCAAATTACCGGCAGATCCTCCGGTGCATCAAAGTCGTCCCTGAGAATCAGCCCATTGTCCTGATCGGTCTTGAGCAACTGTTCGCCACGGCCCTCGCTGCCCATCACGAACAGGCAACTGTTTGCCACCAGATCAGCCGGCGCGATGAGTTGCCAGGCACGCTCGAACAGGCGTGAATTAAGCTGCTGCACCAGTTTGGCGATCAGGTTGACGCGCGAGCCACTGCGATGCAGGATGGCAATCATGCGTGTAATGCGGGCCGCCGCCTGGTTCAAACCCACCAGATCTTTGGCCTCTTCGATCTGGACCGTAATCATGTGTGACTGGTTGGCCAGGAAGCTGAACAAATCCAGCGCCTCCAGAATCCCCAGAACCTGTCCATCCTCGACCACCACGACCCGGTGCACGCGGCTGCGCAGCATCATTGCCATGGCGTCGCCCAACTGATCCGAGGGTCGCACTTCAACCAGGGAAAAGTTGGCCAGTTCACCGACCGCCATCTGATCGAGCGGGCGACCATCCAGAATGGCGCGTTGCAGGGCTGTCGCGGCAAAGATCCCCAGGCGTGCCGGCTGCGACTGCGTGTCACGCACCAGCACGGCACCAGTTCGCTCTGATTGAAACAACTTGACTACCGACAAGATGTCGTCATTGGCGTCGACAAAATGGGCAGGCCGCAAGAATGCCTCGTCAACCCGCGCCATGCTGAGTGACTGCAACTCGTGCTTGGCACCACGCTCGGACAGCGCATGAAGCTTGTTGCTGAGGTCTGAGAACAGCAGTGCACCGAAAGTGACGTTGGAAGCGATCAGGTCGCTGACCGCCTGCCGCGCCAACTGGTAGGCCACCACCTCCTCGGCCGCGACAAAACGGCTGCTGACTTTGCCCGACACGAGCCCACGGCCATCGAAACAATCCTCAGGCCCATAGGTGTTGGTGACCTCGTCGCCATCGAACTGGGTCACAAAGCCTTTGATGATGACAAACAGATGGGTTGGCGCCGTCCCGATTTCAAGAATCGTCTCGGCAGCTCGGAAATAGGCGACGTCAACGCTGTTGCGAACCAGGCGCTGTTCGTCCGGGTTCAGGCAGTCGAACGGGGAAGCGGAGAAATTGAAGGCATTGGGCATGGAGAACAGTCGTGACAGTCAGCCGCTTAATTCAACGTCGAATGCCTTGCGCCACGCTTGCAGCGCTATCCCACTTCAGGTCAAACCAGGCGTCGCCCGACAAATAGTCCCGCAGCATGGGCAAGGCGTCCAGCCCCCAGAACAGTTTGTCATCCACGGCAAAAGTGGGAACACCAAAGACGCCGAGCGCAATGGCTTCATCCGTATGGGCCTTGAGTTGCGTCTTGACTTCCTCGCTGTTGACCGCACGGGCCGGCCCCAACTGCTGCGTCACATGCTGTAGGCGATCAGCGTCCGTAGCTTCCGCACCGCCGCACCAGACATGGCGGAACACGGTCTCGCAGACATGGCGATTGGGCAGGCCCTGCGCATCACAGGCCAGCGCCAGTCTGAGCAATGCGAGCGGATTGAAGGGATGTCTGACCGGCATTTGCATGGCTATGCCATGCTGATGCGCCAGCCACAGCACTTGACGGTAGGTCCAATCGCGCTTGCCCGGGATCTCGGCCGGCCCGAGTTGCCCGTGGTGCTTGAGCAATGCCGCAAACAGCACAGGCTTGTGAGTCACGCTATAGCTGTGCCCGATCAGGGCCTCGGGCAGTGCCTCAAAAGCCAGATAGGCATAGGGCGAAATGAAATCGAGATAGAAAGTGATGTGTTTCATGATGCTCCTTTCTGACGGCGCTGTTCGATGCGTTTGAGGATCGTTTGCTTGAATTCATCGCCCGCGCTGCCCCACTGGGCGATCTCCTCGATGCTGCGCAGACAGCCCTCACACAAGCCGGACTGCGGGTTCATGCGACAGACCGAAATGCAGGGTGAGGGCACCTCTTGCGTCGCCGTCATGGTGAGTCCACCACAACGTCGACCACAGGTGCCCCGGTCAGCGCCACCAAATCAGCCGGGCTCAAACGAAACACGGCATGCGGATGCCCGGCAGCAGCCCAGATTTCTTCAAAACGGAGCAGTTCACGGTCAATCAGCGTCACGGAGTCTGTGGCGTGTGCAAGCGGTGGCACCCCCCCGATCGAAAACCCGGTCTTTGCCTTGACAAAGGCAGCGTCCGCACGACCCAGCGCACCAAGCTTGGCCTCGACCTTTTTTTCATCGACCCTTCTGTCACCAGAGGTCACCACGAGCACTGCCACGTCATCCAACTTGCGCCGGAAAATGATGCTCTTGGCGATCTGCCCCACCGCAATCCCCAGTGCGTCGGCGGCCTGCTGTGCAGTGCGCGCCGCATCGTCCAGCATGACAGGTGCATGCGGGTGTCCGGCTTGCTGCAGGACGGCCGTGACGCGCTGGACGCCCTCAGGCAGTTCACTCATCCATTCACCCGTTTGTTGAGCAAAGCCGTCGCCGCCCGCGAATTCGGTTTGCGCTGCAGGTGGTCGCTGATGAATTGACCAGCATCGACCAGCATCTCCAGATCGATGCCGGTATTTATCCCCATGCCGTGCAGCAAGTACACGACGTCTTCCGTGGCTACGTTACCCGTCGCACCCTTTGCATAGGGACAGCCGCCCAGGCCGGCGACGGAGGTATCAAACTGCCAGACACCCGTCTGCAGCGCCGCCAGAGTGTTAGCCAGAGCCTGACCATAAGTGTCATGGAAATGGCCAGAGATGTCGTTGATGTCGAAATGGCGCAGTGTTGCCTCCAGCGCACGTTGTACTTTGAGCGGTGTGCCCACACCAATGGTGTCGGCAACGCCGATATGCTGCACGCCAATGTCTTTCATCAGCGCTGCCAGATAGCTCACGCTCTCGGGCGTTACTTCGCCCTGGTAGGGACAACCCACGGCGCAGGACATGGCGCCGCGCACGTAAATGCCGGCGGCGCGCGCTGCCTGCACCACCGGTGCAAAGCGCTCGATGCTCTGGGCAATGGAACAGTTGATGTTCTTCTGGCTGAAGGCTTCGCTGGCAGCGCCGAAGACCACGATTTCATCGGGCTTTGACAGCAAGGCCGCCTCAAAGCCCTGCAGGTTCGGCGTCAGTACCGAATAGCGCACATCCGACAAGCGCGCAATGCCGGCCATGACTTCGGCGTTATCGGCCATCTGCGGCACCCACTTGGGTGAGACAAAACTGGTGACCTCAATTTCTTTCAGGCCTGCAGCTTGCAGGCGGTGCACAAGTTCAATCTTGATCGCCGCCGGCACCGGCTGCTTCTCGTTTTGCAGACCGTCACGCGGACCGACATCGACCAGCTTGACGCAGGAAGGAAGTTTCATCGTTGGCTCCTCAGTAGCTTCGCAGCATATCCACAATGCCGGCAATCGGCTGGCCAGCTTCCAAAGATCGAATCTTGCCGGCGATTTGCGCAATGCTCTGGTCGCGCAGCGTGCGCGCCGAGGTGTGCGGCGTGATCGTGATCTTCGGGTTGTGCCAGAAGGGATGTTCGCCCGGTAGCGGCTCGGTGCGAAACACGTCGAGCGTGGCGCCAGCCAGGTGGCCGCTGTCGAGCAGTGTCAGGAGGTCCTGATCCACCAAATGTGCACCCCGCGCCACGTTGATCACATAGCCGTCCTGCTGCAGTTTTGAGAGGGTATCAAAGCACATGATGTCCAGGGTCTGTGGCGTCAGAGGTAACAGGTTGACCAGGATTCGTGTGGCAGCCAGAAAATCATTGAACTGTGCCGCACCGGCGAAGCAACGCACACCCTTGAGTTGCTTTGACGAGCGGCTCCAGCCCATGACAGGAAAATCAAACTGCGCCACGCTCTGCGCCACACAGGAACCGAGCACGCCCAAGCCCATGACGCCGACTGGAAAGTTGCTGCGTTCCTGGGGCTTGCGGTACGACCATCTTCCGGCTCTGATGTCCATCTCGTAGCCATCAAGCTCGCGAAAATGCCGGATCACGGTGTGGCAGACGTACTCTGCCATTTGCACGGACATTCCGGCATCGTCCAGGCGAACCACAGTGGCCTGTGGCGGCAACTTCAGCTTCAGCAAGGCATCGACACCAGCGCCAATGTTGAAGATGCCCCTGAGTTGGGTCTGCTCGTCCAGGAACTGCTGTGGCGGGGCCCACACGACTGCATGATCGGACTGCGGCGCACCTGGCTGCCAGACTTCCACTTCGGCCCCGGGCAAAGCCGACCTGAAGCCCTCCAACCACGGTTCTGGCTTGGTACCGGTGCAGCAAAAAACAATCTTCATCAGGCCACCAACCTGAGCAACTCGGCTCCCTCCGGCACTTGATCACCCGGCGCATACAGCAACTCGGCCACGACGCCATCGGCAGGAGCGGAAATCGTATGTTCCATCTTCATGGCATCAAGCACTGCCAGCGCCTGGCCGATCCTGACCTTGTCACCAGCCTTGACAGAAAACGAAACGACCTTGCCCGGCATCGGCGCGGTCAGACGCCCACGCTCCGCCTGGCTATCGCCAGCATGGGCCAGTGCATCAATGGTTGTGAGCTGTGTCGCACCTTGTGCAGAGAAGACGTGGACCACTGCACCGTCTTTGTATACATTGAGAATCTGGCGTCGCGTGCCAAGGTGTACGTCAATGCCATGGGTGACAGCAGCAAAGGAGAAGCTGTCGCTTTGGCCCGCCACATCAAGCTGAAGCGCACCATCATGGCCTGTGGTCATTTGCACGACGTGCACTACACCGTCAAACTCAAAGTCAAAGCGGCGCGTGCTCGGACCATGCGAACGCCAGCCATCGCGTCTGGCCCAGGGATCGAGCCAGCGGGCCTGCTCCGCAAGCCCGGTCTCCACTGCCTTCTCATGCAACAGCGTCTGCGCAATGGCGCCAGATACGGCCAGGGCCAGCCCGACCTTCTCCTGTTTGAACAGAACTGCCTCTTCGCGCGGAATCAGTCCCGTGTCCAGATCCGCTTCAACAAAGGAGCGGCTTTGAACGATGTTGCGCAAGAACTGGACGTTGGTACTCAGGCCAACAATGTGCGTCTGGGCCAATGCCACATCAAGGCGCGCCAGCGCCTGGGCTCGCGTGTCGCCGTGTACGATCAACTTGGCGACCATGGAGTCGTAGAAAGGTGAAATCACATCGCCCTGTCGAACGCCGGAATCGACCCGCACAACCGCGCTGGAATCTACATTGCCGCGCTCGAACGTGACGCATTCAGGCAGTTCGTACACATGCAGCGTGCCAGTGGCGGGCATGAAGTTCTTGTCAGGGTTTTCGGCGCAGATGCGCGCCTCGATGGCATGGCCGCTGATCCTGAGTTGATCCTGCTGCTTCGGCAAGGGCTGCCCGCTGGCCACGCGCAATTGCCACTCCACCAGGTCCTGCCCGCTAATGGCTTCCGTGATCGGATGCTCGACCTGAAGCCGCGTATTCATCTCCATAAAAAAGAAATTCATACTGCCATCATGACGCTGCTCAACGATGAACTCGACGGTGCCGGCGCCCACGTAGTTGACAGCGCGCGCCGCTGACACGGCAGCCTCGCCCATCTGCTTGCGCAGCGCTGGCGTCATGCCGGGTGCGGGCGCTTCTTCCAGCACCTTTTGGTGGCGCCGCTGTACCGAACAGTCACGTTCGAACAGGTAGACGTAATTGCCCAGCGTGTCGCCAAACACCTGAATCTCGATGTGACGTGGCTGCTGAACGTATTTTTCGATCAGCACGGCGTCATCGCCAAAACTGTTGATCGCTTCGCGCTGGCAACTGGCCAGCGCCGCCGCAAAGTCTTCGGCCTTGTCCACTGCGCGCATGCCCTTGCCACCGCCACCAGCGCTGGCTTTGATCAGCACCGGGTAACCGATGGCATCGGCTTCGCGCTGCAGCAACGCAGCGTCCTGGTCGGCACCGTGATAGCCGGGGACCAATGGCACGCCGGCCAGTGCCATCAGCCGCTTGGACTCGGCCTTCAAGCCCATGGCCTTGATGGCTGAAGCAGGCGGGCCGATGAAGACCAGGCCGGCTTGCGAACACGCTTGTGCAAACTCTTCGTTTTCACTTAGAAAACCATATCCCGGGTGGATCGCCTGGGCGCCAGTGACCTGCGCGGCAGCGATGATTTTCTCCCAGCGCAGATAGCTTTCCTTGGGTGAACTGCCGCCGATGTGAACAGCCTCGTCGCAGACGCTGACATGTTTGGCGTTGGCATCGGCATCCGAATAGACGGCCACCGTCTTGATGGCCATGCGCCGCGCCGTGGCTGCCACGCGGCAGGCGATCTCGCCACGGTTGGCAATGAGTATTTTGCTAAACATCTGAGTCTTTCCCTTACATTCTGAACAGGCCGAACTGCGTCTCGGGTATCGGTGCATTGAGCGCGGCACTCAAGCCCAAGGCCAGCACGCGGCGCGTGTCTGCCGGGTCAATGATGCCGTCGTCCCACAAGCGCGCGCTGGCGAAATAGGGATGTCCCTGACTCTCGTACTGATTGCGGATCGGCGCGCGAAAAGCTTCTTCCTCTTCCTTGCTCCAGCTACCGCCGCGCTCCTCGATGCCATCGCGCCGCACGGTGGCCAGCACGCTGGCGGCCTGCTCGCCGCCCATCACCGAGATGCGCGCATTCGGCCACATCCACAAGAAGCGCGGGCTGTAGGCACGCCCACACATGCCGTAATTGCCGGCACCGAAACTGCCACCAATGATGATGGTGAATTTAGGCACGGCAGCGGTTGCCACTGCCGTCACCATCTTGGCACCGTTGCGTGCAATGCCTTCGTTCTCGTACTTGCGCCCGACCATGAAGCCGGTGATGTTCTGCAGGAACACGAGAGCGATCTTGCGCTGGCAGCAAAGCTCGATGAAGTGGGCACCCTTGAGCGCCGACTCGCCAAACAGGATGCCATTGTTGGCAATGATGCCGACCGGCATGCCCTCGATGTGGGCAAAGCCCGTGATCAGCGTCGTGCCAAAACGTGGTTTGAACTCGTGAAACTCGGAGTCATCGACGATGCGTGCGATGATTTCGCGCACGTCGTAGGGTTTGCGGGTATCGGTCGGGATGACGCCGTAGAGTTCTTCGGCGGCAAACCGGGGTGGCAGCGGCGCGCGCACCGCCGCCTGCACCGGCTTTTTGTGATTCAAATGGGAAATCGCCAGACGCGCCAGCGCGAGCGCGTGCAGGTCGTTCTGCGCCAGATGATCGGCCACGCCGGACATCCTTGTGTGTACATCACCACCGCCCAGGTCTTCCGCGCTCACCACCTCGCCGGTAGCGGCCTTCACCAGCGGCGGGCCACCGAGAAAAATCGTGCCTTGGTTCTTGACGATGATGGTTTCGTCGCTCATGGCCGGCACATAAGCGCCGCCGGCAGTGCAACTGCCCATGACGACAGCGATCTGCGCGATACCCAGGGAACTCATATTGGCCTGGTTAAAGAAGATGCGACCAAAGTGCTCACGGTCCGGAAACACTTCGTCCTGCGTCGGCAGGTTGGCGCCGCCGGAATCAACCAGATAGATGCAGGGCAGTCGGTTCTGCTGCGCAATCTCCTGCGCCCGCAAGTGCTTCTTGACGGTCATCGGGAAATAGCTGCCGCCCTTGACCGTGGCATCGTTGCAGACGATCATGCAGTCCACGCCCTCGACCCGGCCAATGCCACAAACCACGCCGGCGCAGGGTGCGCTGTCGCTGCCGTCGCGATCCCGGTACAGGCCCATCGCCGCCAGCGGCGAGAGTTCCAGAAACGGCGTGCCTGGATCGAGCAGCATCTGAATGCGTTCGCGCGGCAGCAGCTTGCCACGCCCGGTGTGCTTGGCGCGTGCCACTTCGCCACCGCCCAGTGCCGACTTGGCAATCTGAACATTGAGGTCCTGCACCAGTGCGCGCATAGCGGCGGTGTTAGCCAGGAAATCGGCGGATCGGGGTTTGAGTTTGCTCTCCAGAACGGGCATGGTGTTCTTCCTGAAATTCAAATGGTTGAGTCTGCTTTGGCGCCATTGTCCAGCACGCCGAGCATAGAGGAGCCAGCGGCGCGACAGTCGTCACTGAGGTTGCAAATCGTGCCACATCAAAGCATACTTGCACCTATGCACGCCAACTCCCCGTCGATACCAAACTCGAGTACCAGTCCGCTTCCCTCCCGGGCGGTTACGCCCATAGCTTATGTGCAGGCCATTGTGCATGTCTACGAAAAGCGCGGAATATCACCTGAGCAGGTTCTGCAAATGGCACAAATCACGCCAAAAATGCTGACTGACTCAAAGTCACGCATCAGCGCCGGGCAAATGGAATGCATCTCCGGCGCTGCCATGCAGGAACTCGACGATGAGGCTCTGGGCTGGTTCGCCCGCCGCCTGCCCTGGGGCAGCTACGGCATGCTGGCGCGCGCCTCCATCAGTGCCAACAGTCTCGAAGTAGCTCTCAAACGCTGGTGTCGACATCACGCCCTGATCGCTGACGACATCGCACTGAAGTTGTCGATCAGCGCTGACAGCGCAAGCCTGTCCATCACCGAGCAACGCGACCTGGGTGCGTTGCGCGAGTTCTGTCTGGTCTCGGTGCTTCGCAATATCCACGGACTCGCGTGCTGGCTGATTGACTCGCGCATTCCCCTGCTGAGCGCTGAGTTTCCATTCAGTGCGCCTGTCCACGGCGACTTCTACCGCGTGCTGTTCTCGGGACCCACGCAGTTTGAGCAAAGCAAGGCTGTCATCCACTTTGACTCGCGCTACCTTGCGTTGCCGCTCAGGCGCGACGAGCAGGCACTGCAACAGATGCTGCAACGCGCCCTGCCGCTCACGGTGCTGCAGTATCGACGCGACCGCCTGCTGGCAACTCGCGTGCGCCAGGCGCTGGTCAGTCATCCATTGCATAGTCGCAGTGCGGAAGACCTGGCCGCATTGCTGCATGTCTCGCCGCGCACGTTGCATCGCCAATTGAAGGAAAAAGGTACGTCACTGCAAACCCTGAAGGATGAAGTTCGTCAGGGTCGGGCCCAGGATTTGCTGCTGCGTACCGTGCGTCCGATCAAGCAGGTCGCAGAGGCGGTCGGGTTCCAGAATGAGAAGAGCTTCATCCGCGCGTTCCGGCGTTGGGCCGGAAAGTCACCGGGGGAATTCCGACAGGCGGCACGAAGCTGACCCCTACCTCCCACAATTACGACTTCGCCATGAGCTCCGGCAAGTCAACCATCTGTGCAAAAAGTCGACTGGCACCAGCCTCGCGCAAGGCGCCAGCGTGCTGCTCCGTTGGGCAATAGGCCCACACCGTCGAGCCAGCGCCAACACCTGCTACCACACCGGTCGTCGTGTCCTCTATCACCAGACAGCGTTGTGGCGGCACTTGCAAGTGTTGCGCTGCTGCCAGATAGACATCGGGAGCAGGCTTGGAGTGCGCCATTTCATGTCCGCTGAAAATGCGACCTGAAAAGAAGTCGATCAGCCCGACCTTGGACAACTGCATTTCGACTTTGAAGCGGTCTGCGCCGGAAGCGCAGGCGATGCGCTCGCATGTGAGCTGGTGTGCCGCAGCCACGGCTGCGTGGGCGCCTGCGACGATTTTCAGACGCGCCTGCAGTTCCCGATTGCGCCGTTCAAAGAACAGGGACAGCCAGGCTTCGGTCATTGGTTGGCCCGTGTTGGCCTCGATCAGCGCGCGCTCCTCACGCAAGGTCCTGCCAAGAAAGTGGTCCATGCATTCCTGCTGCGACAGGACCCATCCGGTCTCGGCCAGCAGCTCGCGCAAGACCCCAATGGTGATCGGTTCGCTGTCGACCAGCACACCGTCGCAGTCAAACAGAACAGCGTCAAATCTCATCAAACGACGGTCGCAACTCAGTTCTTCTTCGTGCGTCTTGCCTTTTGCTGCTCCAGCGTCTCGGTCGGTGCACCCTGCTTGACCCAGTCAGTCCAGCCACCGTCAATGTGCGCCACATTGCTCATGCCCATGTCCTGCAAGGCCTTGGTTGCCAGCGCGCTGCGCCAGCCGGCGCCGCAAAACAGGATGAACTCCTTGGACTCGTCGGCAAACAGCTGCTTGTGGTAGGGCGAGGCCGGATCGACCCAGAATTCGAGCATGCCCCGTGGCGCATGAAAGGCGCCCAGGACGGTGCCGTCGGCGAGTTCGCGGATATCGCGGATATCGACGATCTGCACACTGGGGTCACTCAGGCGTGCCTGGACCTGAGCCACGGAATAGGTCTTGACCTCGGCCATGGCCTCGGCCACCAGTTGCTGATACCCCTTGGTAATTGCCATTTTGTGTCCTTGTGTAGATCAATGGGCCGAGTCTACACAGATCGGACAGCCACCACTTACAACGACGACGATCCCGATTCCTAGGGTGCCATCTCTAATGATTGCTGCAGCGCAGCAAAATGCTCGCTAGAACCGGAATGATCCCTATAATTCGCCTCATGCTGCAGTGCAACATAAATCACTGAGGCAATGCCAAACCCGATGCTCCACTTATCAAGGAATCCAAAATGAACTTCACCGTCGAACAATTCACCACTTCTACGAAAACCAATGCTCAGGCACTCGAAGCACTGACCACCAACGCCTACGCCGGATTGGAAAAGCTGGTTGAACTCAATCTGGCCACCTCCAAGGCGGTTCTGGGTGATGCATTCAGCCAGTTCCAGGCAATTCTGGGCGCGAAGGACGCTCAGCAAGTGTTTGCCCTGCAAAGCAGCCTGTTTCAGCCCGCAGCGGAAAAGTCGCTGGCCTACGGCCGTCATGTTTACGCCATTGCTACCGAATCAAGCGCCGACTTCAACAAGTCCGTGGAAGCCAAGCTGGCTCAAGCGCAAGACGCATTCAACAGTGTTGTCGAAAATCTCGCAAAGAATGCACCTGCTGGAACCGAATCGGCTGTCGCGGCCTTCAAGACCGCATTGAGCGCAAGCCAACAAGCCATTGAGTCGGCCAAGGGTTCGGCGAAGAAGGCCGCTGAAATGGCTGAAGCCAACTTCACGAACCTGTCCAACCAGGCCGTCAAGGTCGCCAGCAGCGCCGCCAAAAAGCGTTAATCGACTGCATGCCTTGCGGCATGATCAGAGACGGCATCTTCGGATGCCGTTTTTTTTGGCCCCCGGTCGCTGACCGGCCTTCCACTTGGTCTATTGCTGCAGCAGCAGTTTGATATCACCCGCCAGCAAGGCCGCACCACTACCGTAACGCGTGTAAAGACGAAGCTTGCCCTGTTGATCGTAAACATAGCTGCCAGCCGAATGGTCCATGCTGTAACTGGTAGGCGTCGGACCATCGACCTTCTTGTAATAAACCTTGTAGTCCTTGGCCAGAACTTCAAGCTTGTCGGGTGTGGTATACAGCGCCAGAAAGCTGGGGTCGAAATTTTCCATATAGGCTTTCAACACTTCCGGCGTGTCGCGCGCCGGGTCGACCGTGACAAACAGCGCCTGCACAAGTTCGCCCTGCTTGCCCAGCAACTTCTTGACCTCGACCAGTTCCACCATGGAAGTCGGGCAGACGTCGGGACACTGGGTATAGCCAAAGAACAGTACCACCACCTTGCCGGCAAAGTCTTGCAGGCTGCGAGGCCGTCCGTTGTGATCGGTCAGAGCAAAATTGCGCGCGTATTCCGCGCCGGTGATGTCGATGGCTGCGAAGCCTGGCTTCTTTTCGGAACACGCCGAAAGCAGTGTGCCCGCTGCGGTCAGTCCGAGCCACGACGCTATCCATTTGAGAGCATTTCGTTTGTTCATAAGGGCGGTTAGAAGAGGTAGTGGTCCAGCATCAGCGCGGCAAATAACAGACTCAGATGCAGCAATGAATACCGAAAGGTTTTCCGCGCGAGTTCATCCGAGTAATCGCGCCAAAGATAGAAGCCATAGAGACAGAAACCAGTATTCAGGAGTATCGCTGCGGTCAGGTAAAGCCACGAACTCATGCCGTAGATGTAAGGCATCAGGCAGGCAGCAAACAGAATCAACGTGTAGAGCAAGACCATCAGTCGGGTGAACTGGTTGCCGTGCGTGACCGGCAGCATCGGCAATCCCGATTTGCGGTAGTCCTCGACACGGTACAAGGCCAATGCCCAGAAGTGGGGTGGCGTCCAGAGGAAGATGATCAGGAACAGGATGAGTGCTTCAGGACCCACGTCGCCGGCCATGGCGGCCCAGCCCAGCACCGGCGGCATGGCACCGGAAGCGCCGCCGATCACGATATTTTGCGGTGTCAGGGGTTTCAGTATCACGGTGTAAACCACGGCATACCCAATGAAAGTGGCAAGCGTCAACCACATGGTGAGCGGATTGACCCAGCGGTAGAGCAGCACGCACCCAGCGCTGCAAAGCACGGCGGAAAACAGCAGCGTCTGCCAATCTGCCAACTCACCGCGGGCGGTGGCACGCCAGGCCGTGCGCTTCATTCTGGCGTCTATGCCTTTTTCCACAATGCAGTTGAACGCCGCAGCAGCACCTGCCACCAGCCATATACCGAGGCAGGCCAGCAGTGCGAGCCGAAGCTCAGCCCAGGACGGCAAACCGGGTACGGCCAGCAGCATGCCAATCAGTGCGCAAAACACGATCAGCTGAATCACGCGCGGTTTGGTCAAGGCGTAGAACTGCCGGACCACGGATGCGCTGGCAATGACGGGCTCTGTTCTCATGGGCTGCGGCTCGAAGCGAGCGCCCAGGTCAGTGCCAGCAGCAGCGCGGCTGCACCGCCCGTATGCAGGAGCGCAGCAAGCAGCGGCCAGTCCAGCACGACGTTGCTCAGACCGGTCGCCAGTTGCAGGCCTGTGAGCGCTGCAAGCCAGCGCGAACATTTGCGCAGTGCCGTGAAGGCATTCAGGCGCCATGCCAGCAAACCGAGCAGCGGCAAGACGATGCAAGCCATCAGCCGATGCACATAATGGATCGCCGTCAGGGCGGAAAAATTGAGGAAGTCCCCACGGTAGGTCAGGCCCAGGGGGCGCCAGAGCTCAAAGCCCTCTTCGAAGTCCATCAGCGGCCACCAACTGCCCTGGCAGCGCGGAAAGTCGCTGCAGGCCAGCACGGCATAGTTCGCGCTGACCCAGCCACCCAGTGCAATCTGCAGCAAGAGAGCGACGGCCGTGAAGCACAGCAAGCCACGCAAAGCTGCATTCGTCGATATTGCGGTACGGCCAGCGACAAACTGGTCCATGCGGACCGCTTGCCAGCACAGCAGCGCCAGCAACACCAGAGCGGACAGCAAATGCAGCGTCACAATGAGGGGGAACAGCTTCATGGTGACTGTCAAGGCACCAAAGGCGCCTTGAATGCAGACCCAGATCAGTGTGAGGGTCGGCCACCAGGGGCTAAGCGCTTTAGCTGATCGAGCTCGCACTGACCTGAAACGGTCGATCCACGCACCTGCCATCAGCACCGTGATTAGCGCGCCAACGGCCGTGGCCAAGTAACGGTGAATCATTTCCACCCAGGCCTTGCCCTGCGTTACCGGGCCGCTGGGCATGGCGCTCTGTGCAGCCAATATATCGACGTGGGCGCCAACCGGACTCGTGCTGCCATAACAGCCCGGCCAGTCCGGACAGCCCAGGCCCGAGTCTGTCAAGCGCGTGAAGGCACCAAACAGGATCAGATCGAAGGTGAGAAATAGCGTCAGCAGCGTCAGGGCCTGGCCCCATGGCATGCTCTGACCGCGATGCTGCCGATAGCCAATCCAGAGCAAAGGCAGCAGTGCCAGCAATGCGCCCAGCAGCATGATTTGCAGCAGCGGTGAGAAGTCATAGAGGGTCTGCACGATAAATGATCCCTCAGTGCACTGGCTCACGCCCGGGCCGATCCCAGGACGCCGAGGCGCGAAGCAGGCGCTCCAGATCACGCCTGGCACGCGCCGCTCCGGAAACATCAAGATCGGCCGGGAAACGCATCATCCAGTTGCCCATCGGATCCACCAGGTACAGGTGGTCTGACAGTTGATGGCCTTTACCTGGGCTCAACCAATCGGACAAACCGGATTGAGAAACGCGCAGCACGGCTGCCTCTTTGAGTGCTGGCAGCAGGCTGGAAGGTACTTCGGCCTCGTCCGAAACCAGCCAGACCCAGTCAAGGCGGTCTTTGTCCTTGCCCAGACCTTCACGCATCTGACGCTGCAGGTACAAATGGCGGCCACAGAGCTCATTGCAGGCACCGCCTGCCACGCTGACCAACAGCCATTGGTCTTTGAGTGTCTTGAGATTGACGTTCTGACCGGTCAGACTCACGCCAGGCAAGTCGGGAAGCGCTCGCTGCGGCTCTATCAGTTCACCAAAATTGCGCCGCCCCTCAGGTCGTACCCAATAGTAGGTCAGGTACGAGGCCAGCACCGGCGCTGCACACACCAAAAACACCAGCATCATCTTCCAGCGACCGCTGCGGACGCGCCGGGAATCCTGCTGCAGAACGTGTTCGGGCGAGGGCAAGGAATGAACGGTCAAGCCCAGTGGTTGATCGCTTGAACCGGCAGCCCTGCTTGCAGGAATTTCAGGAGCGACGCGGGAGGATGAATCGTCTAACAATTTGAAACCAGACATAAAGAATCGTGAACAATGCACTCAGCGCAAACCATTGGAAAGCGTAGCCGTAGTGCTTTTCCACGCCGGTTTCAACCGGCGGCCAGTCACGTAACAAACCTTCACTGGCAGGACCCAACTGCTGCACAGAAACGCTTAGCAAAGGCGTACCGATTTCTGACGCAAAGCTTTTCATGTCCAGATTTTGCCGGATAAGCCCTGTATCGTGCGCTTCAAACTCAAACAGTTTGGAGGGCGACGCGGCAATACGACCCTCGATTTCAACGCCAGCTGCTGGCGTCTCAATCTTCGGCAGCAGCGTGCGATCGAAGAAATTTCTGGCAACCCAGCCGCGCTGTACCAGAACGACGTCGGAGCTGCCCTCCAACTGCATCGGTGTTACGACATAAAACCCTTGCCTGTTCTTCATCTGGCGGTTGTCCAGATACACCGTGTGCTGCGCCAACCAGCGACCCCGCAACAGTACAACGCGATGCAGTTGCAGGAGCTGATCTGCACGCGCCGCCAGCGCCTGGCCGGTCAGTCTGGGCAAGGCAGCGCCAGCATCGATGCTGGCCTGAATTGCTTCCTTCTGGGCTGCGCGTGACAGTTGCCAACGCCCCAATGCAAGGGCAATTGCGACCGCCAGCAAAACCGCCGATGTAATCAAGCAGAACCTGAAGCGCCCGTTCACCGGATAATCCCGTCCATGAAATACCTGATTCTGCTTGCGTTCATCGGCATCCTCGGCAGCCTGGCCACAGCACTCATTTTGATGCTGAAGACCAAGGGTGACGAAAAGTCGAGGGGTCGCAGGATGGCATCAGCATTGGCATTGCGGGTCGGTATTTCAATTATTCTGTTTTCCGGCATCTTGCTGGCATGGAAGTTTGGCTACATCCAGCCCACAGGCATCGCCGCCGGTCGCTAGCAGGCAGCGATAAACCCCAAAAAAGCCCCGGCTCGCGGGGGCTGATCCCGGTTAAATCCAGTAAACCGTGACGTAGAGGCCAAGCCACACGACGTCCACAAAGTGCCAGTACCAGGCGGCGCCTTCAAAGCCGAAATGTCGCTGTGCGCTGAAGTGCCCCTTTTGCAGCCGCAAGGTAATGAACAGCAGCATCAGCATGCCGATGAACACGTGAAAACCGTGAAAGCCCGTCAGCATGAAAAAAGTCGAGCCATACACGCCCGAACTGAGCTTCAGGTTGAGTTCATGGTAGGCGTGGAAATACTCATAGCCTTGCACCGACAGAAAGGTAATGCCCAGCAGAACCGTCAACCACATGAAAGCAATGGTCTTGCTCCGGTTGTCCGCAATAAGCGCGTGGTGTGCAATGGTCAGGGTTACGCCGGAGCTGAGCAGCAGTGCCGTGTTGATGGTCGGCAGCCAGAATGGGGTCATGGTTGTGAAAGGCTCCACCGTCCCTGCCGGCGAACCCGTCACACCCGCAGCAAGGCTGGGCCATATGGCCCTGAAATCTGGCCACAGCAATGCATTTTCAGGGTCGCCCAGTGCCGGAATGGAGTGTGCACGCACCCACCACAATGCCGCAAAAAATGCGCCAAAGAACATCACTTCCGAATAGATGAACCAGCTCATGCTCCATCGGAATGACAAGTCCACCTGCTGCCCGTACTGACCGGTCTCGCTCTCGCCGATTGAATCGCTGAACCACTGAAAAAGCACCACCAGAAACCACAACAAACCAAAGATCAGCGAATACTTTCCCCACTCGATTCCATTCATCCACTGGCTGGCGCCCAGCAGGACAAAAAACAAGCCGAATGCAGCCATCGCAGGATGACGCGAAGGCGTAGGTACAAAATAGTTCTGGCTTGCCGCGTTTGTTGTTGAGTTCATATAAGCTCCTTTTTTGGGGTCAGCGCGTCACTTTACGTGCCAAGCACCCAGTTCACCAGCAGGACTAAACCCATGACGAAAACGGCCACCCCGACCAGGCCCGCTCCGACGATGTGAAGCGGGTTGAGGCTCGCCGTTTCCTCCTGCGATTCGCTGCTCTTTCGTATGCCAAGAAATGACCAGGCAACCATGCGCAGACTGCGAAGGAAGGATGTCATGTGCCAGCTCCAATCGCGACCCGAGCGCCAGCATCCGCAACCGGGGCAGCGGGTGTCTTGCCGCCTACCTCGAAGAAAGTGTAGGACAAGGTGATCGTCTTCACATCCGGGGACAACCTGGGATCGATGACAAATACCACCGGCCATGACTTCTTTTCGCCCGGCTCCAGGGTGTACTGCTTGAAGCAAAAGCACTCGACCTTGTTGAAGTGTGCTCCGGCCTGCGCCGGCGCATAGCTCGGTATCGCCTGAGCCGCCATGCGCCGGTTTTGTACGTTCTGAAAATCATAGATGACAGTGGCCAGTTCACCCGGATGCACTTGCAGCGAGCGCAGTCTGGACTTGAACTCCCAAGGGCCTCGTGAATTGGCATCGAACTCCACCGTGATGGTCCGGCTGGTGTCCACCTGGGTGTTGATCGCAACATCCGGCGCAGCACCAGGGATGTTTCGATCCCCCATGGCGAGGATGTTGATCCCGGTCATGTCACAAAAGGTTTTGTAGAGTGGCACCATCGCATAGCCAAAAGCAAACATACCAATCGCTAGCACGATCAGCTTGCTCACCATGGGGACGTTTCCTCGCAACAGCTTCATGTTCTAGTGGCTATGCAGATACATCTTTGCCATGAAGCCGACAAAAAATACAAGGGCTACCGAAGCCAGGATCAAACCCAGTCTAAGGTTGGCTTTCCTTTGTGCTGTTGTTGTCATCGTTCAGCCAATAATTTTGGTGGCAGTGCGGTCCAACTTGGGCGGTGTTTCAAACGTGTGAAACGGCGCCGGTGACGCAATCTCCCACTCCAGACCCTCGGCACCTTCCCACGGTCTTTGCGGTGCCTTGTCGCCCTGACCGCGCATCGTTGGCACTACGACGAAGAAGATGAAATACACCTGCGCAAAACCAAAGAAGAATGCACCGACCGAAGAAATGGCATTGAAGTCGGCAAACTGCATCGGGTAATCGGCATAACGGCGCGGCATACCGGCCAGTCCCAAAAAGTGCATCGGGAAGAAGGTGACGTTGAACGAAATCAGCGACCACCAGAAATGAATCTTGCCGCGCGACTCCTTGTACATCACGCCAGTCCACTTCGGGCTCCAGTAGTAATAGCCGGCAAACAGCGCATACAGGGATCCGGCCACCAGGACATAGTGAAAGTGCGCCACCACGTAGTAGGTGTCGTGAATCTGGATATCAATAGGCGCCATCGCCAGAATCAGGCCCGTAAAGCCACCCAGAGTGAACACAAAAATAAACCCGACAGCAAACAGCATCGGGGTCTCAAACGTCATGGAACCCCGCCACATGGTGGCGACCCAGTTAAAAATCTTGACAGCGGTCGGTACCGCAATCAGCATCGTGGAGTACATGAAAAAGAGTTGTCCGGCCACCGGCATGCCAGAGGTGAACATGTGGTGCGCCCAGACGATGAACGAAAGAACGGCGATGCTGGATGTCGCGTACACCATCGAGGTGTAACCAAAAAGCTTTTTGCGGGCAAAAGCGGGGACGATCTGACTGATGATGCCAAACGCCGGCAGGATCATGATGTAGACCTCGGGGTGTCCAAAGAACCAGAAGATGTGCTGGAACATCACAGGGTCACCACCACCTGCCGGATTGAAGAAACTGGTGCCGAAGTGGCGGTCCGTCAGTGTCATGGTGACGGCGCCAGCGAGCACAGGCATCACGGCAATCAGCAGGTAAGCGGTGATCAGCCAGGTCCAGCAAAACATGGGCATTTTCATCAAGGTCATGCCAGGCGCGCGCATGTTCAGAATGGTGACGATGATGTTGATCGACCCCATGATGCTGGAGGCGCCCAGAATGTGGATCGCAAAGATACTGCTGTCCATGCTGGGCCCCATCTGAAGCGACAGCGGCGCGTAAAGCGTCCAGCCGGTAGCAGGTGCGCCACCGGGCATGAAGAACGAACTCGCCAGCAACACACCAGACGGAATCAGCAGCCAGAAACTGAAATTGTTCATGCGTGCGAACGCCATGTCCGAGGCACCGATCTGCAGCGGAATCATCCAGTTTCCAAAACCTACAAAGGCCGGCATGATGGCGCCAAACACCATGATCAACCCATGCATGGTGGTGAGCTGGTTAAAGAACTCAGGGTTGACAAATTGCAGGCCCGGCTGGAACAGTTCGGCACGAATGATCAGGGCCAGCACACCACCCAGCATCAGCATGGTGAGACTGAACAGCAGGTACATGGTACCGATGTCTTTGTGATTGGTCGCGTAAACCCAGCGACGCCATCCCGTTGGCGTGTGGCTGTGGTGATCGCCTTGGTCCGGATGGGCTGGATGGTCTAAAACGGCACTCATCTGATTTCCTTCTTCATTCTTGTATTCGGGTGACAAACGCTCAATGGCGCGCCGCTGCGACGTCAGCCGGCTGAACCAGTTGCCCCGTCTTGTTGGACCAGTTGTTCTTGGTGTAGGTGACGACCGCAGCGATGTCGGTATCGCTGAGCTGTTTCCATGTGGGCATGCCCAGGTTCACCCGACCCGCCAGCAACACCGCGATCTGTGCGTTCTTGTCGGTGTCCAGCACCACTGCGGAGCCATCCAGTGGCTTGATCGGTCCAGCTCCCTTACCGTGTGCCTGATGGCAGGCAACACAGTTGGCGGCATACACTTTTTCACCGCGCTTGATCATGTCTTCGGCGCTCCAGACCTTGGTCGGGTCGTCTGCCAGAGCTGCCATTCTTTTCTTCTCACTGGCTACCCACTGGGTATAGTCTGCGCTTGACACCACCTTGACGTGAATCGGCATATAGGCGTGCTCTTTGCCGCAGAGTTGCGCGCATTGACCATGGTAGTCACCGATCTTTTCAGCAAGAAACCAGGTGTCGCGGACAAAGCCCGGAATCGCCGCCTGCTGAATGCCCAGCGCCGGCACCATCCACGCATGGATGACGTCATTGGCGGTGGTGATGATACGAACTTTGCGGTTGACAGGAACCACCAGCGGGTGATCAACCTTCAGCAGGTAATCGTCAACGACCTCTCCCGCCTTCGGTCCGCCATTGTTGGACATCTGGCGCTGGGTGAGGTCCAGTGCCGACAGAAAGCCAATCCCTTCGCCTTCGCCCTTGAGGTAATCGTAGCCCCACTTCCACTGCATGCCAGTCACCTTGATCGTGAGGTCGGCATTGGTGGTGTCCTTCATCGCAATCACCACTTTGGTGGCCGGCAACGCCATCAGAATCACAATGATGAACGGCACGGCGGTCCAGATAATTTCGACCGTCACCGACTCGTGAAAATTGGCCGCCTTGTGTCCCACCGACTTGCGGTGCTTCCAGATCGAATAGAACATCACACTGAACACGCCGATGAAAATGACCGTGCAAAGAATCAGCATGAGCCAGTGAAGCCAGGCCTGATCTTCGGCGATCCTGGTGACCGGCGTCTGCAGGTTCAACTGGTTCACGGCCGGTCCTCCCGGCAAATCCTGGACTGCATGCGCCACGCTGAATGCTGCACTGCCCATCCATGCACTTGCCGCCAGCATCGTGCCGGTCAATCTATCGAAAATGCGCTTCATCGTGCTCTCTTTTTAATTGCCTCAGATTAGCCAGATTTGACTGGGCAGCGCGCTCAAGCGCCGATCCCTGCAAGCTGACTCCATTCGAAACGACGCGCGATTGTAGTTCAGGTTGACTTTTGGGAACTGCCGTGTTGTCAAGTCCCTTTCTCAAGGTTTACCCGAATAGTTTTTGCGTTGGTTCAAGGTCTCGCGCATTTGTTCCAGAGAAAGCACGGTTTCAGCCCGAACAGTATGGCGCGGCGGCGGCTTGAAGGCATGACCGTAAACCAGCTCAAAAGTCAGTTGCAGCGGTGCACCGGCAAGAGCTTGCTGCAACTGTGCGTACCAACGGCGCCCACGCAATGCAGGAAAGCGCTTCGGATGCAGATTGCGCCCCAGTCCACGCAGTTCTGAGAGCAGGCGCTGCGGCGTTTCAAAAGTCAGCGTGACGCGCTCCATGTCCATCACCGGTTGGGCAAAGCCGGCAGCCAGCAACATGTCACCCCAGTCGTGCATATCAGTGAACTCGTGCGCTGGTGGCGGCCATCCCAAGACCTGGTAGAGCTTGCGGATCTCCTGCAAGGTGTCCGGACCCAGGCAGGAAAACATCAGAAAGCCGTCAACCCCCAGCGCCCGATGCCACTGAGCTATCAAACCCTGTGGATCGGCCGTCATGTGCAGCGCCATGTTTGACCACAGCATTTGTACTGCTCCTTCGGCCGGCGCATCAAGTCGCGCCCGCCTGGCACGCCAGGCGGCGGGATGCCACCATGGTTTGGCCACCGCACTGGCCGCAAAACGGAGGCGATCAGCCTGAAACTCGGTCACATAACAACTTGCATCGGGGTAGCGCTTTGTCAGAGCCGCATGCGCCTGCAGACCGCCGCGCACCGGCTCCCAATGGGCCCAATTCTGCGGTTGCGGTTTGATCCAGTCGAGGCGCTGCTGCATGCGCCGCGCCACTTCCTCGTGCAGCCATGGCGACGTGCTGGCCGGCATGCGCTGCCAGCGCTGCACCGCAGCAGGATCGATGGTGGGCACAGACTGGGTGGACATGATATGGGAAGGAGCGAAGTGGCAGAGTATATTGACTCCATGTTCCAGCGAACCGTCCAAAGGCTGTTCGATGCACTGCCAAGCCAGTGCCTGGTCTGTCATGCCTGGCCCAGCCAGACTATTTGCGAAGCCTGCGTCAACCGTTTTGCACAGCCCCGTCCGCGCTGTCGAAGTTGTGCACTGGCGCTGACAGCCGCCGTGGAACAATGCGGCGAGTGCATCAAGCATCCGCCACCACTGGACCAGTGTCTGGCAGCGGTCTCGTATGAGTATCCCTGGTCAGACCTGATCGTTGGCTACAAATTTCGCGAACATCCCGGGCGCGCCAGCGCATTGGGCCTGCTGCTGCGCAGCACGCCCTGGGTGGAACCGGCACTGGACGCAGCCGACCTGGTGCTGCCCATGCCACTCTCAGACGCACGACTGCAAACGCGAGGCTTCAACCAGGCACTGCTGCTGGCACGCCAGCTCGCACCGGAGAAAACCGTGCGTCGACTGCTGCTGCGCATCAAGGACACGGCGCCTCAGAGTTCGCTGCGGCGCAGCGCTCGTCTGAACAGCCTGAACGACGCTTTTGCGGTCGATCCATTGCAGCACGTGCGGATCAAAGGGGCACGTCTGGTGCTGGTCGACGATGTCATGACCAGCGGCGCTTCGCTGTTTGGCGCGGCCCGGGTACTGCGCGCCGCCGGTGCTGCCCACATCACCGGATTGGTAATCGCACGAACGGAGTAGTGTCCCCATGCGCGGCGCCACCGCCATCATCACGCTGCCACAATTCAGGTATGTTCAACGTCGTTCTTGTCGAACCCGAAATCCCGCCCAACACGGGCAACATCATCCGGCTGGCGGCCAACACTGGCTGCACCTTGCATCTGGTTGAGCCGCTCGGCTTTTCGATGGACGACAAACACATGCGCCGCGCTGGACTGGACTACCACGAGTACGCCGAAGTCAAGCGCCATGCCAGCTGGCGGGCTTTCCTGGACACGGAACATCCACCACCTGAGCGCATGTTCGCGCTGACCACGCGTGGCAGCCGACTCGTACACGACATGCAGTTCGCAGGTGGTGACTGGCTGGTTTTTGGTGCCGAGACGCGGGGTCTGAGCGAAGCAGTACGCCAATCCTTCAGCGCCTCGCAGTGCCTGAAGTTGCCGATGCGCTCAGGTCAGCGCAGCCTCAACCTGTCAAACGCGGTTGCCGTTGCGGTGTTTGAAGCGTGGCGGCAAAATGGATTCAAACCTGACTGAGGAGATTTCATGCCTCAAACGACCCTCCACACCGAAGATGGCACTGCCCGTTCACTGGCAAGTTCGCAGATTGCGCTGGTCAGATTGGGCGTAGGCCTTGTGCAAGGTTGCACCCTGTACTTCTTGTACCACGCGGCAAAAGACTTGAGCTGGCCAGCAAGCGATCCGCTGCTGTTTGCCCCTCTGCTTCTTGTATCCTTTTTTATCCCGGTGCTGCTGATGTCGGCGCTGGGTCATCTGCCCAGCAGGAGTCTGTGGCGATGGATGCTGCTGGCCACTGTGATAGTCGCCAGTCTTGGTTTTTATGACATCTGGCGCAACATCGGTGCACCGGCAAGTGCGGACTACGGCCACAATCTCGCCAGGGCACCTTACCCGTCGCCTTTGCTATGGCTGTTTGGCGCTGGCGGTTTTTACATCGCGCACAGCCTGATACTTGCATCGGCCGCCGAGCGGCGAAGGATCGCCAGCTATACGGGCTACTTCGACAGCGCCTGGAAACTGCTGATTCAGATCCAGTTTTCCGCCCTGTTTGTCGGTGCCTCCTGGGCGGTTTTGGGGCTGGGTGGCGCCATGTTCAAGCTGATTCAACTGAGTTTCTTCAGCGACTTGCTGAAGGAGCCCTGGTTCGCCATTCCTGTTACGGCTTTCGCGTTTGCCTGCGCGCTGCACCTGACCGATGTGCGACCTGCCATTGTGCAAGGGATTCGCAACCTGCTGCTGGTCTTGTTGTCATGGATCTTGCCGGCCACGGTGATCATCATTGGGGGGTTTCTGGCCAGTATGCCCTTCACCGGAATGGAGCACCTGTGGGCCACCCGCCATGCAACCGCCCTGCTCCTGTCGGCTGCGGCGGTTTTGGTGATCCTGATCAACACTGCATTTCAGAACGGTGCGATAGCAGACCAGGTAGCGCGCGTCCTGCGCATCGGCGCCAGACTGGCCTGCGGCTTGCTGCTGCCCCTGGTTGGCATCGCCATCTACGCGCTCGGTTTGCGTGTTGCCGAATACGGCTGGACGACCGACCGCGTCATCGCTGCTTGCTGCCTGCTCGTGGCGAGCTGCTATGCGCTTGGCTACGCCTGGGCCGCCAGCCGACAGTCGGGCTGGTTGGCGCCGATTGCGAGCGTCAATATCACAACCGCCTTCATCATCCTGGCGGTGCTCTTGGCCCTGTTCTCTCCCATACTCGACCCGGCCAGAATCTCCGTTGCCAATCAAATGGCACGGCTGGAAAATGGCCAGCAAAGGGCGGATAACTTTGACTTTGACTATCTAAGATTCGAAGGCAAGCGCTACGGCAGCGCGGCACTGGAGCAGCTCAAGAACAACGCGCAAAGCCGCGATGCTGCGCTGCTGCAGATCAAGGCAGCCCAGTCGCTGGAGAAGACGACCCCACGCGAGAGAACCGGCGTACTTCCGACGTTTGCTGACCTGCGGGCCAATCTGAAGTTCTGGCCCAAGGACAAGCAGTTACCCGAATCATTTTTGGCTCAGGACTGGCGCAAAGAGTCCACCCCATGGCGCCTGCCGAACTGCTTCAAGAAGCGGGCTACGGTTTGTGATGTCTACGCCATTGAGTCAGATGGTGATTCAAAAACCTCCTTGCTGGTTGTAGGGCAAGACAGCGACGGCGCTCAAGCTGCCCTGTTTTCGCAGGGCCAGGATGGCCGTTGGCATTTGACTGCCATGCTGCCCCACGATTTCGCCAGGTGCGCACCGTTTCGCGACAAGCTCCGGGCGGGTGAGTTTGCACTTGTGCCGCCTACCCTGAAAGATCTCGACATCGCCGGTCGACGCATCCGGTTCGTACCGGTGGACGATCCTGGCGCAAATTGCCCCCGCACAAAAAACTAGACACAACAAGGGTTTCTATGATCACCCTCTACGGCATCCCCAACTGCGACACCGTCAAGAAGGCGCGCGCCTGGCTCACGGAGCACACTGTGCCCCATCAGTTTCATGATTTCAAGAAGCAGGGCGTGCCGCCGGCGCAACTGGATGCCTGGCTACAAGCCGTGGGCTGGGAAACGCTGCTCAACCGCAAGGGCACTGCGTGGCGCAAGCTTGACGGCGCTGCACAAACTGCCGTGGTGGATGCCGCCAGCGCCCGTGCCCTGGTGCTGACGCAAGCCAGCATCATCAAGCGCCCGGTGGTGGTGTGGCCCGACGGCGCGGTGAGCGTCGGCTTCAAGCCCGA